>CAZRAC010000017.1:0-42835 GCA_964597995.1 uncultured Syntrophaceae bacterium | reverse complement strand
AACGACAACGCTCACCCGGAGCAAGCCAGCGGCTTGCGATCGGGTGGAGCATTAGGTTGGGCTTAAAATGTCCACAACCGAATAAAACTTCCTTGCCAGTCGTTGGAGCCACAATCTATAAAGTCTATAATGGGATGCTGTTAACTATTTAACTTTCCCTTATTCTTCCAACACTTATACAAATCAGTCCTGCTGAGATTTTCGCTTTCAAGAAACGATACCGGCACCCTGAGGGGGTTCAGATATTGGTCCAGATTATCAGATTATATGGTGAAATGCACCGGAAGCGTTTGCGCGGGATATTCTTAGCATGACATTGTTTGTCACGGTGAAACTTCTATGAAGCCCATCAAAAGTTTAAATGTTAAGAACGTCCCCTAATTCCACCTCAAATATGCGCGTTCAGTTTCCGGGTAGTATTATAGCCTGATGGTCAACCGATAGCTTCTCGTCCGTGCTCACCAGTGCGGATGCGGACAACGTCGGAAAGATCGAGAACAAATATCTTGCCGTCGCCGATTTCACCGCTTCGCGCCCCTTTGATAATTGCCTCGATGGTCGGTTCTACGAAATCATCGCTACACGCGATCTCGATTTTGATCTTCTTGAGGAGGCTGCCGATTTCCTTAGCGCCCCTATAGACCTCGGTGATTCCTTTCTGTCGTCCACGTCCCAAGACGGGAGTTACAGTCATAAGCCCCGCATTCGCATCTTCCAATGCCTGTTTTACCTCTTCCAGCCTGCTGGGTTGAATGATCGCTACGATTAATTTCATTGTTCGCCTCCTCCTTATTCTAAGACCGTATAGGCTGCTTCGTTGTGCTGGGTCAGATCGAGACCGATCAACTCGTCTTTCTTCTCAACCCTCACTCCAATCAACACATCCACCAACTTGAAAAGGACCCATGCCATAGCTGCAGCATAGGCAATGCAGGAAATAAAATAAATGCCCTGATTCAACAGGAGTTGAGGATTTCCGAAGAACAATCCGTCTGCGCCGCCTTCATTGATGACCTTCTGGGCAAACAAACCCGTTGCCAGCGTTCCCCATGTTCCACCGACGCAGTGAACACCGAAGACATCCAGTGAATCATCGTAGCCCAGACGCTGTTTCAGCACAGTAACCGCAAGGCAGCAGATGACACCGGCGACGATTCCGATTATGATCGCCGAAGTCGGGCTCACGTACCCACAGGCCGGGGTAATCGCAACCAGTCCCGCAACTGCGCCCGATACGACGCCGAGAACTGTCGGCGCTCCGTCTTTGATCCACTCTAATAAAGCCCAAGAGAACCCGGCTGCTGCAGTTGCTGTATTGGTCGTGACAAATGCGTTAGCGGCAATCCCGTCGGCGGCGAGTGCGCTGCCCGCGTTAAATCCGAACCAGCCGAACCAGAGAAGCGCTCCGCCCAAAACGGTGAAGGGTAGGTTGTGGGGCGCAAAAGCCGTTTTCTCGTAACCGATTCTCTTCCCGATCAGGAGACACATGACCAGAGCGGATATTCCGGAACTGACGTGAACAACAATGCCGCCGGCAAAATCAAGCGCTCCTAAATCTTTCAGCCAGCCGCCGTTTCCCCAGACCCAATGGGCAATCGGATCGTATACCAACGTGGCCCAGAGCAGGGTAAAAACTACAAAAGCTGAAAATTTAATCCTTTCGGCAAAGGCGCCGATGATCAGAGCAGGTGTAATGACTGCAAACATGCTCTGAAAAACCATAAAGGCAAGATGTGGTATGGTTTTGGAGTAACCATCAAAGGGCTTCAAGCCCACGTTATGCAAGAAGGCCCAATCAAGGCTTCCAATAATGCCGCCGACATCGGGACCGAACGCGAGGGAGTAACCGTAAACGACCCACTGTACCCCGATGAGGCACATGATAAAGAAACATTGCATGAGCAAGGAAAGAACATTTTTTTTCCTCGCCATACCCCCATAGAAAAAGGCCAAGCCGGGTGTCATGATCAATACCAAAGCCGAAGATATCAGTACCCATGCAGTATCTCCTGAATTCATAAATCTTACCTCCTTATGCATCTGTGTTTGGTGGATTCATCATCCGTTCAGTCTTAGAAAGTGAAGCTTGCAGTCAACCCGCCGTAAGCAAAGGTGCTGCTGCGGTCCGACGGTATCTCTCCGCTCATCCCCCGACCCTTCATTTCATTCTTCGCGTCATCCGAGAGCGGGAAGGCAAAGGAGAACATCGGCGTCAGCGTGATGCACGACGACACCTTGACAGGCAGGCTGACGGTAAGGGTTCCGTCGTGAAAATTGCTGAATTTGTCGCCGGTCGGCAGGGCATTGTCGTTATACTTCGGATAGGTGGCCTCG
The DNA here is from genome assembly GCA_964597995.1 of uncultured Syntrophaceae bacterium. GTDB lineage: Bacteria > Desulfobacterota > Syntrophia > Syntrophales > UBA4778 > UBA2207. Next base: position 40,501 of record CAZRAC010000017.1, on the reverse strand, counting down.
TCGGTACTCAGCAAATAGCTTGCCGACGCCGCAAGTTTCAGCGAAATCATCTTGTTCAGTTCGAACGTGTGTGAGACCCCCAGCAGAAAATACCATTGGTGGTAATAGGCGATTTCCCTGTAGACCGTTAAGGTCGGCGAAAGGATCGTGTTCAGGCCCACAGAAGCAAAAATCTCCTGTGAATCCGGCGGGTCTAACGCGTCCTTGTTGGGCGCCGAGAGTCCGTAATAGACATACCCTGCGCCCAGGTTGAATGGCCCTATGGTTTTCGAATAGGACAGGGCAACATCCGTTTCGGTCCAGTTGTTGCTGTAGCTTATGTCACCTGTCCCGCTGTAATAGGGCACCGTGTCCAGATTGCCCCATACATTGACCGAGAATCCCTTATAGCCGATGGTCGCGGAGGGCTGAACGACAACGCTGTTCCGGCTGAGTTCCTGCCCTCTCCAGACGTACTTACTCAAAACGGCGACTGTCGCATCGCCGGTCGGCTTGTCCTCTTCGGCAAAAACCGGCGCAGCGGAGACTGCCAACATACATGAGACGAGAAAAACGATAATGCATGATGTGTTATTGTTCAAAGATGTTCTCATAGGTACTTCTCCCAAATTTTTCCCCAGTGAAAATGTTGGTGGTGTAGGATTACGCAAGTTACCCTTGATGAAAATCCTTTTACAATCTGCACAAAGTGGACTACGGTATCGGTCACTTTCAAGGGTGAGCAATTGCGGTGCCAAGAAGGATATGATATTTAATGGGTTGATTTTACTGAAGATTATTGAGCCAGGCGGGAGAATGAAGAGTTATATATTACGATAATGTTGTATTAGAATAAATTAATCACATTAATGTCATCACAGATGGGACGTACACGCCAAGATGGTTTGGCTGCATCCTTCCTTCGAACCGAATCTGAGGACTCCGGCGTCCGCCCTACCTGTACCAGCGGTAATCGATCCCGTACTTCTTGGCCCTGTAGGCGAACCTTCTTTCCGTGAGCCCGACGATCTTGGCTGCCTTGGCCATGTTGCCGCGGGTGCCCTTCAGGGCGTCGACCATCCGGTCCCGCTCCAGGTTCTCCACGGCATCCTCCAGAGACGTCCCGGGCGAGAGGTCCGTCTCCTTGACCGCCTGGACGGAAGGGGGCAGGTGGTAGCTCTGGATCACGCCCTCTTCGCACAGCAGGACGGCGCGTTCGATGCAGTTCTCGAGTTCTCGGACGTTACCCGGCCAATGGTAGTTCACCAACATGTCGACGGTTGTCTTGGAGAAACTGCCGATGTTCTTCCTGTTCTCCGCGGCATACTTCTCCAGAAAGTAGTCCGCCAAAAGAAGGATGTCGGTCCTCCTTTCCCTGAGGGGAGGCAGGTAGATCGGGAAGACGTTCAGCCGGTAGTAGAGGTCTTCACGGAACTCGCCCTTCTCGACGGCCTCTTCGAGATTCTTGTTGGTCGCGGCGATGATACGGACGTCGGACTTTATCGTCTTCGTCCCGCCGACGCGCTCGAACTCCTTTTCCTGGATGACCCTGAGCAGCTTGGCCTGCACCTCCATGCTGACGGCCCCTATCTCATCGAGAAAGATGGTCCCCCTGTTGGCCATCTCGAATTTTCCGACCTTCTGGCGGATGGCTCCGGTAAAGGCACCCCTCTCGTGGCCGAACATCTCGCTCTCGATGAGGTTTGCGGGTATGGCCGCACAATTCACCTTGACGAAGGGATTCTTCGCCCGGAGGCTCGCATAGTGGATGGCGTTCGCCACGAGTTCCTTGCCCGTGCCGCTTTCCCCCCGGATCAGCACGGTGGCGTTGCTCCGTGAGACCTGGGAAATCATCTGGAAAACGTCTTTCATCTTATTGCTGTTCCCGATGATGTTCGTGATGCGGTACTTTCGCGTAAGCTCTTCCCGCAGCCGCTGGTTCTCCTGCCGGAGCTGCTCCTGCTCAAGATAGACGGTCTCCAGGTTGATGACATGCTGGGCGATCATGGCGGCGACGATCGACAGAAGCCCCTCCCCCTCTTCCAGCGAATAGGACTCGTCATAAGGACGGTCCACGCTCAACGCGCCGACGACCTGGGACCCCTTTTTTATGGGGACGCAGATGAAGGAGAGTTCCTTTTCGGTTTCCGACCTCCTCCTCGTTGCCGTCCGGTTCAGGAAGAGAGGCTCCTTGCTTATCTTCGGCACGATGATGGGGATCCCCGTCTCGATAACCTTACCCGTCACGCCTTCTCCAACCTTGTACTTACCCCGCTCAATCGCGCTCTTCGAAAGGCCGTGGGCGACCTCGATGGAGATCTCGTCCCGCAGCGGGTTCAGGATCGTGACGGTTCCCCGTATCATCCCCAGGGATGTAGAAAGAATCTCCAGGACCCTGTAGAGCGTCGTCTTCAGGTCGCTGCCTTCACCGAGAGCCCGGCTGACGGCAAAAAGTAGTCGGAGTTCTTCTATGTTCGACGACGGCATGAGCGACACCTCATTACTCTAAACACTTTTTCGAGAAGTCATCCTCGGGGGGGATCGGGTAGTTGCCGTCAAAGCAGGCGAGGCAGAAATCTTCCGCCGGGATGCCCGTCGCCTCGACCATACCCTCCATGCTGAGATAGCACAGGCTGTCGACGCCGATGTAGTTCCTTATCTCCTCAACGGAATGCCCGCAGGCGATCAGTTCGCCCTTGGTAGAAAAATCTATCCCGTAATAACACGGATACCTATGGGGCGGGCAACTCACCATCATGTGGACCTCACCGACACCGGTTTTCCGCAGTGCCTTGATCCGCATCCTGCAAGTGGTTCCCCTGATGATCGAGTCTTCCACGATCGCCACGCGCTTGTCTTTGAAGAGGCCCCTCACCGGGTTGAGCTTGACCCGTACCCCGAAATCCCGCATGGACTGGGAAGGTGCGATGAATGTCCTGCCCACGTAATGATTGCGGATCATGCCCATCTCGAGCGGGATACCCGAAGCCTGACTGTATCCGATGGCCGCATAATTTCCCGAGTCGGGTAGCGGCATCACAAAATCGGCCTCGAGGGGATATTCCTTGGCCAGGGACTTCCCGAGCCGCTTACGGACGGCATAGACGTTTCGGCCGAAGATGTCGCTGTCCGGCCTCGCAAAGTAGATGAATTCGAAGATGCAGAAACTTCTCCTTCCCTCGGGGAAGGGCTTGAGAGACTTGAGACCATTCCCGTCGATGACGACGATTTCCCCCGGTTCGACATCTCTTACGTATTCCGCGTCGATCAGGTCGAAGGCGCAGGTCTCGGAGGCGACGACATAGGCGTCATCGAGCCTTCCCAGGCATAAAGGCCGCCAGCCGTTCGGGTCGCGGATGGCGATGAGTTCACCCTCCGTCATCAGGACGCAGGAATAGGCCCCCTTTATCTGCGCCATGGTTCTTACGACGGCCTCTTCCATCCCGTGCCGGAGGTTACGCGCGATCAGGTGGACGATGACCTCGCTGTCCATCGTAGTCTGGAATATGGCGCCCTTTTCCTCCAGCTCGCGCCGCAAACTCTGGGAGTTGACGAGGTTGCCGTTGTGTCCGATCGCGATCGTCTTGCCCGAATGGTGAACGACGAAGGGCTGGGCGTTCTTCAGGACCGAGGAGCCGGTGGTGGAATACCGGACGTGGCCCATGGCAATCCGGCCGGTCAACCTTTTCAGGATGTCCTCGTTGAAGACTTCCGTCACAAGCCCCATCTGTTTGTGCTCGTACACGGCCTTTCCGGTGGAAGAGACGATACCGGCGCTTTCCTGCCCCCGGTGCTGAAGGGCATAGAGGCCGAAATAGACGAGTTTGGCCGCCTCCTCGTGGCCGTAAACCCCGAAAACGCCGCAGGACTCCCGCGGCCCACCGTCATCTCTATACCGAACAACCATTCGTTCCATCACGTCATCCCTGTCCTTCGGAACACTCATTTCCCGCACGTCGCCCCGGCACGGCTTAGTTCATCGTCATGAAACTCCTGCAAAGACCGGACGGAAAGCGCCCCCCGTTTCAGCCTCTCGATCCCGGCGGCCATGGCCCAGGCACCCGCCAGTGTCGTGGAATAAGGGATGCTGTAACGTAACACCGCCCACCGTATTTTTCCAGACCCCTCGCCGCTCCTTTTCCCCGACGCCGTGTTGATGACCATCTGGACCGCCCCGTTCTTGATGTAGTCGATGACATGGGGGCGGCCCTCGGCGATCTTCTTGACCGCCTTGTTAGGTATGCCCGCCCTGTCCAGACAACGCGACGTGCCTTGCGTAGCGAGTATCCGGAAACCCATGTCGTGGAGTCTTCTGACGATCGGCAGCACCTTTTCCTTGTCCCCGTCCCTAACGCTGACGAACACCGAACCCTCCGTCGGCAGTTTCTGGCCGGCGGCGAGCTGCGATTTGGCGAAGGCGCACCCGAAATCGCTGTCGATGCCCATGACCTCTCCCGTCGACTTCATCTCCGGCCCGAGGAGGATATCGACGCCGGGGAAACGGTCGAAGGGCAGTACGACCTCCTTCACCGACACATGGCGGGGTTCAGGGTCCTCGGTCAGGCCCAGGTCCTTCAACTTCTTCCCGACCATCACCTTCGTGGCGATCTTCGCCAGGGGCACCCCCGTGGCCTTGCTGACGAAGGGGACGCTCCTCGACGCGCGGGGGTTGACCTCCAGGACGTAGACCATGCCGTCCTTGACGGCGTACTGGACGTTGAGGAGGCCGACCACGGGAAGCTCCCTCGCCAGGGCGCGGGTGCTCTCCTTGATCTGCTTGATTATCGTCCCGGGGAGGGTATGGGGCGGCAGAACGCAGGCGCTGTCGCCCGAGTGTATCCCGGCCGCCTCTATATGCTCCATGACGCCGCCGATGACCGTCGTCTCGCCGTCCGAAAGGGCGTCCACGTCTACCTCGACAGCCTCTTCGAGGAATCTGTCGATAAGGATCGGGTGCCCGGGGGAGACAAGCATGGCCTTCCTGGTAAAGTCCTCTAGTGAAGACCGGTCGTAAGCGATCTGCATGGCCCGACCGCCGAGAACGTAAGAAGGTCTCACGACGACGGGATACCCGATCTCTTTCGCCACCAGCACGGCATCTTCGACCCCCAGGGCCGTGCCGTTTTCGGGCTGGACCAGTCCCAGCCTCTTGAGAAGACCCCGGAAAAGCTCCCGGTCTTCGGCCAGGGCGATGCTCGCCGGAGAGGTTCCGATGATCGGCACGCCCGCCTTTTCCAGGTCTGCGGCCAGGTTGAGGGGCGTCTGGCCGCCGAACTGAACGATGACGCCCATGGGCCTTTCCGTCTCGACGATGCTGAGGACATCCTCCTTGGTGAGGGGCTCGAAGTAGAGCTTGTCCGAGGTGTCGTAATCGGTGCTCACTGTCTCCGGGTTGGAGTTCACCATGATGCTCTCGATCCCCTCTTCGCGCAGGGCAAAGGAGGCCTGCACACAACAGTAATCGAACTCGATCCCCTGGCCGATCCGGTTCGGGCCGCCCCCGAGAATGACCACCTTCTCCCGGTCCGCAACACGGACCTCATTCTCCCTCTCATAGGTGGAATAGTAGTAGGGTGTGTAGGCCTCGAACTCTGCCGCACAGGTGTCCACCAACTTATACACCGGTTCGACCCCCAGACGGCGGCGTTCTTCCCGGATGTCGTCATCGGACGCCTGCAAAAGGTGGGCAAGCTGCACGTCGGAGAACCCCGCCGCCTTCGCCTTCCTGATCGTTCCGGCTGAAAGGGTGCGGGCCCGGCGGATCTCCTCCTCGGTATCGACGATCTGCGCCATCTGGTGGAGGAACCAGGGATCGATCCCCGAGAGGGCGCCGATGGTCCCTATATCCATTCCCGCTTTCAAAGCATAGTGCAGGTAGAAGACCCTCTGAGAATTGGGGTTCGCCAGTTTCAGCCGGATTTCGTCCGGGCTCGGCAACGCCCCTTTCTGTTCGAAACCGCGGCCGTCGGCACCGAAGCCGAAACGGCCGACCTCCAGCGACCGAAGGCCCTTCTGCAGGGCCTCTTTGAATGTCCGGCCGATCGCCATCGTCTCTCCCACCGATTTCATGGAGGTGGTAAGGATGTCCTCCGTGTCGGGGAATTTCTCGAAGGTCCAGCGGGGGATCTTGACCACGCAGTAGTCGACGGCAGGCTCGAAGCAAGCCACGGTCTCTTTCGTGATGTCGTTGGGCAGTTCGTCCAGGGTATAGCCTACAGCGAGCTTGGCCGCGATCCGGGCGATCGGAAAACCCGTGGCCTTCGAGGCCAGGGCCGAGCTCCGGGAAACCCGGGGGTTCATCTCGATGACCACCATCTCGCCGTCCGCCGGGTTGACGGCGAATTGTATATTCGACCCCCCCGTCTCGACCCCGACCTCACGGATCACGGCAATCGCGGCGTCCCTCATCTTCTGGTACTCTTTGTCCGTCAGGGTCTGGACAGGAGCGACAGTTATGCTGTCTCCCGTGTGGACGCCCATCGGGTCGACGTTCTCGATGGAGCAGACGACGACCACGTTGTCCATCCTGTCCCGCATCACCTCGAGCTCGAACTCCTTCCACCCGATGACGGATTCTTCTATCATGACCTCACGGATCAGGCTCGCATCGAGGCCGCCGGCCGTTAGCTTCTCGAGGTCTTCCCGGTTGTACGCCACGCCTCCCCCCGTGCCGCCGAGGGTGAAACTGGGGCGAACGATGGCGGGATACCCGATTTTTTCCGCCGCGGAACGGGCGCCTCCGAGGTCGCGGACGATGGCGCTCTTCGGTACACGCAGCCCGATGCGCCCCATGGCCTCACGGAAGAGGTCCCTGTCTTCGGCCTTCTTGATGGCCTCCACCGAGGCCCCGACCATCTCCACGCCGTACCTGTCGAGAACACCGAGGTCGGCAACCCGGACGGCCGTGTTGAGCCCCGTCTGGCCGCCGAGCGTCGGGAGGAGCGCCTGCGGCCGCTCCCTCTCGATGATCCGGGCCACGAATTCCGGGGTGATCGGTTCGATGTAGGTGTGGTCGGCCATTCCGGGGTCGGTCATGATCGTTGCGGGATTGCTGTTCACCAGGACCACCTCGTACCCCTCTTCCTTCAAGGCCTTGCAGGCCTGGGTGCCCGAATAGTCGAACTCACAGGCCTGGCCGATGACGATGGGCCCGGAGCCGATAATCATGATTTTTTTGATGTCCGAACGTCTGGGCATAAACAATCACCGGCCACCGTCAGCCGAGCCTTTCTCCATCATCGCCACAAAATCATCGAACAGGTAAGCCGCGTCGTGTGGGCCGGCGGACGCCTCCGGGTGATACTGGACGGAAAAGGCAGGAAGGCCCCGGTGGCGCATCCCCTCTAGGGTTCCGTCATTGAGGTTGATGTGGGTGACCTCCACCTCCGGGTCCTTGATCGAGTCGGCGTCTACGCAAAAACCGTGGTTCTGGACGGTGACCTCGACCTTCCCCGTGAGGAGGTTCTTGACGGGGTGGTTGGCGCCCCGGTGGCCGAATTTGAGCTTGTAGGTCTTTCCTCCGAGGGCGATCGCCAGTAGCTGCTGGCCGAGGCAGATACCGAAGAGAGGAACCCGGCCTATCAGTTTCCTGATGGTATCCACGGCATAGGTAATCGGCTCGGGGTCCCCGGGACCGTTGGAAAGAAGGACGCCGTCTGGGTTCATGGCCATCACGGCGTCGGCGGACGTCCAGGCCGGCACGACGGTCACCCTGCAACCTCTCCCGGCAAGGCATCGCAGTATGTTGAACTTGACGCCGAAGTCCAGGACGACCACGTGGCGGCGACTCTCTGCCGCGGGCCACCGATAAGCCTCCCGGCAGGAGACGCCCTTCACGAGGTCGCGCCCTACAAGGCCCTGCGAGGCCCCAGCCTTCGCCGCGAGCGAACGGGGGTCGAGGTCCTCCGTCGAGATGACCCCTTTCATGGCCCCCGCCAGCCGAAGGCGCCGCGTGAGCGCCCGCGTGTCCACCCCTTCGATCCCCACGATCCCGTTCCCGCCCAGAAATTCCGCCAGCGTCATCCGGGACCGCCAGTTACTCGGGGCCGGCTCATACTCCCGGACCACGAAACCCTCCACCTGGATGTTCGCCGATTCCATGTCCTCCGGGTTGACCCCGTAGTTCCCTACCAGGGGGTAGGTCATGACGACGATCTGGCCGCGATAGGAGGGGTCGGTGAGAACCTCCTGGTAACCCGTCATGCTCGTGTTGAAAACTACTTCGCCCTCGACTTCACCTTCCCCGGCGAAGGTCCTGCCCTCGAACGCAGTCCCGTCTTCCAATACGAGCAACGCCTTTCTGCTCTTCACCGTCACCACGCCATCCTCACCTTCACCCCGCGTCTGTTCAGCTCCTCCTTGATCTGTCTGATGCTGTGAGTCCCGTAATGGACGACGGAGGCGACAAGGGCGGCGTCGGCCTTACCCCTTGTGAGGACGTCGTAGATGTGGTCGATATTCCCCGCCCCTCCGGAGGCGATAACCGGTATCCCCACGTTCTCGGAGATGAGCGGCGTGAGCGTCATTTCATATCCCTCCTGTGTCCCGTCCGCGTCGATGGAATTGAGGCATATCTCCCCTGCCCCCAGACTCTCGGCCTCTTTGGCCCACTCCAGCGCATCACGGCCCATGCGAGTCCGGCCGCCGTCGATGACTACCTCGTAGCCCGACGGAATCCTGCCCGAGGGGGCGACTTTTTTCACATCCATCCCGAGGACGATGCACTGGCTTCCGAAGACCTCAGCCCCTTCGGCGATGATCCGTGGGTTCAGGACCGCGGCGCTGTTGACGCTTACCTTCTCGGCCCCCGCCAGGAGGACGGCCCGCATGTCTTCAAGCGTCCGGATGCCTCCGCCGACGCAAAAGGGGATGTAGATTTCCCGGGCGACCCGGCTCACCACGTCTATCATGATGTCCCGCCTGTCGCTCGACGCCGTGATGTCGTAGAAGACTACCTCATCGGCCCCTTCCTCGTAGTAAAACCGGGCCATTTCCACGGGATCACCGATGTCTATATTCTCCTCGAACTTGATCCCCTTGGTCGTCTTCCCCTCCCGGACGTCGAGACAGGGGATGATCCTCTTACTCAGCATGGCGCCCGTCCCATGTGCAGAAATTCCTGAGGAGCTTAAGCCCCGCAGTTCCGCTCTTCTCGGGGTGGAACTGGACGGCGACAAGGTTCCGGCAACCGATGACCGAGGGAAACCGGACGCCGTAGTCCGTGAGAGTAATCACGTTTTCTTCGTCTTCGGGGAGGGGATAGTAGGAGTGGACGAAATAGAATTCGTCTGCGGCCCGGATCCCTTCGAGGACGGGGTGCTGTCTCTGCGGAATCACCCCGTTCCAACCTATGTGCGGGACCTTGAGCAGGCCTTCTGCGGCACCGTACAACGGCTCGGGAAACCGCGCGGCCTTCCCCTTGATGAGGCCGAGACAAAGGGTATCGTTTTCCTCGCTCCTTTCGAAAATTACCTGGGCCCCCAGGCATATTCCCAGTATGGGCTTTCCCAGCCGGAGACTCTCCCGGACGGCTTCGTCAAGGCCCGTCTCCCTGAGACATTCCATGGCCTTTCCCGCTGCGCCGACACCGGGGAAAATAACCCTCTCCGCAGAGAGAATCTCATCCGTCTCCCCGGTAACCTTGCAGGGGAAACCCAACCGTTCTACGGCCCTCCGGACGCTGCCAAGGTTTCCGACCCTATAATCGATAACGGCAATCATAAAGAGAAGTTATCATCAATCTTGGCCACATTCAATAACCGCCGCTAATAGGCATACATATTTCCGTACGGCCTGTGGGTTTCCGGAACTATCTTGTAGAATCGCTCGCCGAGGATTTCCTTCAGCCCGAGGCCGAAGGTCCGGGCAAACTCTCTCAAGTAAGGTTTGATGGTCTCCATGTCGTCAGGAGATACTTCGACGGATTTAAGGCCCCTTCCAAGCCTGTGCTCATCCACTCCCTTGCGGACGAAGATCGCACCCCCGTGCATCCCTGTCCCGAGAAAATGGCCCGCCGGTGGATTACCGTTCCTGTCTTCCCCGAACATACCGAGGAGGATGATAACACCGCCGGCCATGTACTCACCCAGGAAGTCCCCTGCCTTGCCCCCGACGACGATTACCGGTGTTTTGTCCCTGTATGCCTTCATGTGGATCCCCACACGATAACCCACGTCGCCCAGGACATAAATACTTCCCCCTCTCATGCCGTAGCCGACGATGTCGCCCGCCATACCTTCGACGGCGACCGTGCCGTCATCCATCGTATTTCCCACGCCGTCCTGGGCGTTTCCGTGGACAATGATCTCCGGGCCTTTCATGAAGGCGGCCATATCCTGTCCGGGTGTGCCGTAGACGTCGATCTTGACCTTTTCCCCGATCCCGTCGGCTATGTAACGTTGGCCGTTGACGTTTTTCAAGACGAAACGACGCTCGCCCTCCGCCACGGCCTCGCGGATCATCCTGTTCAGTTCTCTGTAATGGACCCCTCTGGCGTCAATCTCCATAACAACCTCCATCCCTATTTTCCAGTTCCGCTATCACGGGCTCGCCTGCCTTCGGCGCCCAAACACGGTCCGGGTCCGGGCAGATCTCCCTGATGGCGGACTCTTCGCTTGCCATGTAAACCGTATCATTCTTCGTCGCCGCCACAAGGGGGCGGAGCTTTATCCGGTCGTTGAGCCCCACAAGCCCCCCGTTGTGGGCAAAGAGGATGGCAAAAGGGCCGTTGAGAAGGGCGCTTCCGTAGACCATCCGGATAGCCCTGCATAACCTCTGCCTCCCCTCGTCCATTCGGTCGATTTCCTGCCAGAAAGGCGGCGCAAGGGCGAGGCAGGCCACGTCGATGGGCAGGCCGTTCTTCCTGACCAGGAGGTCGAGCAGGTAGGCCACCACCTCCGTGTCCGTAAGGAGCGTGCAGTGGTAGCCGAACATCTCCAGGTAACGCTTGTTTATCCCGTAGGATGAGATCTCGCCGTTATGGACGATCGACCAGTCTAGGATCGTAAAGGGGTGCGCCCCTCCCCACCAGCCCGGTGTGTTGGTGGGAAAACGGTTGTGGGCCGTCCAGAGATAGCCCGAGTATTCATCGAGGCGGTAGAAATCGGCGATGTCCTCCGGATAACCGACCCCCTTGAAGGCGCCCATGTTCTTCCCGCTGGAGAAGACGAACGCCCCCGCTATATCCATGTTGACCCTCATCACGACCTGTACCATAAAGTCGTCCTCGCTCAATCCCTTGTCGAAAGTCGTCCCTTCCGTCTCCGCCCGGGGCTTGACGAAATAGCGCTTCAGGATAGGCACGTTGATGATCTTCCGGTTCGGCCTCGTGGGAATCCTCTCCTCGTGTGTCACGTAGACCGAGTCCTTGAGGAACGTTTCGGTGTCCGCAAGGGCCCGCCTGTCGTCGCACATCACATGGAGGGCATAGTGATCCTTGAATTCCGGGTATATCCCGTAAGCCGCAAAACCCCCGCCGAGTCCGTTGCCGCGGTCATGCTGCGTCGCGATGGAGCGGGCAATCAACTCACCGCTCACCCTCTCTCCCTTTTTGTTGATCAGACCCGAAAGTCCGCAACCTGATATGTCTTTCTGGTAATCCCAAGAACCCACCGCCGACTCCTATTGCCCAACCGTATTCTATGACTATCTCACCGCCGCCAGGATCCGTTTCCTTGTCTCGACGGGCATACGGACAAAACCGAAATCCCCTTTCAGCAGTTCGTCCTTGAAGGCCCCCACGTCGACCCTGTCGGCAATAAGGCCTGTGAGAACGCCCGCCTTTTCGATGCGTCCCACCAGAACTGCTCCCACCAACCGATCATCCTTGATGACCATCTTCCGGTAAACATTCTCCGCCGGGTCGCCCGAAGTGCGGACCTCGTAACTTGCGTCGGGGGGATTCGACACCCCTATCGACACGGTGGGGACACCGTAAAATTCGATCGAATTCATCGGGATGCTCCCGCCGTAGGATTTTCGCTCCCCGGCCATGTTCATCCCGGCGCACCTTCCCTGGATGTAGGCATTCGGCCAGATCGGCGTCACCCTCCTCTGTCCGAGCAGAAGGTCCGTCGGTTCAACCACGTCTCCCGCCGCATACACGCCGGGCACGTTCGTCTCCATGTACTCGTCCGTCAGCACACCACGATTCGTTATTATCCTGGTCCCCTCCACGATTGCCTTGTTGGGCACGACTCCGATCGCGAGGACGACATCGCTCGATTCGACCCTTTCGCCGCTCTTCAGGATTACGCCTTTTACGCGCCCCCTTACCCTGACAATCTCTGCGACCGAGTCGTTGAGGATGATCTCCAGGCCGACCTCTCTGAGGCGTCTCTCGATGATGTCGCCCGCCTGTCTGTCGAAAGCGGAGCTCAGGATACGGTCCGCAAGCTCGACCACCGTAACCTTCACTCCCCTGTCGTTAAGGCCCTCCGCCGCCTTGAGGCCGATCAAGCCGCCGCCGACCACGACGGCCTTCTTCATCTTGTCCACGCGCGCCGCCAGCTTATTCGCGTCGTCGAGGGTGGTGAAGGTGTATACTCCTGACCCGTCTTTACCCTTGATGGGTGGGACGAAGGGGATACCCCCCGTGGCGATGAGCAGCCTATCGAAGGCAACGGCCTCGCCGTCCTCGAGGAAGACCCTCTTCTTTTCGAGGTCAATCCCGGTCGCCCTCTTGCCGAGAAGGGGTCTCACGCCACGCACTTCGTAAAAATTCTCGGCCCGGAGGTAGATGTCCGCCTCTTTGATCTTTCCGCTCAACAGGTTGGAAATCAGCGGACGGCCGTAAGCCCGGTAAGGCTCATGGGAGACGAGTGTCACGGGATTCTCCTTATCCGTCCGCCGGATGCCCTCCACTGCCCCCACGGCGGCCGCGCCGTTTCCGATGATGACATAGTTCATTGAATCACCTATCCTCGAATACCAGAGCCCTGTTAGGACAGGCTTGGACACAAGCGGGCGTATCACGCCCGTCACAGAGGTCGCATTTGACGACCCTGTTCTTTCCCGGGTCCACCCTGACGACGCCGTAAGGACAGGCCATGATGCAGGACCAGCATCCGGCGCATTTTTCCGCGTTGTGTTTGACGACGCCGCTCGCCTCATCCTTCGTCATCGCCCCCGCTATGCAGACCGCAACACAAAGCGGCTCATCGCAGTGACGGCAATTCACGGAAAAACTCAAGGGGCCGCCCTCATCTACGTAGTTCCTCGGTACCGGCCGCGGTTTTATCCCCTTGAAGGCCTTGACGGGGTTTTTCGACACGGAATGCTCGACGACACAGGCGACCTCACAGAGACGGCACCCGATACATACCTCTTCTTTCGCGTAAACTCTTTTCATGGAATCAAACCCAATCCACATCCCTGAATTCAAATCACGGGCCAACAGCCCCAAGCGCTTTTTACCCTCAACTTGTTCTATGCCCCCGCGTGCTTGATACCCAAGACCCGGAGCTCCGTCTCGTTCAACCCGACACCCCTTAGTTTTTCCCTGTTTCCCCGGAGGCTCTCGAGGGCGTTAAGCCCCATGCCGCCGAGCATCTCCTGTATTTCATGGCCCCAGGCCCGAATCAGGTTGGCAAGCCTCTCGTGGGCGATCTCGGGGTTGATCCTCTTGGCTAGGTACGGGTCGTTAGTGGCAATGCCCCAGGGACATTTGCCCGTGTAGCAACGCTGACACAGCGTACAGCCGACGGCCACCAGCGCCGCCGTGCCGATGTAAACCGCGTCGGCTCCTAAGGCGATGGCCTTCACCACGTCGGCGCTGCAGCGAATGCCCCCCGCTACGATCAACGATGCCCGATTCCTGATACCTTCCTGCCGCAGTCTTTCATCCACCGACGCCAGGGCAAGCTCGAGGGGGATCCCCACGTTGTCGCGGATCATGGTCGGCGCAGCCCCCGTTCCGCCCCGGAAACCGTCCAGGGTTATGACATCGGCACCCGCCCTGACCATACCGCTTGCGATCGCCGCGGAGTTGTGGACGGCGGCGATCTTGACGAAGACGAGCTTCTTGTAATTCGTGGCCTCTTTCAGCGCATAGATGAGTTGTCTCAGGTCCTCGATCGAATAGATGTCGTGGTGAGGTGCGGGCGACAAAGCGTCCGTCCCCTCGGGGATCATCCGGGTGAGGGAGATCTCCGGCCCGATCTTCTCGCCGGGAAGATGTCCTCCGATACCCGGTTTGGCCCCCTGGCCTATCTTGATCTCCACGGCCACCCCTGCATTCAGGTAATCACTATGGACGCCGAACCTGCCGGAGGCGCACTGGACGACCGTATTCTTCCCGTATTTGTACAGGGTCGGATGCAACCCTCCCTCGCCGGTATTGTAAAGGATTCCCATTTCCTCCGCTGCCCTCGCCAGCCCGATGTGGATATTGAGGTTGATGGAACCGTAAGACATGGCGGAAAAGAGCACCGGGTACTCGATGGGAATCTGCGGTGTAAAGGAGGTTTCCAGACGACGGTTACCATCATCTCCGACGACTTCGACGGCGTCCGGTTTCGCCCCAAGATAGGTCCTCAGCTCCATCGGTTCCCGGAGCGGGTCGATCGAGGGGTTCGTCACCTGACTGGCGTCGAGGAGCATCCTGTCCCAGTAAACGGGGTAGGGATAGGCGTTGCCCATTCCCGTCAAGAGCACTCCCCCCGTCTCGGCCTGCTTGTATATGTTCTTGATGAACCAGGGTGTCCAGAGGGCGTTATCCCGGAAGTCGGAAGGCTTTTTCCTGATGGTCAGGGCCCCCGTGGGACAGAAGGCCTCGCAGCGATGGCAGCCGACACACCTGGTGCTGTCAGCCGCCATCTCGTCGTACCCTTCGTCATATTCATGGACTTCGTAGGAGCACTGCCGCACGCAGACCTGGCAATGGATGCACTTATCTTCGTCCCGCTCCACGACGAAGTCGTTGTAATTTTTATTCTGGTCGCAATAGAGCACGTCTTTTCCTCTCCTGAGAACACATGACTTTCATGTTTTGCAAAAGAGAGGCCATAATCAATTTCACCAACGAATACGGGACAGTAACAACAGAGATGCATTTTTCACCCCGGATATAACTACATTAATGTAGCAATTGGAGGCAGGATTAAACATTTTTGTTTTTCCTGCCTCCAGTGGGCTATCGCATATATATGGGTGCCGGAGAGAGCGAAAGGTTCGCTTCTAATGGGAAAGGAGTTCAAGAAAATTGTCGAAAATGACCTCGAATTGTGCGCCTATGAGGGCCTCCTGCCTTTCAGCATCTTTCATTAACTTCATGACGTCTATATTCAGTTCCAACAGCCATTCCAGGTCACCTTTGATCCAGTCCCCGACATCATCCACAGCCGCGGCACAATTATCGAACTGCAACCCCACAAGATGGGGCCTACCCTCGACCGAAATGGCCTCGACCTGGCATTCCGGAGACGTGACCAGTATCTCTATCTCCTTCGGGAGCGGCGGTAGCACTGCCTGAGAATGCCACTTGAAAAGGGGTATGGAACGGGGAATGCCTTGCAAAACAGGGTGCCGCCGCCCTTCGCTCGTGACCTGGCCCTGGATGAAACCGACGCTGGGGGAAAAGCTCTGCGCCACCCGTGCCCCGAGCGCGTCGGCCAGCAGCTGATGACCCAGGCAGAAACCAAGGTAGGGCATATCCCTCTTGACCGCCCCGGTGATCAGGGCTTTTTCCGCCTTAAGAAAGGGATAGCGGTCTTCCTCGTCGATGTCGGGTGTGCCGCCCAGGACGACCAGACCGTCATAGGGGTCGATGACGGGAACCGGCTGACGCCACACCTCCCAGACGTCGAGGCGGACCCTTCTTGCCTTGGCCGCTTGAATGAGATGTTTGCCCGGTTTCTCCCAGGGCACATGCTGAAAAACGAGAAGCTTTCGAGACATTTCCCGTCCTCCCCGGAACAAAAAAGGGGCGCCTCACCCGCCGGACGCCCCTGTTGCCTCACTTGTCGTCATTTTCCCGTATGCCCGCCGGACTCACATGATCGGCAGGTACTTCTCGATCTCGTATTCCGTGACATGGATTCGGTAACGGTCCCATTCGATCTTCTTATTCTCGACGAACTTGTTGAATATATGGTCTCCGAGGGCATCGCGGACCAGCTCCGAATTTTCTACCAGGCTGACCGCCTCATAGAGATTGCCAGGGAGTTCCTGGATCTTCATCTTCCGCCGCTTCTCCGGCGTGAATGCATAGATGTCTTCTTCGATCGGTTCGGGAAGCGGATACCTCTTCTCGATCCCCCTCAACCCCGCCGCCAGCATCACGGCAAAGGCCAGGTAGGGGTTACAGGCCGGGTCGGGAGACCGGAACTCTACGCGGGTCGCCTTTTCCTTGCCCGGTTTGTACATGGGCACCCTTACCAAGGCCGAACGGTTGCGCCTACCCCAGGAGATGTAAACGGGCGCTTCATACCCCGGCACGAGCCTTTTGTACGAATTTACCCACTGGTTGAGAACCGCCGTGATCTCCCTCGCATGCCTCAAAATGCCGGCTATGTAACACTTCCCGACCTCGGAGAGACTGTATTTATCCTTCGGGTCGTAGAAGGCGTTGGTTTCTCCTTTGAACAGGGACTGGTGGCAATGGAGGCCGCTGCCGTTCTCGCCGAAGATGGGCTTCGGCATGAAGGTCGCGTAATAGCCGTGCTGGCGGGCGACTTCCTTGACCACGGTCCTGAGGGTGACGAGTTTATCAGCCATCTTCAGACCCTCGTCGTAGCGCATGTCGATCTCGTGCTGACTCGGGGCGACCTCATGATGACTGTATTCGATCTGGATGCCCATGTCCTGGAGGGCAAATATCGTGTCCCGCCGCAGATCACCTCCCTTGTCTAAGGGACGGGTATCGAAATACCCCGCCCGGTCGATGATCCTCGGGGCATCGCTGCTCTCGAAGTAAAAATACTCCGGCTCCGGCCCGACGTAAAAAGTGTAACCCATGTCGGCGGCCCGCTTCAGCATCCTTTTCAGGACATAACGGGCGTCTCCGTCGTAGGGCGTCCCGTCGGGGTTGAGGATATCACAAAACATGCGAACCGACGGCCGCTCGCCGCTCCTCCAGGGCAGGAATTGGAGTGTCGTCGGGTCCGGCTTGGCGATCATGTCGCTCTCCTCGATCCGCGCAAACCCTTCGATCGAAGAACCGTCAAACCCCATACCGTCGGTCAACCCCTCACCCAGTTCGGAAGGGGTGATGGAAAAGCTCTTCAAGAAACCCAGGACATCCACAAACCAGTATTGAACGAAACTGACATTCCTTTCCTCCACCAATTTCTTCACATCATCTGTCGTTCGACAAAGCATCTCGACCTCCTCATAATTTATAGGGATAAAGCCCAAGCCCTGGTTTCAGACGAACCAGGCAAAGCTCTCTTTTCCGTTACCCCCGGCATGTCATTATGGCTTACAATTTTCGGGCCATAAATAAATTCCTCATAACATCACCAGGTTATCATTCTCTTCCACTTTCCGTCTCTATGCCCTCGCACAATTCCGTACCTTTTTTGGTGTGCTTCCTACAAGTTTGTACCTGCCGGGCAACCGCCCTCGTTTTTCGTTAATTCTTTACAAATCCCGCCCCCTTTGCAATAATAATTTTAATTTGCAATTTAAACGAAATTGTGAATATTTTGTAGCAGGTATTCACAGGAGGTGGATAAAAATGGAACTATTCGGGACATTTACCGTCAGGTCGGGCCTGGCCGAGATGCTCAAGGGTGGCGTGATAATGGACGTCACAACGCCCGAGCAGGCCAAGATAGCCGAAGATGCGGGCGCTGTCTCGGTCATGGCACTGGAAAGAGTCCCCGCCGATATCAGGGCCGAGGGCGGCGTTGCCCGGATGACCGACCCTGCGATCATAGAAAAGATCATGGATGCGGTGAGTATCCCGGTGATGGCCAAGGTCAGGATAGGTCATTTCGTAGAGGCCCAGATCCTCGAGGCCATCGGGGTCGACTACATCGACGAAAGCGAGGTCCTCACACCGGCGGACGACAAATACCACATAAATAAGTGGAACTTCAAGGTGCCTTTTGTTTGCGGCGCCATCAATCTCGGCGAGGCATTGAGGAGGATCGGCGAAGGGGCCGCCATGATCAGGACCAAGGGAGAAGCAGGTACCGGCAACGTCGTCGAGGCCGTCAGACATATGCGGACCATCAACGACGAGATCGCAGGACTGGCGTCCCTTCCCCAGGAAGAGCTGATGACGGCGGCAAAAAACCTCGGCGCCCCTTACGAACTGGTCAAATGGGTGGCCAAGGAAAAGAAGCTTCCTGTGGTCAATTTTTCAGCCGGCGGCATCGCGACGCCGGCGGACGCGGCGATGATGATGCAGCTTGGGGCGGACGGTGTTTTTGTCGGTTCCGGTATCTTCAAGTCGGAAAACCCAGCTAAGCGTGCCCAGGCTATCGTTCAGGCGGTCACCCATTACAACGACCCCGCTATCCTGGCAAAGGTCTCGAAATCCCTGGGAGGTGCAATGCCCGGCCTGGAAATATCGAGTATCGCCGAGGGAAACCTGCTTCAGTTCAGGGGGAATTAGAATTCGTCGGACGACCCGACTATGGTGGAGGGAGGAAAATCAACAGATGAAGGTCAAGATTACAAAGGCGGCCCCGGACAAAAGGAAACCAAAACCCACTGATGAGTCCAAGCTGGGTTTCGGCAAGATATTCACCGACCATTTCTTCACGATGAAATACACAACCGACAGAGGGTGGCACGACGCCCAGATAGAACCCTACCGGCAGCTCATGCTGGACCCGGCGGCGATGGCCCTCCATTACGGCCAGGAGATTTTCGAAGGGCTGAAGGCCTACCGGGGGGCGGACGGGGAGATCTATCTCTTCCGGCCCGCCGACAACATCAGGCGGTTGAACGCCTCGGCAAGGCGTCTCTGTATGCCCGAGGTGGACGTGGACGAAACGTTGGAAGCGATGAAACAACTCATTATCCTCGAAAAAGATTGGATCCCCCGCGGAAGGGGGACCTCCTTGTATATACGTCCGACCATGATCGCCACCGAACCTGCCTTGGGCGTAAGGCCTTCCGATGAATATCTTTTTTACATCATCGTCAGCCCCGTGGGGGCCTACTACCCTCAGGGCTTCAGCCCCACGAAGATTTACGTGACGACGGACTATGTCCGCTCTGTCGTGGGAGGCATCGGGGCCTGTAAGGCCGCCGCAAACTACGCAGCAAGCCTGCTCGCGGGCAAGGAAGCGGGCGAGATGGGTTATACCCAGGTCCTGTGGCTCGACGCGATCGAGAGAAAGTACGCCGAGGAGGTCGGCACGAGCAATATCTTCTTCTTGGTCAAAGACGAGCTCGTCACTCCGCCTCTCACGGGGAGCATCCTGCCGGGTATAACACGCGACTCCGTCATCAAATTGGCCAGAAAATGGGGGATGAAGGTTTCGGAACGACAGATTTCCATCGACGAAATCCTCAACTCCATCGACTCAGGGGCCATGAAAGAGGTCTTCGCTTCCGGGACCGCGGCCATCGTGTCACCCGTGGGGTTTATCCACTACAAGCTCAAGGAATATCCAATAAATGGGGGTGCCGTCGGCCCAGTGACGGAGAAATTATACAATGAAATCCTGAAGATCCAGTATGGCGAGCAGGACGACCCCTTCGGTTGGAGGCTAAAGATAGCCGATTGAGTCCCCCGCAACCGACTTTATGAGCATCTTCGCTATCTTCCCCGCTGACATCAACAATGTTGTGGATAGAACTGTGGATAAAACTGTGGATAGACTGACCAAATAGTGGATTGTAGCAGACTTGCACCTTTTTGCATAACGTTTAAGCATTGCATATATTGAATGATATCATATACATAAACAATTTAACCCTGATCTCGGCCTGTTATCCTAGTATATCGCCCACATACGTGATTTATGCGAAAAACATACCATCAACCCATGGCCTTGTCGGCCATAGAGTGCCTTAAGAAGAGGCGGCTGCCCAAGTTACGGGAAACCTTTTTCATATTTTTTTTGACGGCCCTGATACTGGCGCCCCATTCACTCCGCGCCGAGGTCCCGACGCTCGAAGACCTCGTCTCAAGGATACAGGAAAATTACGAAAAAGCAGGGGACCTGAAGGCCGGTTTCATCCAGGAGACGACCATCAAGACGCTCAAAAAAACAGAACGGGAGGAAGGGGTCGTCTACCTCAAGAAACCGAAAAAGATGCTTTGGGACTACACCAGGCCAAAAGCAAAAAAGCTCGTGATCAACCCGAAAAAGGCGTGGCTCTATGTCCCCGATGACAACATAGTGTACGTCCAGGACGCAAAGAAGGTCCTCAATTCACGACTGCTCATCAAGTTCTTGACTGGTGTGGGCCGGTTGAAAGAGGACTTCCAGGTACGTTACACCCATCCGCGGGAAACGGACGAAAGGGGCAACTACCTTCTGGAGCTCGTCCCCCGTCAGGCTGGGCTGGGGATTGACAGATTGTTGCTGACGATCGACAGGGACGACTACCGGATCGTCTCCTGCTCGTTGACCGACCTCTACGGAAACCTGACGAAAATCGCCTTCCGGGACCTAAAGGTCAACAACAATCTTCCCGATAGCCTCTTTACCTTCAGTCCGCCCCCGGGAGCAAACGTGCAGGCTGTCCCGTGAGGTCGTGCTCGATGTTTTTTAATCTGCTTCAGTAGCCGATTGCGGTAAGTTTTTCATATGCCACAGAGGTAAACCCGGAAATGGCCGTGCAAACAAGAACCAATGACATCACGTCGAGGGGCGAAGCCGTCAAGGGATGGGTCCAGTTGTCGCGACCCCCGTTCCAACTGGCCGGTGTCTTGCCGTTCGTCTTAGGTGCGGTCTTAGCCTGGCGCATGTACGGGACGTTCAATTGGCCGGTCTTCGGCCTGGGGACCCTGGCCGTGATTCTTATCATGCTCTCCACCTATTATGCCGGGGAATATTACGACCTCAAAGGCGACAAACTCTCTGCCGAAAGAGAGAGGAACCGCTTTTCCGGCGGTTCCCAGGCCATACTAAAAGGCCTGGTACCGCAGAAGCAGGTCAAGACGGCGAGTTACTTGACGCTCATCCTGGCGGCGGTAATCGGACTCATCCTTCAATTTTATTACGAAACCGGCCCTTGGACGATCCCCCTGGGAACTGCCGGCATAGTCGCCGGCTTCTTTTACTCTACACCGCCGCTCCGTTGGGTGAGAAGAGGCGTCGGCGAATTGCTGATCGGACTATGTTACGGGTGGCTCCCGGTGGCCGCTGCCTTCTATCTACAGGCGGGCACGATAGAAAGCATCGTGCACTGGGTCTCCATCCCCATCGGCTGCACCATCTTCAACGTCATCCTCATAAACGAATTCCCTGACTACCCCGCCGACCTGACCGAGGGGAAGGAAAATTTAGTGGTAAGACTGGGGAAAAACACTGCAGCTTTTCTCTACATCGCGATGACGGTCACCGCCTGGGTTGCCTTCGGTCTGGCGATGAGTCAGGGATTGCCTGTCGTGACGGTCCTCTTCTACCTCCCGTTTTTCTTGATCAGCTTGATACTGGCCGTCTTGATGTATAAGAAGGTGTACCTCGACAGAAAGAGGCTGGAGTTGATCTGTGGGCTGACCATAGTAGTCAACTTTGGGACTTCACTATCTTACACCCTGGCCGTCTGGCCGGGAGGCGCTTGAACCAAGATGCTCAAACTTCTATTCAATCAGCCTCTGAGAGGCGTGTTCTGGCCTCCGACTTTGATCGCGAAACAGTTGACGAGCGTGCTCTATTTCAATGACCTGGTCGAGTGGAACAGGTTTCCCGACTGGCTCCTAAGGCATAGTTTCAGCTCCTTGCCTGTAGCTGCGGGTTCTGTCGGCATGGGTTGCATCGGTTTTCCTGCACATCCGGCCTGGGAGGTGACCGGCGCCTGCAACCTGCGCTGTATCCACTGTCATGCCGCGAGCAACAAACCGGCGGAAGGCGAATTGACGACAGACGAGGCCAAGAGGTTCATAGACGACCTGGCAGGGGTGGACGAATTCCGTATGCTGGTCTATACCGGCGGTGAGCCCCTGGTGCGCCCCGACCTGCTCGAGCTGCTGCACCATTCCAAAAAGGCAGGCCTTACCAATGTGATCGCCACTAACGGCACGCTGATAACCGAAGAGGTCGCCTTCAGGCTCAAAGAAGCCGGCGTCGTCGGGGCGGCGGTCAGCCTCGATTCTTCACAGGGCACAGTCCACAATTACATCCGCAATAACGACAACGCCTTCGACTTGGCCATGCGGGGCATTCGGGCGGTAAAGAAGGCGGGCATTCTGTTGCAGATAAACGTTACTGCCATGGAGTACAACCGCGCCGGCCTGGAGGAGCTGATAGAGTTAGCCGACAGAGAGGGGTCGGGGATCATGCTGATGTATCAGTTGGTGCCGGTCGGCCGAGGGAGTGCAATCGAAGAAGCCGCCCTCGACGTCACTGAGAACGAGAGATTGCTGAAATCCCTGGCCTGCAAGCAAAAGAACGTCTCCACCATCATCGAACCGGTGGCCGGCCCTCAATACTGGCCTTATCTGATGGAGCGGCGCGGCAGATCCGACGGCGCCTGGCTCAAACTGGCAAAACGGGTGTTTCACGGCTGTTCCGCGGGCAGGGGGTTCGTCTACATCAAGGCCAACGGCGATGTCTGGCCCTGTCCCTTCGTAGAGATGAACGCCGGCAACGTGAGAGAGAAATCTTTCAAAGAGATATGGCGGCGGAGCGACGTATTCGAAAACCTGAGGAACAGAGAAGAGACCCTGAAAGGCAAATGCGGGGAATGCAAATACCGAACGATATGCGGCGGGTGCCGGGGACGCGCCCTGGCCTATCACGGGGACTACCTGGCCGAAGACCCATCCTGTTTTCTCCACCGCAATCGCTGTTAGCCTGAGGGGAACATCGAACGAGGAACAGCGCCGTCAGGCCCCGACTGTTAACGATCGCAAGACAATCGGGACTACTTGCGGAAGAAAAGGTACATGAGGATGCTCAGGACGATGCTGACGATTATGCACGTCGTTAACGGGAAATAGAAGGTGAAATTCTTCCCTTTGACCAGAAAGTCACCGGGCAACCGGCCCAACCAGGGTATCTTCCCTCCCAGCATGAAAAGAAGGCCCACGACGGCAAGGATCACACCGACAGCGACCAGGATTTTCCCGAAATTGAAGATATCGTTCATCATTGTGCTCCCGCCTCATGCCCACCTGAAGGGCTGCTCTTGAGCGAAATCCGGGTTCAGCGCCCGGTCGTCCACTTCCTGGGTGTAGATCTCTTCGAAACCCATGTCCAGTGCCTCCTCAACGATTTCGGCGTACTCTTCCTTCGTCAAGCGCCTACCCAAAGAAGGATGCCCCTGCAAGAAGGGCATCGGGGTGTACTGCG
Organism: uncultured Syntrophaceae bacterium; assembly: GCA_964597995.1. GTDB lineage: Bacteria > Desulfobacterota > Syntrophia > Syntrophales > UBA4778 > UBA2207. Next base: position 17,102 of record CAZRAC010000017.1, on the reverse strand, counting down.
ACATTATACTGACCGGAACCGTCGTCGACAAATGTTTCGCAATCAGCCTGAGGACCGCGAGGGAATTTTCCTTCCTCCCGGGCAATACCAGGTGCCTGACCAAGAGGCCTTTCAGGGCTACTCCGTCCCTGACATCGAGACCCGCGCCGACCTGTTCAATCATCTCCTTGATGGATTCGAGCGCCCACCTCGGATAGTCGCCGGCGCCGGAAAACTCCGCCGCGTCCTCGGATAGACCGTACTTGAAGTCCGGCAGGTAGATGTCCACCATTCCCCTGAGTAAGCGCAGGACGGCGGGGTTTTCATAGCCGCCGCAATTGTAGACAAAGGGGACGCGCAACCCCCGGTCCCGGGCGATACAAAGGGCCTCGGCTATCCTCGGGACCTGAGGAGTGGGTGTCACCGCCTCGACGTTGTGGCATCCGGATGACTCGAGGTCGAGCATCAGGCCCGCGAGCTCGGCGGCGCCGACGCAACGGCCCCGCAGGGTGTGACTGATCTGGTGGTTCTGACAGTAGATGCACTGGAGGTTGCAGGAAGAAAAGAAGACCGCCCCGGCGCCGCGGTTCCCCGATAAAGGCGGCTCCTCGCCGTGGTGGGGCAGGGCGTGACTGAGGACTATCCGGTGGTCGAGGGCGCAGTACCCCCGCTCACCAACCGCCCTGTTCACCCCGCATTTCCGAGGACAGAGGGCACAGCGCCGCAGCATCTCCTGCAGACTCCGTACCTGCCCGTCTAAGGCACCGCAATCCGTTCTCATCACTCGAGCACCTCTACCACATCGCGGATACGGCCGCTTGCGACCGCCTCCAGGAATTGCTCTCCGAGAGGGGCGCACAGATCCACTGCCTTGCGCCAGTTCTTTATCCTGGTCTTCGGGTCGTCGATGAAGGTGACGAAGTCTTCCCTGTCGGGGACTCTTCTGCCGGGTAATCGTTCCACTAATCCGTCTCCGGGATGGACCAGGAGGACATTCTCGAGTATTTTCGCAGATGGGCGGCGCGACTTCAACCCCTTGTCGAACCACCCGGGGACGATGCGTTCCATGTGATTGAAAAGCAGGGTTACATCCCCTTCGCGGGCGGTGTATTCGTGATTAAGGTGATAATCGAAGACGCCACCGTCCCTGTATATCCCCCGCGGTGCGCCGTAGATGTCACGGACACCGGCGATGACGACCGGGATGGCACCGGAGGCGAGGATCGCCGCCTTGAAATTCGTGGCGTCGAGCGGGATCGTCTTCCCACAGAAACCATGCCGAAGACAAAATCGCGGCGGCAGAGCGCCGCTGTAAAAGACGACGCGCTCGAAGATAAACCTCAGGTAATCGGGACTCAGGGCATTCAAGAGCCAGGCCAACCCCACTCCCAACCGCTGGATCGAAACCGTCTCCGAAGCGGCGAAATTCTTCGCCCTTGCGGTCGTGACGGCGAGTCGGTACCGCCTGTGGGCTAGGGCGAAGGGGACCGCATCATCCTCGATATACGCATCCAAGAGCGCTCTCATGGAATCGAGCAGCGTCTCCGGGGTGTCCGACCGCCTATAAGACGAGTCCTTCAAGTAGGTCTCCATGAAGGTCCTGTAACTCTTGGCGGGCTCGGGCTGCAACCAGGCCGCCATCCTCCAGGCGCCCGACGACGACCCAGCGAGCAGCACGGGCTTGGAGCGTCCGAGGACGGCGTTCTCCAAGAGCGCGAGGTCGAAACCGCTTGCCGCCAGCCAGCGCGGCCCGCCGGCCGGCGCCAAATAGGTGGTGACCCGGTCAAGATCAAACCCACCGTCTTTGATGATCCGATAGACTTTGCGGCCTGCCCTGATGCACAGGTCTCTCATTTCCGCCTCTCTCTGTACCACACCCCTTTGCGGACTTCGAAAAAAAGTGAGCATATCTAACAAAGATCACTCAACTTATCAAGAGGGCCCCCGGAAATTTAATGGCCTTGACACATCCCCGTACCTTGGGTATGAACAGGCGAGCTGATAGTTTCTCACCCACTGGATGGTAGAAGGGGGTAACGATGGACATCAAAACACAGGTCTTGGAGATCGCCGCAGGCGCAAAAAAGGCCTCCCGCGTGCTTGCCGGTGCACCGTCTCCGGCGAAAGACGCCTCACTGCTGAGGATGGCCGAGGAATTGGTCAAAAACACGGAGTTCCTGCTCGACGAAAACGGGAAGGACGTTCGGTACGCCCGCGAAAAGGGTCTCTCTTCCGCGATGGTCGACCGGCTTACCCTGAAAGCGGAGACCGTTAGCGGGATTGCCAGGGGCCTGCGTGAAGTGGCCGCACTGCCCGACCCCGTCGGGAAGGTGACTTCCCTGTGGAAGAGGCCTAACGGGCTAGTCGTCGGCAGGATGCGGATCCCCCTCGGCGTGATCGGCATCATCTATGAGTCCCGACCCAACGTGACGGCCGACGCGGCCGCCCTCTGCCTTAAATCTGGAAACACCGTCATCCTGAGAGGGGGCTCCGAGGCCATCCATTCCAACCTCGCCATCGCCGGCATCCTCCGGCGCGTCCTGAAAGAAAACGGTCTCCCCGAAGCGGCCGTCCAGATAATCCCGACGACCGACAGGGAGGCCGTCCACGAGCTGCTCCAGCTCGAAGAGTACATCGACCTCATCATCCCGCGGGGGGGCGAAGACCTCATCCGGGCGGTCGTTCAGACGTCGAGGATACCGGTCATCAAACACTACAAAGGTGTTTGCCATATCTATGTCGACGCCGGCGCAGACCTCGACATGGCGCTCGACATCTGCATGAATGCCAAGGTCCAGAGGCCGGGCGTATGCAACGCCATGGAGACCCTGCTGGTCCACAAAGACATAGCGCAGACGTTCCTGCCCCTCATGGCGAAACGTTACTCCGATGCCGGTGTTCTGTTGAAGGGCTGCGCGGAAACGAGAAAGATCCTGCCCGGCCTCGAAGAGGCGAAGGACGAGGACTGGTACGCCGAATACCTCGACCTCATACTCGCCGTCCGCACAGTCGGGGGCCTTGACGAGGCCATAGAACACATCGAGAAGTACGGTTCCCTCCACACGGAGGCGATCATCACGAGGGACTACCGGAACGCACAGCGTTTCTTGAACGAAGTCAATTCTTCCACGGTACTCGTCAACGCCTCCACGCGTTTCAGTGACGGGTTCGAGCTTGGTCTCGGCGCCGAGATCGGTATCAGTACCACAAAACTGCACGCCTTCGGCCCCATGGGTGTCGAGGAACTGACGACGACGAAATTCATCGTCTATGGAGACGGACAGGTCAGGACATGAGATGGGGACTCCTGGGGGGGACATTCGACCCGATCCACTTCGGTCACCTACGCTGCGCCGAAGAGGTCCGGGAGATGTTCGGGTTGGACAGGGTGTTGTTCGTGCCGGCGGCGAGCCCGCCGCTCAAGAAGGCGAAGGTCACGCCCTTTGCGGACCGCCTGAAAATGGTCGCGCTCGCCGTGGAGGGAAACCCCGCTTTTGAAGTCTCCGACGTGGAAGCCAGGCGTGAAGGACGGTCCTATTCCGTCGACACTGTGCGCCATTTTCTCGACGCCCGGGGAAGAGACCTCGATCTTTTTTTCATCCTGGGCCGGGACGCCTTTGCGGACATCCGGCGCTGGAAGGACTGGGAGAAGCTCTTACTCCTCTGCCACTTCGTGGTCATGACAAGGCCCGGTTACGACGACCAGCGCCTCGACGAAATCCTACCGACCTCCACAGCCGCGAGTTTTCGTTACCTACCGGCCCGGAAGGCCTTCCGCAGCCCGAGCGGATCCTCGCTCTTCTTCCGCTCCGTCACCTTTCTCGACATCTCTTCGACGGACATCAGGAAAAGACTTTCGCGGGGAAAGTCCGTCCGTTACCTCGTACCAGACGCCGTCACCGGATACATCGACAGGCATTCCCTCTACCGGCGCCGCGCCTGAGATGTGTTTGTCGTTACTTTATCCTTGACGTATCCCGGCAAGGTCTCCTATACTGCGCGACCAAAACGACCGAACCGAGGCGGCGGCTTCCTTTCGCGGCGCCCCGGCTGAAAGTCCATCTTCGGTGAAGAACTTTTTTAGCTTCGGAGGGGTCATCAAGAGCCGACCCCGCGCTTGCCGGATCCCGCTCAAGTAGCACCAAGCTTAGAGTCTAAATCCCTTAGCCAATCGATAGATGCAGGAGGTCATACCAATGGAGAAAATGTGTAAGGTTGTCGGAATAATCGTCGCACTACTCATCGTCGTCGTTTTTTACTGGACCAGGTACCAGGTCATCCCCGTCAACTATGCCTATGCACCCGGCTTCTATAAAGTGAACAGGCTGACCGGTGAGGTCAACCTCGTCCTGGGGAAGGAATACGTGACCGTGGAAAAGGCGGTAGATAGAGGACCTAGGCCCGAGGCGGCGCCGACTCCGGAAACGGCACCGGCTCCTGCCCCCTCGCCCGCCAAGTAAAGAGGCGGGCAGAAAAAGATATTCACTTCGACCTCATTGCAAGACCCTGCGGAGGAATTGCCCGGTCAGTGATGCTTCCTCCATCGCAACGTCTTCCGGGGTACCGGAGGCGATTATGCGCCCTCCTCCCGGCCCACCCTCGGGTCCGAGGTCGATGACGTAGTCGGCCGACTTGATGACGTCCAGGTTGTGTTCGATCACAACGACGGTGTTGCCGTAATCGACGAGTCTCGCGAGGACGTCCAAGAGCTTCTGGACGTCGGCAAAGTGCAGCCCGATGGTCGGCTCGTCCAGGATGTACAAGGTGTTGCCCTTCACGCGCTTGCCCAGTTCCCTGGCAAGTTTTATCCTCTGCGCCTCGCCGCCCGAGAGCGTCGTCGCCGACTGTCCCAGCTTTATGTAACCGAGACCGACGTCGTTCAGGAGCGCAAGCTTGGACAGGATGGCGGGGACATTCTCAAAAAAAGAGAGCGCCTGACTCACCGTCATATCCAGGATGTCGGCGATGTTTTTCCCCTTATAGAGGATGTCCAGTGTGTCGCGGTTGAAACGCTTCCCGTGACATACGTCGCAGGTAACGTACACATCGGGGAGGAAATGCATCTCGATCTTTATCACGCCGTCGCCCTTGCAGGCCTCGCACCTGCCGCCTTTTGCGTTGAAACTGAAGCGGCCGGAATGATAACCCCTCACCCTCGCGTCCGGAAGCTGGGCGAATAGGTCGCGGATCGCGTTGAATGCGCCCGTGTACGTCGCCGGGTTCGACCGGGGCGTTCGGCCGATGGGCTGCTGATCCATAACTATCACCCGCTCGATTCCCCCCAGGTCCCTCACCTTCCTGACCTTCCCCGCCCTGTCGCGGCACCGGTAAAGCCTGCGGGCGATTACCTTGTACAGGGTGTCGATGACCATCGTGCTCTTTCCCGACCCCGACACCCCGGTGACGCAGGTCATCACGCCCGTGGGAATCTTGATATCGATGTCCTTGAGGTTGTTCTCCGTCGCCCCTTCGAGACAGATGTGCCTCCCCGTAGCGGCGCGCCTCGCGGCGGGCACGGGGATCTTCATCCTGCCGGAAAGGTAAGCGCCCGTCAGGGATTCCGGAGATTCGCATATTTCCTCCGGCGTGCCCTGAAAGATGACCTCTCCCCCCTTCAGGCCGGCGCCGGGACCCATGTCGACGATGTAGTCGGACGAAAGCATCATTTCAGGGTCGTGTTCGACGACGAGAACGGCATTACCCATGTCCCGGAGGCGCTTCAACGTAGAGATCAGCCGTGCGTCATCCCTGGGGTGGAGGCCGATAGTGGGTTCGTCGAGGACATAAAGAACCCCCATCAGCCCGGACCCGATCTGCGTAGCCAGCCTGATCCTCTGCCATTCCCCTCCCGACAGCGTACTCGACGACCTCTCCAGGCTCAGATAGTCCATGCCCACCTCGAGGAGGAACATCAGCCGCGCCCCGATCTCCTTCAGGATACTCTGGGAGATGAGGGCCTCCTGGTCGGTCAGCTTCAAGGTCGAAAAAAAATCCATGGCCTCCTTGATGGACATCCGGGAGACCTCGTGGATGTTCTTTCCCCCGACCGTCACGGCCAGGCTTTCCTTCTTCAACCTGGCGCCCCGGCAAGACGGGCATTCCCTCACGTTCATGTACCTCGCAAGTTCCGCGCGGGCATCCTTCGACTTCGTTTCCCGGTAACGGCGGTCGAGGGTGTTGATGACCCCTTCAAAGGGTTTGCTGTAAAAGTACCGCCTCCCGTCCCTGTCGAAGTAAAACTGAATCTCCTCGTCGCCGGACCCGTACAGGAGCACGCGCCTGACCGCTTCCGGCAACTGGTTGAAGGGGGCGTTGATGTCGAATCTGTAATGCCCGGAGAGGGCTTCCAGGAGCTGGAAAAAATGCACGGAGTTTCGCTTCGCCCAGGGAGCGACCGCCCCCTCCCGGAGGGAGAGCTCCGGGTCGGAGACCACAAGGTCCTCGTCGAAATACATCCGATTCCCAAGGCCGCCGCAATCGGGACAGGCGCCGTAGGGACTGTTGAAAGAGAAGACCTTCGGCTCGAGCTCGGAAAAACTGATGTCGCACCGGGGGCAGGCATAACGGCCGCTGAAGACCTTCTCCTCACCGTCCGTTTCTATCCTGACAAGACCCCCAGAGAGTCCGAGGGCTATCTCGACCGAGTCCCGCAGACGTTTTTCGATTCCTTCCCTGCGGATAAGGCGGTCGACGATTACATCGATGGAGTGACGTTTCTTCCTGTCCAGGGGTATCTCGTCGGCAAGGTCGTGTACAGTGCCGTCGACGCGTACCCTGACAAAGCCGTCCTTCCGCAGTTTCCGCAGTTCCTTCTGGAACTCCCCCTTTTCCCCCGTGACGACCGGCGCCAGGAGACTGACCTTCGTTCCCTCGGGCAAGGCCAGAACATAGTCCATCATCATTTCGACGGTCTGGGGTTTGATCTCCCTGCCGCAGCGATAACAATGCGGGATGCCGACCCTGGCATAAAGGAGGCGGAGGTAGTCGTAGATCTCGGTCACCGTCCCGACCGTGGACCGGGGGTTCTGGCTCGGCTGGCGCTGCTCTATGGCGATGGCGGGAGATAGACCCTCGATGGATTCGACTTCCGGCTTGTCCATCCGGCCGATGAACTGCCGGGCATAGGTGGAGAGGGATTCCACGTACCGCCGCTGACCTTCGGCAAAGACGGTGTCGAAGGCCAGGGAGGACTTGCCCGAACCGCTCACACCGGTTATGACCACAAGCCTGTTTCTCGGGATGTCGAGGTCGAGGTGTTTGAGGTTGTGCTGAGAAGCGCCCCTGACTTTAATAAACTCCATCTTGTGATCTCAAAGCCTGACTTCCACGAATGATTTTTTCCTCAATTCCTGTACCCACTCTTGTAGTTTCTTCTCCATCTTCTCATTCGTGATTTCATTCTGTATCTCCTCGCGTACGACTGCGAGCGGTTTGGTCCCCTTGCCACGCCGGTCCACGACCTTAAGGATATGAAAACCGAGAGGGGATTCGACAACCTCGCTCAGTTCACCCTCTTTCAGCTTGAACGCCGCCTCTTCCACTGACGGAAGCATGGCCCCCTTTTCCACAAACCCCAGGTCACCGCCCGCCTGGGCCTCCGGTCCTTTCGAGAAACGGCTCGCCATCAACTCGAAAGGCTCGCCTTCCTTGAGTTTCTTCAGTATTTCTTCCGCCCTCGCCCTGAGTTTCTTCTTCGTCTCAGCATCGGCGCCGTTCGGGATGGCGATCAGGATTTGCTTCAGCCTTATCGATTCTTTCCCTTCGTAGGCATTCCGGTGCTTGCTGTAGTATTCCCCGATCTCTTCGTCACTAACGGCGATCCTCGACCTGACTTCCCTTTGAGCCAACCTCATCTTCATCAGGTGCTTTTTCGTCTCCTCTTTGAATTCCTCGAAAGACGACCCTTCCTTCACCAAGGCCTCTTTAAACTCTTCCAGCTTCGTGTTCCTTCGGGCCAACAAGTCGGATATCGAAGCCATGACGTCTTCTTCCTTGATGACGATGCCGGCCTTTTTCGCCTGCTGCTCGATGATCAGGTCGTCGATCATCCTGTTGAGTACGACCTTCCGCGTCTCCTCCACGACCCTATTATGGTCCTCGGGCCCGAGAGATTTCCCCATCCTCTCTATGTACGTCTTTACTATGTTGTCCAGCTCGTAAAGCGTGATGACGTCATTACCCACCACGGCGACCACTCGGTCGACGACATCGGCACGGCCGGCCTCCAAGGAAAAAAACAACGTCAAGATTGAAACGATGATGACGACGATACGGTTCATTGCCCCTTCCTCTTCTCTTATTCGATACCTGGAGATTATTATCTCTCCGCCCTTCCGCCCTCGCGGCCGACGCGCCTGAGCACCGGTTCGTTTATCTTTATGACCGACTCGCTCCTCAATCGCTCCAGCCATCCGGCGTATTCCTGGTCCTCTTTCTCTCTTTTCAGCTTAGCCCTGATCCGCTCTCTTTGCTCGGCCAATACTTTCTTGCCTCTTCGCTCCTTTTCGAGAACCTTGAAGATGTGATACCCGTACGGCGTCTCGATGATCCCGCTCACCTTCCCCGGGGGCAAAGAGAAGATGACTCTGTCAAAGGTCTCGGGCAAGACGCCCCGCACGAAATAGCCGAGGTCGCCCCCTTTCTCGGCCTCAGGCCCCAGGGAAAACTCTCTCGCCAGGGTCGCAAAATCTTCGCCGTCGTTCAACCTTTGCATGACCATCTCGGCTTTTTCCCTGTCCTGAAATACTATCTGGCTGAGGCGGACCCGTTCTTGGAACAACTTTTCCTTCTCGTGTTTCTTCAAATAATCCATGACTTCTTCATCCGTCACCGACACCCGGGAGTTCACTTCCTGCCGGATGAGCTCCTCCAGGAGAAGCCTCCGCCGCAGTTTCTCTTCCCACGTTCGGTATTCCTTCCGGCCTCCCTTGAAATACTGCTCAAAATGTTCTTCTCCGTAATCTTTCCTGATCTCTTCGATACGTCTCTTGAGCTCCCCTTCGCTGACGGAGAGACCGAGTTTCCTCGCCCGGTTCAGCATGACCTGCTCGTCGATGAGCTCGTTCAGGACGTTCTGTTTCAAGACTTCGAATTGCTCGTCGCTCATCGAAGACCTGCCTTCCATGAGCGCGAGTTTCTGCTCCAGCCGGTCGTTGAAGTCCTCCAGAGGAATCTTTTCGCCGTCGACTGTCGCCACGTAGTCCTGCGAACCCCCGAAGAACTGACAACCCGTCGTCGCCAGCACCACAAAGGCCGCAATCAAAGCGGCGTTTATGTGGAAATGTCTTCTCTGCATCGCCTTTTTTCCCCGCGTCCCCCTTCCTCCGAACCATCGCCTTCTCGATTCCTTTTGTTAATCCGCCAATTCCCTCAGCAGCCCCTTCGCCTCGCCGATTACCTCGCTATGCTGCAGGCCGGGGATGGGGATGATGAGCCTGTAATCGGGTGTGAATTTCACCTCTTTCGTTTTCTTCCTGATGAGCTTCAATATCTTTTCTGGTTCCAGGGAGCTGCTCTTCATGAAGGAAACAGAGAGATTCTTGCCGTCGTAGTCAATCCGCTTGGCCGCAATGGGCTTCGCAAGATTCCGGATGCGAATCACCTCTAAAAGATTCTCGACCTGCACCGGTATGTGCCCATAACAGTCCAAAAGCTCTTCCCGTAGGGCGGATATGTCTTCCTCCGTAGAGGCCATGGATATCCGCTTGTACATCACGAGTCTTCGGTTCATGTCGGGCATATAATCCTCGCCGATGAAGGCCGGTAGTCCGAGATGTATCTCGGGCCTGACCTCCTCTTCCGGCGCCGCCTCCCCTTTCAACTCCCTGATCGTGTTCTCGATAAGCTGGATGTACATCTCATAGCCCACGGCCGCAACGTGGCCCGACTGAGAAGTCCCCAGGATATTCCCCGCACCCCTGATCTCCAGGTCATGGGAGGCGACGGCGAAGCCTGAACCTGGTTCCGTGAGCTCCCGGATCACCCGCAACCTCTTTTGCGTGTCCGGGGCGAGCATCGCACCCCTGGGGATGAGGAGATAGGCATAGGCCTCCTCCCTCGACCTGCCCACCCTCCCCCGGAGTTGGTAGAGTTGGGAAAGGCCGAAACGGTCCGCCCGGTTGATGATGATCGTGTTGGCCGAAGGGATGTCGATGCCCGAACCGACGATCGTCGTGCAGACAAGGACGTCATAATCGCGGCGGACGTACCCCACCATGACGTCTTCTAATTCCCGGCTCTTCATGCGTCCGTGCGCCACCGCCACCCTGGCCTCCGGCACCAGCCGCCTGACGAGCCTTTCCATCGTGTAGATGGAATTGATTCTGTCGTGGACGAAGAATACCTGGCCCTTCCTCCCCAGCTCGGAACGGACGGCGTTCTTGATCACTTCCTCGTCGAACTCCACGACGTGGGTCTTGATGGATCGCCTGTCCTCCGGGGGCGTATTGATTATGGATAGGTCGCGGATACCCACCAGAGAAAGCTGCAACGTCCTCGGGATCGGCGTCGCCGTCAGGGTCAGGACGTCCACGAGAGTCCGCAGTTGTTTGAGCTTTTCTTTGTGACTGACCCCGAAGCGCTGCTCTTCGTCCACGACCACCAGGCCGAGTTCCTTGAAGGAAACATCCTTCTGCAGGAGCCGGTGCGTCCCGATCACGATGTCTATCTTTCCTTTACCAAGATCCTCGATGACCTTCTGCTGTTCGTTCCGGGTCTTGAAGCGGTTCAGCACGTCGATGCGTATGGGATATTTCTCCAGCCGCCGCGAAAAGGTCTGGTAATGCTGTTCGGCCAGGATCGTCGTCGGCACCAACACGGCCGCCTGTTTCCCTTCCATCACGGCGCGGAAAGCCGCTCTTATTGCCACCTCCGTCTTGCCGAACCCCGCGTCGCCGCACACCAGCCTGTCCATCGGCTTTGAGTCGGCCATATCTTCGTTGACGTCTTCGATGGCCCTCGCCTGGTCCGGTGTCTCTTCGAATTCGAAGGAAGAGCAGAATTCGTCATAATAGGCGTCGGTGGGCGCGAAGGGCAGGCGTTCGAGGGTCTCCCTCGCGGCATAGAGGGAAACGAGCTCTTCGGCGACCTCTTCGACGGAGCGCTTCACCCGTTTCTTTGCGTTCTCCCAGGACGTCCCTCCGAGCTTGTCCACCTTCGGGTCATGCCCGTCGGGGCCGATGTACCTCTGTATCCGGTCGAGACGGTCGACGGGGATGTAGAGCTTGTCGCCCTCCGAGTACTCCAGGTTGAGAAAATCGTTCTCGATACCTCCCACTGCGAGCTTCTCGAGTCCCCGGTAGATGCCGATGCCGTGGTCGGCATGAACGATGAAATCACCCTCCTTGAGCTCGCCGAAGGACTGGAGGAAGTAGCCCTCATGGACCGGCCTCGCCTTCCTCCGGCGGACCTTCGGGCCGAAGATCTCCTCGTCGCTGAGGACGACCAACCTGAGGCGGGGAAAGATAAAGCCACCCGACAAGCGGCCCTCCGAGATAACCAGCTCACCCCTGCCGTCGTGTTTCAGGATCGCGCCGAGGACATCGCCGTTCGCACGGCGGGCCTCCAGGCCGTAATCCTCCAGGAGGCGGGCCATCTTTTGGACCTCCGCCTCGCCGCTACAGAGCAGGTTGACGAGATTTCCTTCTTCTCTCCACGCCCTGAGCTTTTCCATCAGCGGCTGAAGGGGCCGCTCGCTCTTTCTGAAAGAGACACCCTCTTCCCTGAAACCGGAGGGCTTCGCCACGTCAAACCGGACCGACCAGGCGCCTCCTTCCCTTCTTTCGACCTCCAGGTCATCGAAGACGACCTCCTGGAAGGACTCGAGGCCGCGGCGCAGCTCTTCCCCGGAAAACAGGTATGATTCGTGCTCGAGGTAGAACCTGCCCTCCTCCCTTGCCTTCGCCGCCGCCCTGTCTAGGGCCTCGACATACTCATTTCCCGCCCGCTCCAGCGAATAGGGGTCGTCCAGGATGACGACGCTCCCCGCGGGCAGGAAGGAAAAGAGGCCGGCGCACCCCTCACCGCCCGAACCGCCGAAAAGCGGCAGAAGCCGGGGGTTGAGGGGAAGGCCGTTCCCGACCATATCTTGCAGGCGGTCGCGCATCAGCCGGGGCAGGTTGATATCGTCTGCCCTCTCTTTCAACTCCCGGAGGGCAACCTTCCGCAGCTCCTCCGAGACGATCAGTTCCCTCGCCGGGGAAAGGACAAAATCGACCCTTTCTTCCGCGGTCCGTTGAGAATCGACGTCGAAGGTCTTGATCGACTCCACTTCATCGCCGATAAAAATGAGCCTGAGCGGTCGAGGCTCCGACGGCGGAAAGACGTCGACGACATGCCCCCTGACGCTGTACTCACCCTTCTCCTCCACGAGAGAGACATGCCGGTATCCGCCCTCGTCGAGCTTTTTCAGCAGCTCCTCTCTATCCAGGAAGTCTCCTATGGCGACGGTCTGCATGTAAGAACGGACCGCGCCACCCGCCCTTATCTTCTGCATCAGGGCGTCTACGGGGGCGACGACGAGCAGGGACTTTCCCAAGATCAGATGAGAAAGGACTTCGACCCGGCCCGCCTCCACATCACCCCGAGAGGAAATGAAATCCTGGGAAAGGAGGTCCCAGGGAGGATAGAGGAGTATGCTTCCGTCACGTAGGAAGAGGGAAAGGTCGCGGCAGAAGCGCTCGGCTTCCGCCAACGTCGGCACGACGACGAGGGTCGTCTTGCCGGAGAACCGGCGGACGAGGGCTGCGAGGAGAGCCTTAGCGGAGCCGTCCGGGCCGCTCACCCGGACCCGTTCGTCGCCGGCGCAGACCTTCTCCAGGAAACCCCTCAACACCGGGTCTTTCAGGTACGTCCTATCCTCAACGATTCTTTTCATCCGCAACTGTCGGCCGTCACCGTTCGGTTCTCAGCCTCGACTCCTTGCGCCCTTACCTATTACTTCAATGCTATAATTTTAGCATCCGGTCCAAGGCCCTGAAAGCCGGCACCCGGGTATCCTCGGCCACCTTGACGACGTGCTTCATCTCCCTCAGGGAACTCAAGATGTCTTCCAGCGTGATCGACTTCATCGTCTCGCAGACCATCTTTTCCGAGGCCATGATGAAGGTCTTTTCGGGGCTTTCCTTTCTCAAGGGGTGCAGGACCCCGACCTCCGTTCCGATGACGACCTCCCTGGCCTCGGTCTCACGGGCATAACGGATGATGCCTGCCGTGCTCCCGACGAAGTCGGCCATGTCGATCACCTCGGCCCTGCATTCGGGGTGGACGGCGAGCCTCGCCCCGGGATGTTCCCTCATCACCTCTTTCACTTCTTCCGCCGTGAGAAAATGATGAACGGGACAATACCCCTCCCAGGGAATGACTTCTTTTTTTGTGAATCTCGCCGTGTACCGCGCAAGGTTGCCGTCCGGAACCATGAGGATTTTTTCGCCCGCGAGCGAATTCACCACTTTTACGGCATTTGCCGAGGTACAGCAGATGTCGCTCAGGGCCTTGACGGCCGCCGAGGAATTCACGTAGGTAACCACCCGGCATCCAGGATGTTCGGCCCTGGCTTTCTCGAGTTCGGCGGGCGTGATCGTGTCGGCGAGAGGACAACCGGCCTCGAGCCGTGGAAGAAGTACGGTCTTTTCCGGGGACAGGATCGAGGCGCTCTCCGCCATAAAATGGACCCCGGCAAAAACAATCACCTCGGCATCCGTTCTGGCCGCTTCTATGCTGAGGGCGAGGGAATCGCCCACAAAATCGGCCACATCCTGTACCTCCCCACGCTGATAGTAATGGGCGAGAAGCACCCCCTTTTTCTCCTTGAGCTGACCCCTGATCTGATCCTGCTTTTCTGCGACATTCATTCCCAAGCCCTCTAATCACGATTAATCCGATAGACCCCAACCAGCTGAAATCAACGTAAAACTTTACTCCATCGATGGGAATAATTCAAGGCGTAAAAGGAAAACGGACATGGCCTGACATTGACAAGTCATCAATTTTAGGATAGTTCTCGTTTTGAAGGATGTAGCGGCCGGTCCAAACTGAAAGTTCTTCTTTCTTCCTTCGAAATCCCAACCTTCGGGTTTCCTTATGATTACTGTAAAAGAAGCCCTTGCGCAGGTACTTGCGACAGTAAAACCGCTTCCGCTGGAGAAGGTCGGCCTTCTCGATACTCTCGGCCGGGTCCTGGGAGAAGGCATCCGCTCCGGCCGCGACATCCCGCCGAAAAACAATTCCGCGATGGACGGCTACGCCCTCCGTGCCGTCGATACACGGGGCGCATCAATAGAGAGGCCGGCCACGCTCCGCGTCATCGAGGATGTCCCGGCGGGTTACCTGTGGACGAAAAAGATAGGGGCCGGTGAAGCCGTCCGCATCATGACGGGGGCACCGATCCCTGAAGGAGCAGACGCCGTAGTCAAGGTGGAAGACACGGAAAACGAAGGAGGTGATGTCAGGGTCTTTGTCTCAGCCGTGGAAGGGCTGAACATCCGCCTTGCCGGGGGGGACGTCAGGGTCGGTGAACTGGTCATCAGGAAAGGCAGCGTCGTCCGTCCGGCGGAAGCCGGCATGCTGGCGGCCCTGGGCCGTTCCATTGTTTACGTCCACCAAGTACCGGTTGTGGCCATTATTTCGACGGGGGATGAACTCGCCGACATCGACGAGCCGCTTTCCCCGGCAAAGATCACGAACAGCAACGGGTATGCCCTAGCGGCTCAGGTCCTGGAATGCGGCGCCGTTCCCCTGCAGGTCGGCATCGCCAGAGACGACAGGAGAGAACTGGCCGAAAAGTTCCGGATGGCCCTCCGGGCGGATGCGATCCTTTCGTCGGGAGGCGTATCCGTGGGAGATTACGACCTCGTGAAAGAAGTAATGATGGCGTTGGGAACGAGGATGAAATTCTGGAGGATCGCGATGAGACCCGGGAGACCCCTTGCCTTCGGGACACTGAAAGGCAAGCCCCTTTTCGGGCTGCCGGGAAACCCTGTTTCTTCGATGGTCTCCTTCGAACAGTTTGTGAGGCCGGCACTCCGCAAGATGCTGGGGCACCGCGACCTTTTCAGACGAGCGGTGCGCGCTACACTCACAGAAAGTATAACGAAGGAAAAAGGCCTCCGCTATTTCGTGCGGGGTCGGGTGGTATACGAAAATGGGCTGTACTCCGTGACCACCGCGGGCGGGCAGGGGTCAGGAATACTGAAGTCTATGGTCAAGGCGAACGGGTTGATCGTTCTGCCGGAAGATCTGACGGAGGCGAAGAAAGGCGAGACCGTCAGCGTTCAGCTCATCGACCGCTCCCTCGAAAACGCAGTATCCCCAGAATACCTTTAAGACGCGGGGCCGTTTTCACTCCGGGTCTATGCCGTCATGGCGAGACTTTGGTTTGGCTCCCATCGTGCCGTGGCGGCGGATTCGAACAAATTCAAAGAAGCCCCCTTCACGCCCTTATTCCCGACAAACGATAATCCATTGACACGGTTCGATAAATTCTGCTATTCAAATCGCAGCGGAAGTGCCAAGGTCACTGGTGGGCCTCCCGGACTTCAAATCCGGTGTGAGGGACTAAAACTCTCTCAGGTGGGTTCGATTCCCATGCACTTCCGCCATTTTTTATTGATTTTCTTAACCAAAGTTCATGGTATCAAAAAAATACATGTATGGAAACAAAAGCTTATGGCTTCAGGAGGCATCGTTTAGGCACTACAGATTTTCGTACCTCAGATGATCGTCTTTACGGTTTTGCCTGGTCGATGAGGCACCTGTAAGGCGTCATAGATCAGGCGGTGGAAGGGTTCAGGTCTGGTGGACTTTCGGATGTGGATCACCTTGCCGTTGTCCCGTTTCATCGTTGTGGTTATGCGTACCTGAGAGGACAGGCCTTTGCGGATGGTAGCCCAACTGTCGGCGATCCCCTGTTTTCGCAGCTGTGTGCGGATTGTATGTGCAACGTGGTACGCCAGGACGGTTATGAAGAGATGTCCATCGCACCGGTCTTCCCTTTGGTGGTACACAGGACGCAGCCCTAACTCCGACTTCATGCTCCGGAAGGTGTCCTCGATGTCCGTGAGCATGGCAAAGATGTCGAACATTTCCTGCTCTTTGAAATCCAACCGGTTGGACCGCAGGCAGTACAGGCCGCACTGACCGGCCTTCTCCTTCAGCTCCCATCGCAAGGCCGTTGCCAGGTCCTTTCCGTCATCTTTGTCAACACTTACCTCGTAGCGGTGCGCAACCCGTCGGAACCGCTCCTTCAGTCTGCCGACCTTCTCTAAGACCTTGTCGTAGCGCTTGGTTCCGTGTTTTTTGCTCAGGGCCTCCCGGACCCTCTCGAGGGCCTCCTCGAAGCGATTCTTGATCCCCTCTTCTTGCGGGAGACCACGATGTACTCATGGCCCTGCGCCCGCAGCCAAAGCAGGTTGTCCTCCGTGGCGATGCCCGCATCCATGACGACAAGAGGTCTTGCCCCCGGGGCGGGAGAAGAAAGGGCAGCGATCAGCCCGGCGGGAGTTGCCGGCGAACACATCACTGCGTTTGAGGAACCCGTCGGCGTCCACGACTAACCCCTCTCCTTGGAGAGGCCAAAGTGGGCCTTGCCGTTATACCTGCCGGTAGCCTCGAAAAACGTGTTGGTCAGGTCGTAGAGGATGACCTTTTCCTTGCGCCGCAGCAGCATGTCCGATACCCGGTAGACGCGATCCTGAGATAGGGCGCCGAAATCGGCATCCAACAACTCATCCATGGCGCTCATCGTCTGAAGCCATACATGGGTCGCCCTCTCCGAAGAAGGGGCGACCAGCCGGGCAGCGATGACCCCCAGGGCGGCGTCACGGGCAGGTTTGTTGAACCCGAGGATGGTGAGCAACCCATCGAGCCCGAGCCTCTTCATCGTTTCGTACACCACATGTTCCGCCCCTACGCAGCGGGGCTGTTCATGGTCGAGGGAATCGATATCCACCCGCTGGTAATCGGGAACAGACCTCCCGACGGTTACCTTGCCGTGGTAGGCGATGACCTTCCGTGCATAAAGCTCGGCGAGGCGTTCCACCTCCTGCCCGTAGGTAAACAGCGGCTGCTGGCTGGTAACGATCCCCTCGATGCGGTTGGCCAGGTCCTTCCAATGCTCCTCAGGAAGG
>CAZRAC010000016.1:0-44933 GCA_964597995.1 uncultured Syntrophaceae bacterium | reverse complement strand
TTTAAGCTGCCTGAGTTCATCCGCCACGGGGCAGGGTTTGCGGCACCGGGCGGCATCCTCATCGCCATGAAAGGGCCCGGTGTCGGCATAGAACTCAAGGCGGCGGAGGCGACGATCAAGGACAGGGGGCTTGTGTTCTCCGGTTGGCGGTCTTTCGTACTCCCCTTCGCAGGCGGCGAGAGAAAACTGCTAATATTTCAAAAGAATTAGGCTTAATTTTCCCCGCAAAATAACCCTTTGATTAACACCCTTTTTGTGCTAAAAATCGCAGAACGAATCCTGAAACTTGGTTCCAAACCCCAAACAATCCAGGTGCCTGTCGCTCCTCTTCTTCTTAGCTTTTTTACCGAAGTCTGTTTAGCATTCGGAATTTTGTGTTTAGTATTTATCCATGGGATGCGCAAAACCATCTGCATAGCGAATCAGAAAGGTGGCGTCGGGAAGACGACGACGGCGATCAACCTCGCCGCCTCCCTCGCGGCGGCGGAAAAAAAGACCCTTCTCGTAGACTGCGACCCCCAGGCAAACGCATCGAGCGGGCTCGGCGTAGACCGCGAACTGGCCGGTAAGACGAATCTTTACCATGCGTTGATCGGTGAAGTACCGCTCGACGACGTTATCGTCGGCGCGCCGATCCCGACCCTCGAGATAGCCCCGTCGAGCCAGGACCTCATCGGCGTGGAGGTCGAGTTCGTCTCCCTCGAAGACAGGGAGAAAAGGTTGCGCAACGCCCTGCGTGCGATGAATAGGCATTATGACTTTGTGATCATCGACTGCCCGCCCTCTTTAGGCCTCCTCACGGTCAACGCCCTCGTCGCGGCGGACGACGTCATCGTCCCGCTCCAGTGCGAGTATTTCGCCATGGAAGGCCTCGGCCACCTGCTGAACACGATCCGCTTGGTCAGGGCGCGGCTCAATCCCCCGCTCTCTCTGTCGGGCATCCTCTTGACCATGTTCGACACGCGGAACCGCCTGTCCCATCTCGTCGCCGAGGACGTGAGAAAACACTTCGGCGATAAGGTCTTCAAGACCATAATCCAGCGCAACGTCCGGCTTTCCGAAAGCCCGAGCCACGGCCTGCCGGTCATGCTGTACGACATAAAATCGAGGGGGGCAGTCGCGTACCTCGAACTGGCAAAAGAAATCCTTTCCAACGGGAGGGCATGATGCCTCCGAAAACGACTCTCGGCAAGGGTCTGGGTGCTATATTCCCCGACATCCTCGAAAACATCGAAGAAAGAAAACCTTTCATCCTCTGCGGTATAGAAGAACTAATCCCCAACCGGTTCCAGGCCAGGAAGGTGTTCGACTCTAAGGACTTGGAAGAGCTCGCCGTTTCCATCAGAGAAAGCGGCATCATCCAGCCAATCGTGGCCCGGAAGGCTGAAGGGGGGTACGAGATCATCGCGGGAGAGCGCCGCTGGCGGGCCGCCCAGGCAGCAGGCCTCAAGGAAGTGCCCATCATCGTCAGGGAGGCGACGGACCAAGATGTCGCCCTCGTCTCCGTCGTCGAAAACCTCCAGCGGGCGGACCTGAACCCCATAGAAGAGGGCACGGCTTACTATAACCTAATGAACAGCTTCGGCCTTTCCCAGGAAGAGGTTGCGGAGAAGGTAGGGAAGGACCGCTCGACGGTGGCAAACATGGTGAGGCTCCTGAGACTACCGCAGGACATCAAAGACGCCCTTGCCACAAAGAAGCTCTCCGCCGGCCATGCCCGGGTCCTCCTGTCCCTGAATACGGAGTCAGAGCAGGTCGAGGTGTACAATCTGGTACGAAAAAAAGGGCTCACCGTACGGGAAACGGAGGTCCTCGTCCGTAGATTCAAAAGCTCACCACGACCGGCTACTGTAAAAGCAAAGAAGAATGAGATACTTGACCTTGAGGAGAAACTTTCGAAGGCCTTGATGACCAGGGTCCTCGTCAAGCCGGCAAAAAAAGGGGGGAGTATCGAGATCCGGTTCCACTCTTCCAAGGACCTGGACCGGTTGGTAGGGTTGATTCTGGAAAAGGGAGAGGCATTAAATCATCTTTGAAATTTGCCGTAGTTTGTATTATGTTTCTCCCCGTCTTGGCAGGAATACCCGTATCCTCACCGTTCAATCAGAGATATTAAACTTATTTATAGGTTAGAGTCTTTTACTTCTTGGGACGATATCCCTCTATTTGTCAACAGCTGTTGATAACATTGTTCATAGGTAGCCGATCGTGAGAGAAATTTGGAATAAAAGCATTGATATAATTAAGAAAAATGTAACGCAGCAGAACTTCGAGACGTGGATTCAACCGCTCGAAATAGTCTCCTTGCAGGAGAATAACGCCTACCTGAGCGTACCGAATAAGTTCTTTAAGGATTGGCTCTCCGAGAACTACACACCTGTCATCAAGGACGCCCTGTCGTCCGTGACCGGTTTCCCCGTACAGGTTGTTTTTGTAGTAGATAAGGATTCCGACGGCGCCCATTCCCACACTACAACACAACGCGAAAGGGTAGAGCACAGCACAAAAAAACAGACTCCGAAGAAGACCCTTGGGTTGAAGGTGTACACTTCTCTAAACCTTAATTACAGCTTCGAGAGGTTTGTCGTCGGACCGTGCAACCAGTTTGCCCACGCCGCCTGCATGGCGGTTGCCGAACAGCCGGCCCAGACTTATAACCCCCTCTTCATCTACGGCGGCGTCGGCCTCGGTAAGACCCATCTGCTTAACGCCATCGGCCTCCAGGCCCTGAAGATCAACCCTGAACGCCACGTCCTGTACGTCTCGGCGGAGGAATTCATGAATGAGCTCATCGGGTGCATAAGGTATGACAAGATGCCCATGTTTAGAGAAAAATTCAGAAATATCGAATACTTGCTCATAGACGACATCCAGTTTATCGCCGGGAAGGACCGGACTCAGGAAGAATTCTTCCATACCTTCAACACGCTCCACGATTCGGGAAAACAGATCGTGGTGACGAGCGACAAATTTCCTAAAGACATCCCGAACCTCGAGGGGAGGCTCCGGTCCCGGTTCGAATGGGGTTTGGTGGCGGACATCCAACCACCGGAGATAGAAACCAAGATGGCGATCCTCATCAAAAAAGCCGAAGAAAATCAGCTTAACCTGCCGAATAATGTCGCTTATTTTATTGCCTCTAAATCTGAGTCGAGTATCCGTGAACTGGAGGGATACCTGATCCGTATCGCCGCCTATGCCTCACTGTCCGGCAAGGAAATAACTATGGACCTTGCAAAAGAAATCCTCAACGACATTCTCAAGCAGGGAGCGCCTGTCGAGGTATCGGTCGATGAAATCATAAAGACGGTGGCAGGAAAATTCGCGATTAAAATCAACGACTTAAAATCGGAAAAGAAAAATAAAAACCTCGTCATTCCCAGGCAGATAACGATGTACCTGGCACGAAAACTGACAAGCGATTCCTTTCCCGATATCGGCGCCAAGATGGGGGGGAAAGACCACTCGACAGTCATATATGCCAACAACAAGATTAAAAAACTTGTTGATACCGACATGAAGATAAAAAAAATAGTCGAGGAACTGGAAGATATCCTCTTAAAAAAGGGCTGATACCCACAAAAAACGACAACCCATCAACAGGCGCGTTCTACGGAATCTTTATTGCTATTCGCGGCGTAGCAAGTTATCAACAATTCCACAGGTACTATTATTATCCATACTGATTTAATTTAATCTAATCTAAGAAATGTAAGGAGTAGAGATGGAATTCAATGTTGACCGAGAGGTATTGTTGGACGGCATCCAAAAGACCCTCAGTATCGTGGAAAGGAAAACAACGATGCCCATCCTGAACAATGTGCTGCTCCGGGCGGGTGATAGGGGGCTGGGCATCATCGCAACGAACAGGGAGATAGGGCTGATTGCCCATTACGATGCCCAGGTGGTCACAGAAGGTGAGATCACCCTGTCAGCCCGTAAACTATTTGAAATGATAAGAGAAATTCAAGAAAAGGTCGTAAACTTCAAGATGAACGATGCGAACTGGGTGAACGTAAGCTGTGGGAAGGTCAGTTATCGTATCCCGGGTATCTCCGCCGCTGAATATCCTAAAGTTGAGGAGGGCGAGGGTCTCATGTTTGTGAATATGAAGAGTTCCGTACTCGGGGACATGATAAGTAAGTCCGCTTTTGCCATGTCCACCGACGAAATCAGAACCAGCCTCAACGGCATTTTTTTTGAGCTCATAGAAGAGGAAGATGGGACGAGGAAATTCCGGATGGTGGCCACGGATGGTAGTCGTATGTCGCTGGTCGATAAGGACACCGGGGGGCAGGAGTTGCTCTCACTCGGGAAGGGAATAATCATCCCCAGGAGGGGTGTGAGTGAGATCAGGAGGTTGTTGGACGAGGGAGATGAAGATGTGGCGGTCGGCGTGGATAAGGGTATGCTGATCATGAAAAAGAAAAACACGATTCTCAAGGTCGGCCTGATCGATGCAGAATTTCCCAACTA
Organism: uncultured Syntrophaceae bacterium; assembly: GCA_964597995.1. GTDB lineage: Bacteria > Desulfobacterota > Syntrophia > Syntrophales > UBA4778 > UBA2207. Next base: position 40,457 of record CAZRAC010000016.1, on the reverse strand, counting down.
CAGGAGAGTAATCGACAGTATCGAGAAAGGGACGGCCGTTACCTTGAATCGTGAAGAGTTCCTCCATGCCCTGAGGAGGATGGCGGTCATGGCAAGCGATAAGTACAACGGGGTCCGGATAAAGATATCCAACGGAAAGATGCTCTTAGACTCGACCAACCCCGATGTGGGGGAGGCCAACGAAGAGTTGGATGTCCCCGGTTCGGAGACGGAATTGGATGTAGTTTACAATGTCCGGTATCTGGTCGACGCCGTCGACGTAGTTGATGACGAAAATGTCGTCTTCGAGATACGAGAGGGGATAAAACCGGGGACGATCAGTCCGGCGCGAGGTGGGAATTACCTCTCTATCATCATGCCGCTATGCATGTGAAATTGTTGATCATCATCGATATTACGCTGAGAAAAGTCTATTTTTACCCCCATGCCGTCAGGTATGATATGGTATAATTGATTTGGACCCCGGTGTTACTTACTCGGGTTTTGTATGGATAAATTACTGGTGTGTGGATATTTGGAAAGGCATTATGACAGAAAACAGTTATTCGGCTGACAGCATAAAAGTTCTCGAGGGTCTCGAGGCCGTCCGCAAGCGACCGGCCATGTACATCGGCAGTACGGGGAAAGAAGGCCTTCACCATCTCGTCTATGAGGTCGTGGACAACAGTGTCGACGAGGCGACTGCCGGCTTCTGTGACACCATCGATGTGCGCATCCGGGCCGACAACAGCATCATGGTTGACGATAACGGCAGGGGGATACCGGTAGACATCCACAAAGACGAGGGCATCTCTGCCGCCACGGTGGCCCTGACCAAGCTTCATGCGGGCGCCAAGTTTTCCAACGAAAGTTATAAGATTTCCGGAGGATTGCACGGCGTAGGCGTTTCTGTTGTCAACGCCCTTTCGGAGTACCTCGAACTGGAGGTCCGCAGGGACGGCAAGGTGTACAGACAGTCCTTCAAGAGGGGTGTCCCGACATCCGACCTTGAGGTGGTCGGGAAAACCCGGGGGAGGGGGACAAAGGTCGTATTCAAGCCGGACTATGAGATATTTGAGGATCTGGACTTCAGTTTCGACATCCTTTCCAACCGCCTGCGGGAACTCGCCTTCTTGAATAGAGGTATCAGGATCACGCTTACCGACGACCGGGACGGAAAGAAGAGCGAATTCTTCTACAAAGGCGGGATCGTCTCTTTTGTCGAGTACATAAACCGCAACAAAGGCGTCCTCCACAAGAAGCCCATCTACTTCAGCGGGGCGCGGGAGGACTGCGAGGTAGAGGTGGCCTTGCAGTACAACGACACGTACACGGAAAGCATCTTTTCCTTCGCCAACAGCATCAACACGACGGAAGGAGGGACGCACCTGAGCGGGTTCAAATCGGCATTGACCCGCGCCATCAATAATTACGCCGTGAGTAGCAACCTCATCAAAAACGGCAAGGACTCGATCCGCGGTGAGGACGTTCGTGAGGGGCTCTCCTGCGTCATCAGCGTGAAACTCAAGTCCCCCCAGTTCGAGGGTCAGACGAAGACCAAGCTCGGAAACAGCGAGGTCAAGGGCCTTGTCGAGAACATAGTCTATGAGAAGCTTGGCAGTTACCTCGAGGAAAACCCGACGGTGGCGAGACAGATAATCGGAAAGGCCCTCGACGCTGCAAGGGCAAGGGACGCCGCCCGAAGGGCTAAGGAGCTGACGCGCCGGAAAGGCGCCCTCGAAGGGGGCTCGCTTCCGGGAAAGCTCGCCGATTGTCAGGAGCGCGACCCGGCCCGCAGCGAGGTGTACCTGGTGGAGGGCGACAGCGCCGGCGGCTCGGCCAAGCAGGGGCGTGACCGGAGAAACCAGGCGATACTGCCGCTCAGGGGCAAGGTCCTCAACGTCGAGAAGGCACGCTTCGATAAGATGCTGCAGAACGAGGAGATAAAGACCGTTGTCACAGCGCTCGGAACCGGTATCGGCAGAGATGATTTCGACGTGAGCAAGCTCCGGTACCACAAGGTGATCATCATGACCGATGCGGACATCGACGGCCTCCACATCCGCACGCTTCTCCTCACCTTCTTCTTCCGCCAGATGCGGGAGCTGATCGAGCGCGGTCACCTCTACATCGCCCAGCCGCCCCTCTTCAAGGTGGTGGATAAGAAGAAGGAAATGTACATCCACACCGAGGAAGAAATGAAGAACTACATCCTGGAGAACGGCGTTGGCAAGATGAGCCTCGTGACGGGTAATGGGACGAGTATCAACGGCAACCGCCTGCTCCAGTTGGTTAAACGTGTGATGCGGATCGAAACCGTCCTCGACCGTTTTGAGAAGGAGGAAAAGAACCGGACTGTAATGCGGATACTTGCCGGGGACCCGGCCTTTTCGCCGGAGGATTTCCAGGACGAGGCGGCCCTCTTGCTGGTCGCGAAGAGGGTAAGGATGGCTGTCGGTGAAAGGCTCGTAGACTATCGGACGGAGCCGGACCCGGAGCACAGCGGCTACAAGCTGATCCTCGACTACCGGATGAAAGGACAGGTCTTCACCACGGTCCTGGACCGGGAGATATTCAAATCCCCCCGGTTCCTGGAGGTCAAGGACCTCCTCAACCAAGTTAGTGCCCTGGGGGAGCCGCCGTACACGGTGGTCGACGAAGACGGGGAGAAGAAGGAACTCGCCGGTATGACCGCCCTCGTCGAGCATGTGAATGCCCTGGGCCAGAAAGGGCTCACCGTGCAGCGCTACAAAGGCCTCGGCGAGATGAACCCGGAGCAGCTCTGGGAAACGACGATGAATCCGGAGAAGCGCACTCTCTTACAGGTGAAGGTCGAAGACGTCGTCATCGCCGACGATATCTTCACCACTTTGATGGGGGACCAGGTCGAACCCCGTAAGGACTTCATTTACAAAAACGCCCTCTACGCCCAGAACCTGGATGTGTAGCGAAGATAAAAACCCTTAAAACAACCGGCAGCCGAGCGTGCGGAGGAAAGGCGATGAAAGGACGAAAAGCCGGGGGGCTCGGGGTCGTACTGATTGTCATAATCGTCGCCCTGGTCCTGTTCTTTATTCTGTTCCCCGGTACGGTCTTCCGGGCGGCCCAGTACGTAAACCGTAGTCTTTCCGGCCTATCCGAACATTCCGTACAGGTGGACGACAGTCGTATCGTCTATCTGGAGGGCGGTAGAGGGGAAAACATCCTTCTACTCCATGGTTACACGGCCGACAAGGACAACTGGACGGCCTTCGCAAAGTACCTCACCCCTAAATATCACGTCGTCATCCCTGACTTCCCCGGCTTCGGAGAGAGCTCTCGCCACCAGGAGGCAAGTTACGACATCGAGAGTCAGGTCGAGCGTCTTCATCGTTTCGTCCAGGTCATGAGACTGGGGAAGGTGAACGTCGCCGGCAATTCAATGGGCGGTACGATCGCGGCCGTTTACGCCGCCAAGCATCCGCAGGAGGTGTTGAGCTTGGCACTCCTCGCGCCGGGAGGGATACAGGGCGGTGTGAAAAGCGAATTGATGAAGATGTTCGAGAAGGGTGTCAACCCGCTGGTGATCAAAAGCGACGACGACTTCGAACGGATGATGAGACTCGCCTTCGTGAAGGTCCCGGCGATCCCCTATCCCGTGAGAAAGGCCATAGTCGCGCGGGCTATCAAAGACGGGCCTTTCAACGAGAAGGTCATGGCAGACATGCTCAGGAAGCCTATTTCTCTCGAGTCTTATCTACCACTCATCAAGGCGAAGACGCTGATCCTCTGGGGCGACAGGGATAACATCCTTGACGTGTCGTGTGTGCCGATAATCGAAAAACGCATCAAGGACCATCAGACAGTCATCATGAAGGACTGCGGGCACATGCCGATGCTGGAGAGGCCGGAGGAGACGGCCGGACATTACTTGAAGTTCCTTCAGGGCGGCGCCGGACGGAAGTAAATTGTCCTTGCAAAAAGATGAACTTCTGGTAAAAACCGGCCCATCGTGTTCTTTTCGTGTGATACCGTTAATCCCGTCGTTACTTGAGCAACTGGCGTTCAAGATGGAAAACCATCGGGGAGCTCTACTCACACGGTCGTGCGCCTGGGCCGTGTGAAGAATCGGTCAAAGAAAGGGGACCCCTATGGTCGCAAGTCCCGTTGTCGAATACCTTGTCGGGAAAAAAGCTGAGGAGATAAAACCAGAGTTTCTTGCCTTCCTCGCAAACCTGGAGGTCGTCTCCCGCGTCTCGCCCCCGGTGGCGAAGGCCGTCATCGATGAATTAGAGGCCCAAAGAACTAACCTGAAGCTGATCGCCAGCGAGAACTACTCGTCCCTTTCGACCCAGTTCGCCATGGGAAATCTGCTGACGGACAAGTACGCCGAGGGATTCCCCGGCCACCGCTTCTACGCGGGCTGTGAGAACGTGGACGCCGTGGAGAGCCTGGCCGCAACCGAGGCCTGCAAACTCTTCGGCTGCGACCACGCCTACGTGCAGCCGCACAGTGGTGCCGACGCGAACCTGGTAGCCTACTGGGCGATCCTCTCCGCAAGGGTTGAGATGCCGGCCCTCGAAGATTTGGGCGAGACAAACCTCTCAAAATTGACGGCACAACAGTGGGAATCTCTGCGCGTGAGGATGGGCAACCAGCGGCTCCTCGGCATGGATTATTATTCCGGCGGGCACCTGACCCACGGATACCGTAACAACGTCTCGGCCCGGATGTTCCAAGCCTTCACCTACACGGTAGACAGGGACACGGGGCTCCTCGACTACGCCGCGATAGAAAAACAGGCCCTGGAGGTGAGGCCGCTCATCCTGCTTGCCGGCTACAGCGCCTATCCACGGGCCATCAACTTTCGGAAGATGCGGGAGATAGCAGACCGGGCGGGCGCGGTCCTGATGGTGGATATGGCCCATTTTGCGGGACTGGTGGCAGGCGGCGTTTTTACGGGCGACTACAGCCCGTTCCCCTTCGCCCAGGTGGTGACGACGACGACGCACAAGACCCTCCGGGGACCCCGGGGCGGCGTCGTTCTCTGCAGCGGGGAGTTCGCCGATGCTGTGGATAGGGGCTGTCCCCTCGTACTCGGCGGGCCGCTTCCCCACGTGATGGCAGCCAAGGCCGTGGCTTTTGTCGAAGCGAACCGTCCGGAGTTCAAGGCCTACGCCGGAAAGATTGTCGAAAACTCCCGCGCAATGGTCGAAGAATGCCTGCGTCTGGGGATGAGGGTGGCGACGGGTGGAACGGACAATCACCTGTTTCTTATCGACGTGAGCCCCTTCGGCATCACCGGGAGGCAGGCGGAAAGCGCGTTACGCCAGTGCAGCATAACGTTGAATCGTAACGCCCTGCCCTTCGACCCGAACGGCCCCTGGTACACGAGCGGCCTGAGGGTAGGCACGCCCGCCGTAACGACACTGAACATGGGCAGAGAGGAGATGAAGGAGATCGCCTCGATCATCCGCCTGGTGCTGGACAACACAAATCCGTTGACCGCAGGCGGTGCAAAGAGCCAGGCGAAGTATGAGGTCGATCCGAAGGCCGAGGCCGAGGCGAAGGGAAGGGTGCGGGCGATCATGTCCCAGTACCCCGTCTACCCCGAAATAGACCTCGACTTCCTAAAAAAGCATTTCCGCTGAGGGAAACACCGTCATTTGCCGCTGACGTTCGGCAGGGATTTCTCCACCTTGGGGCGTAATTTATGCTCGAAAGTATCTAACCAGTCGTAAAAATCGACAGTACCCAGCGTTTCTTTTCGGATGTTTTCATCACGGACGTCAATTTCTTTCATGGGCGGAACGATTCTCCCTTTCTTATCGATGAGATGCCTTTGAAAAACAATCCCTCCGTGTCATTTGTGCGTATCACGAACCCCTATCCCCCTGCATAAAAGGGCAAAGCTTAATAGCAGAAACAGAAGCAAATGTCAAAGGTCTCAAAACCGAATCTCAAGACCGCAGGATCCGGGCCGGGGCACGTCAGCGCCCGGCGCGTCGACCATTTCGTTTTTGCTTTATTCGGCCGTCTCTGTTAGATTTACTGCAAAGAAACTGTAAGGAGGTTTTCGATGAAGGCAGCAGCAACGTTGTTCGTGGCGTTAGCGCTTGTCATCGCGTCCGGGGTGTCCGGGCCGGCCTTTGGGAAAGAGCCCGATATACCCGTTCCGGCTGACATCCTCATAGTCAGGCCGGTGAGCCTGGCGGCAACCGTCGTCGGTACGGCCCTGTTCATCGTCTCGTTGCCCTTTTCGATTCCGAGCGACAGCGTCGAGACGGTGGCCAAGAAGCTCGTCGAGGAGCCCTTCCGGTACACCTTCATGAGGCCTATCGGGGGGTTCGACGAAGACCGCGAGATAGACGCGGCCAAGGAAAAGAGTAAAGACGCCAAAGACGTCCGTTGAACCGCCTCATACCCAATCCCGCCCGCGTCCACTCTGATCAGACAGGGTAATCCCTTGTGCTCCCCTGCCGGAGAGGGCGACTTCTCCGGCAAAAGATGGTATAATTCCAACGTGAGTTTGGCTTAGTGGTTGATACCACGAGGCTTTTTTGAAATGATGACCCAGGATAAAGGTGTATCGACATGGAGATGCTTTACCAGAGAAACGTACCCATAAATATCGAAGACGAGATGAGAAAATCCTACATGGACTACGCGATGAGCGTCATCATCGGACGTGCCATCCCGGACATCCGGGACGGCCTCAAACCGGTACATCGCCGCGCCCTTTATGCCATGTGGGAGATGGGGAATGTCTGGAATAAACCCTACAAGAAGTCGGCGAGGATAGTCGGTGATATCATCGGTAAGTACCACCCCCACGGAGACGCGGCGGCCTACGACACCATCGTGCGGATGGCCCAGGATTTTTCGATGCGTTACCCGCTGATCGACGGGCAAGGAAACTTCGGCAGCATCGACGGGGATCCGCCGGCCGCGATGCGTTACACGGAGATACGGATGGCGAGAATCGCCGAAGAGCTGCTCGCCGACCTCGAAAAAGACACCGTCGATTTTGTCCCCAATTACGACTCCTCCCTCCGGGAGCCTTCCGTCCTGCCGGCAAGGTTCCCCAACCTGCTGCTGAACGGCTCGTCCGGTATCGCCGTGGGAGTCGCCACGAACATCCCGCCCCACAACCTGAACGAGGTCGTCGACGGGACGATCGCCCTCATCCGCAATCCCGGGATCACCGTCGAGGAATTGATGCACTACATCCAAGGCCCGGACTTTCCCACGGCGGGGTTCATCAACGGCAGGGAAGGGATCGTTTCGGCCTACAAGACCGGCAGAGGGACGATCCGTGTCAGGGCGCGGGCCGTCATCGAGAGGAACGCCAGGAACGACCGGGAGAGCATAATAATCACGGAGATCCCTTACCTAGTGAACAAGGCCAACCTGATCGAGCGGATATCCGAGCTCGTCAAGGAAAAGAAGATGGAAGGCATCGCCGACCTCCGGGACGAGTCGGACCGGGAGGGTATCCGCATCGTCGTCGACCTAAAGAAGGATGAACCCTCCGGCGTCATCCTCAACCAGCTTTACAAACACACCCAGATGGAGACGACCTTCGGGATCATCATGCTCTCTATCGACAAGGGTCAGCCCCGTGTCCTCAACCTCAAGGATATCCTCCAGAAGTTCCTGGACTTCCGTAAGGAAGTCATCATCCGCCGGACGATGTTCGACCTCGCCCGGGCGAAGGAGCGCGCCCACATCCTTGAGGGTCTCATCGTCGCGCTCGGCAACATCGACGCCGTCGTGGCCTTGATCAAGGCAGCCAAGAACCCGCAGGAGGCCGCCGACGGGCTCTGCAGGAGGTTTGGGCTCACCGAGATTCAGGCGAGGGCCATCCTGGACATGAGATTGCAGAGGTTGACCGGGCTTGAACGCGAGAAGATAGACGCCGAGTTCAAGGAGTTGACTGAGCTCATCCGAAGGCTCCAGGGTGTCCTGGACGACCAGCAGAAGGTCCTAGACGTCATCGTGGGGGAACTCGAGGAGATCAAAAAGAAGTACGGCGATGAACGGAGGACGGAGATCGTCCAGAGCGTGGACGACATCGACATCGAGGACATGATCGTCGAGGAGGACATGGTGGTGACGGTTTCCCACTCCGGCTACATCAAGCGTAACCCCGTAAGCCTCTACCGCAGCCAGCACCGCGGCGGGCGGGGAAAGGTGGCGATGGTGACGAGGGAAGAGGACTTCGTGGAGAATATCTTCATCGCCTCGACCCACAGCTACATCCTGATCTTCACGAACCTCGGCCGCGTTTACTGGCTCAAGGTGTACCAGGTGCCCCAGGCGGGCAGGGCCGCCAAGGGGAAGGCCATCGTGAACCTGATCCAGATATCGCCGAACGAACGCGTCTCCGCCGTCCTGCCGGTCCGTGACTTCGTGGGCGGCAAGTACGTCGTCATGGCGACGAAAAGGGGGATCGTCAAAAAGACGGACCTCACCGCCTTCTCGAACCCGAGGACAGGGGGGATAATCGCGGTCAGCGTCGACGAAGGGGATGAGTTGATCGAAGTCAAGGAGACGACAGGTACCCAGGATATACTGCTCGGCACGCGCAAAGGTATGGCCATCCGGTTTAAGGAAGACGAGGTAAGGTCCATGGGCAGGACGGCCAGGGGCGTCACGGGTATCCGGATCGACGAAGACGACGAGGTCGTGGGAATGGAGGTCATCGGAAACGAAAACACCATCCTGACGGTTTCGGAAAAGGGTTTCGGCAAACGCACGGAGATTGCCGAATACAGGCTCCAGTCCCGGGGCGGGAAAGGCGTCATCAACCTGAAGACCACCCCGAAGACAGGCGCCGTGGCCGGGATCAAGCAGGTCGTCGGTAACGAGGACATCATGCTCATCAGCAACACGGGCAACATCATCCGGCTGCACGTCGACGAGATCAGCGTCCTGCACCGCAACACCCAGGGCGTGAAGCTCATCGACATCGCACCGGAAGAAAAAGTCGTCGGAGTCGCGCGGACGGAACGGGGCAACGGCAAGGACAACGGAAAAGAAGAAGAGGGCGCGACGGCGGAAAGCGGTGAAGAGTTGTGAAGCCCTATTGCCTGATCGACCACACGGCGGACCTGGGCCTCGAGGTCTTCGGGAAGACCGGTGAAGAGCTCTTCGCCAACGCCGCCTCGGCGGTCTGCGAGCTCATGTTGGACATTGAAAACCCTGAACCGACGGCCGTCAGGGAAATCTCGGTGGAGGGCACGGACCGGGAAGACCTCCTGGTTAATTTCCTGCGCGAGGTGCTGTTTCTTTTTAACGGAGAAAAGATGGTTCCCACCTCCTTCATCATAGAAGAACTGGATGACCGGCATCTGAGGGGAAAGGTCCGGGTGGCGGCGTACGACCCGGCGCGGCACCGGGTCAAGAGGGAGGTCAAGGCGGTGACTTACCATGGGACGGAGGTTGTCGAGACGCCGACGGGATGGCGGGCAAGGGTGATTTTCGATGTCTGAGATAAGGCTTCAGAAACTGGACGATTATCGTTGGCTGATCCCGCCGACGGGCGGGATGAGGGTGCCCGGGCTGATCTTTTCGAGCGAGAAGATGATGGAAGAGGCGGGTAAGGACGAAAGCCCCCGTCAGGTGGCCAACGTCGCCTGCCTACCCGGTATCCTGAGATATTCTTTCGCCATGCCCGACATGCACTGGGGCTATGGTTTTCCGATCGGCGGCGTCGCGGCCTTCGACCTCAAGGATGGTGTTATATCTCCCGGCGGCGTGGGCTACGACATCAACTGCGGCTGCCGCCTCGTGGCGACGAAGCTCCGTTTCGAAGAGATAAGGGAGCGGTTGCAGGACCTGGTAGTCGCCCTATTCCGGAACATCCCCTCCGGTGTGGGTTCCACAGGGCCTCTTAAGCTGTCGACGGAAGAGGAAAAGGATGTGCTCCGGTACGGCGCCCGGTGGGCCGTGAAGGCGGGGTTCGGCACGGAGGCCGACCTGGAGACGACGGAAGACGGCGGCAGGATAGGAGGGGCCGACCCGGAACGGGTAAGCAAGAGGGCCCTCGAGAGGGGCCGGGAACAGCTCGGAACGCTGGGGTCGGGCAATCACTTCCTCGAGGTGGAGGTGGTCGAAGAGGTCTTTGACGAGGAGGCGGCTGCCGCCTTCGGCCTGGAGGTAGGCCAGGTCGCCGTGTTGATCCACTCGGGGTCGCGGGGGTTGGGCTACCAGGTATGCGACGATTACCTGGCTTTGCTTGTGAAGGGGATTCCTTCCCTTGGGTTTCCCCTCCCTGACCGGCAACTCGCGTGCGCCTACCTCGACTCACAGGAGGGCCGGGATTATTTCGCCGCCATGGCCTGCGCCGCCAACTACGCCTGGGCCAACCGCCAGATGCTCATGCACTGGACCCGGGAGGCCTTCGAAAAGGTGCTGCACAAAAGTCCTGTCGAACTGGGGATGAGACTGGTCTACGATGTCTGTCACAACATAGCGAAATTCGAAGAGTTTCCTCTCGAAGGGGGCGACGTCAAGGTCTGCGTCCACCGCAAGGGGGCGACGCGCTCCTTCCCCCCGGGACATCCCGCGGTGCCGGCCGTCTATCGCCGCCACGGACAGCCGGTGCTGATACCGGGCGACATGGGGGTCGGCTCCTATGTCCTTGCGGGGACGGAGAAGGCCTTTCGGGAGACCTTCGGCAGCACCTGTCACGGGGCCGGCAGGGTGTTGAGCAGGGCCCAGGCCGTGAAGGCAAGTCGGGGGAGGTCCATCCCGAAAGAGATGAAGGAAAGGGGGGTCATCGTGATGGCCGCCGGCAAAGGTACGCTCTCCGAAGAGATTCCTGAGGCCTACAAGAACTTGGACGAGGTGGTGAACGTGGTTCACGAGGCGGGTCTATCACGTAAGGTGGCCAGGCTGCGGGCCGTCGGCTGTATCAAGGGCTGAAAAGCTTTATCAATCTTAAAACCGGGTGGCAAAATGTACATATTCAGGTCGAAGGCGGGGACATTCACGATCGGGAGCGACCCGACGGTCTCGGGTTGTTACGAATTATGCATCGGCGGTATGTGGCTCGGCACCTATGAAACGGCGGATAAAGCCGCAAAGGACGTCTTCCTGCGTTGCACTGGATGGCTCGACTGGGACAGCCGTAAGGATACCGACTGTCCCAGGGAGCTTGGCGAATGGGAGGTGCTCTAAGCCAGCCCTTTGCAGGGCTGAGGGCTACTTTTCCTTCTGCCCGCCGAAGCCGGCCTTGGATTCACGCGCGGTTTTGGTGATTTTGTGACTCTTCACTACGCCGTTGTCATCGAAGAGGATGATCAGGTCCTTGGTCACCGAGGTCTCCCCGCCGTAAAGCGGGATGCTCGACTTACTCGTCTCTGTCCAGGTGTAGAAGAACATCCTCTCGCCCTCCATGGTCTTCGTGGGAGGGCCGAATTCCAGGACGACTTCCTGCTTGGTCGTCTGTCCGTCGACGATCACCTTGTCCACGCTTGCCTCGTTGATCATCGCGCCCTGTTTTTGTGACTTATAGCCGCACCCGGAAAAAACCATCAGCAGACACAACCCGACAGCCAGCCAGCCGTAACGCTTCATCTTTCGGTCTCCTTTTCATCTCCTTGGCTTTGTTCTCTCGCCCTTTCTTGCCGGCCCGAGGCCGTACCTCCGAAGACGCCGAAACCCCTCCACCACCGACCGGTCGTCGAGATCGGCGGCGAGCCTCCCCTCAGACTTTGCCTTATCCAATTCCTCGAGGATATTACCCGGGCTTGCGGCGGACAGCGCCAGGAACAGGGCCGTCCCCAGGGCGGCCATCTCGAGTGGCGCCTCCTTTTCCCTGAGAGAAAGGACGGCGTCGATCTGGGCCTCCGGTACCCTTACAGGGGGGACGTCGAAGAAGACGCCCCAATCACCCCCCTGGTGGATGAACTGTTTTCCCTTTTCAGTGGCCTCGACCAGGAGCCCCCGCGGTGAACCGCCGATAGCCACCTTACCTTCCCTTTCCAGGGTGATGAGGGTCTCGAGGACCTCCCTCGAGCGGGGACCTTGCATGTCCAGGTAGAAATTGCAATCCAGGGTTTCTCCCATGGCTTCCTGGAGGAGAAAGAGCCCGCTCTGGATGAAGGATTCTTCCACCGGACCGTCGGCACGGCAGAGGATTCTCAGGATGCAGAGAGAGCGAAGCGTTGTCCTCATCGTGAACCTCAGTCGGCGCCTTTTGCATCCCTCTCCCGCGGATTCATAGCATAAACCCACCGGAAGGGCCACAGAATTCAGGATACGAGGCCGGTTTCAAAAAAGAAAGAATCAGCAACCTGCAAACATTTTCACAAAAATAACAGGCCGACACCAACTGTCAAGGAAAAAGAAATTTATTCCGCCTAGACTACCAATAACAGCAAGCCCCTCCGGGGCACGACGGAAGCAGAAAGTCGTGCACGGGAAGGGCCGGGACTTCACGCCTGCGGGTTTTCCGCATCACTCCGCTTTTATCTCGATCTTCTTCGCCTTGTCCTCGATTTCGGCCCGTTTAGGCATCTGGATGCTGAGGACGCCCTTCTTGAACTTCGCCTCGATACCGGCCGGGTCTACGTTTTCCGGCAGCGGGATGACCCTCTCGAACCTGCCGTAAGTCCTTTCCATACGATAGTAATCTCCGGTGCTCTCTTCTTTTTCCTGCTTCTTTTCACCCCTTATCGTGAGGGTGTCGTCCGAGAGGAGCACCTCCACATCCTTTTCATCCAGGCCGGGAAGTTCCACTTTTACCGTTATGTCCTTTTTCCCTTCGACCACGTCAACGGCGGGTGTGAAAAACCCTAGGCGTTCCTCGGCACCCGCGAAGGGAGCGAGGTCAAAGCTTCGGTAAAAATCGTCGAATATTCTGTTCATCTCGCGACGCAAGGCAGAGAAAGGATCTCCCTCTTCCCGCAGGACAGGAACCTCGCTGCGCCGCCAAACGGACGGTAACAAATTCCTGATAGGCATATTTCCTACCCCCTTTCGTCGTTTTCTATTCGGTTAGAAAGTCATTCTGCTTTGATGGCGATCTTTTTCGCCTTCGCCGGTTCGGCCTTGGGAAGTATCACTTCCAGAACCCCGTTTTTCACCTTCGCCTCGATTTTTTCTCGGTCAACCTCATCGGTTAGGGTGAATAAACGTTCGTAATCGCCCTCATCGTACTCTGCGTAGGCCAAACTGTGTCCTTCGACAGGTTTTGCTTCAACCCGTCCTTTGATCGTCAAGATATTCTTCTCGAGCGTTACATCGATGGACTTATCGTCGACGCCGGGCATATCGGCGGCGATGACGATACCGTCTTTTGTTTCAAAAATGTCTACCCGGGGCACAAAGACCCTCTTTTCCTTCGTCCTTTCCGCTTCAACAGGCATCCTCGCCTGAGTCTTTTCCCTTGCCATAGTACGCTACACCCCCTTTTTAGTTTGTCTTTATGGCTATCTTCTTGGGTTTGTCCTGCTCCGACCTCGGGAGGGTAATCCTGAGTATCCCTTTTTCGTATTTTGCCTCTACCTTGGTCGGGTCGACCTGGAAGGGAAGCCTCAACGTTCGAGCAAACTTACCGAAGTTTCGTTCCTGCCTGTGATAAGTCTCCCCTTCACCGAGGCTTGCCGGTGCCCTTTCGCCGCTCAGAGTGAGGGTATCTCCTGCCACGGAAATATCCAGCTTCTCCGGGTCGATGCCGGGAAGTTCCGCCGTGAGGACCGCATCGTCTTCGCTGACCCATGCGTTAATCGGCGGAAACTCGTAAACAACGGCCGGGCCGAAACCGGAAAAGAGACGGTTCATTTCCTGCTGAAGCCTCTGGATCTCGTCGAAGGGATCCACCATCCTGCCGTATCTTACTACCGATGGCCAAACCATAACTATACCTCCTTTCCTATCGTTTGAATCTCTTTTGCCGTGTTTATACTGGCTGAATCTGATTTTCGCCGATAATGTATTCACAAAATTAGGGTTGTCAAGATGGGCTGGAGGCCGGAACGGGTGGGTAGGACGGGTTTACCGGCGGTATCTCAGAGGAGGGCAAAAAAACTGGGCCCACCGGCAACCCCATGGGGACTCATTCGTAGTGGAGGGCCTCGATAGGATTCAAGAGGGATGCCTTGTAGGCCGGGTAGAAGCCGAAAAAGATGCCCACGAGGCCGGAGAACCCGAAGGCCGTGAGGACAGCGAGGGGCGATACGACCGTCGACCAGCCCGTAAAGAAGGAGATCATCTCGGCCGTGATGACGCCCGCTGCGATCCCCACGAAACCCCCAATCAGGGAGAGAGACAGGGCCTCGATGATGAATTGGAGGCGGATGTCCCATGTCTTGGCCCCCACGGCCATGCGGATGCCGATCTCCCGCGTCCTCTCTGTGACCGAGACCAGCATGATGTTCATGATGCCGATGCCGCCGACGAGGAGAGAAACGGAAGCGATCGCCCCGAGGAGCATTGTCATCACCCGGGTGGACTGCTCGGCGACCTGCATCATCTGGGTAAGATTTCTGATGCTGAAATCGTTGTCCGCCTTTTGGCCGATACGATGCCTCTGCCTGAGGAGTGCCGTGATCTGTCTTTCGGCGGCGTCCAGGTCCTCCGTGCTCCGGGCCTTGACCATGATGGTCCTGACCATACCGGGGAAGGCCGTCCCGAAGATCTTTTTCTGGGCGGTAGTGACGGGGATGAAGATCGTGTCGTCCTGGTCCTGGCCGTGTTGAGATTGACCTTTCCTGTCCAGGACGCCGACGACGGTAAAGGGGAGCTTCTTGATCCGGACGATCTGGCCGACGGGGTCCGCCGCCCCAAAAAGGTTGTCTACCACCGTCTGGCCGAGAAGGCAGACCTTTGCGGCGCTGCGGACGTCCTGCTCCGTGAAGTTCCTCCCCGAAAAGAGCGGCCAGTCGCGGACCTCCAGGATGCTCGGCGTGGTTCCGATCACCCCCGTGGACCAGTTCATGTTCCCGTAGACCACCTGGGCGACGCCGTTCATGATAGGAGCCACCTCGGCGACGGCCGGACATTCCTTCAAGATGGCGTCGGCGTCGCCCTTCGTCAACGTCTGCTGGCTGCCGAGGCCCATGCGGATGCCGCCCGAGGTCGTGCTCCCGGGCAGGATGACGATTAGGTTGCTTCCCACGCTCGCGATCTGCTGGGATATCCTCAGGCTTGCGCCCGTGCCGATGGCGACCATCGTGATCACGGCACCCACCCCGATTATGATCCCCAGCATCGTCAGGCCGGAACGCATCTTATTCACCCGGAGGGCCCGGAAAGAAATCTTGAATGTTGAAGGGATGCTGATCATGATTTTTCTACCTTCTCCTCGTCGCTAATAATCCTCCCGTCAAGAAAACGGATGATGCGTTTGCTGTATTCCGCTATGTCGGGCTCGTGGGTCACGAGGAGGATCGTGATCCCCGACTCGTCGTTGAGCCGGACTAGGAGTTCCATGATCTCGATGCTCGTCTTCGTGTCGAGGTTGCCCGTGGGTTCGTCGGCCAGGAGGATCGGCGCCCGGTTCACGAGGGCCCGGGCGATGGCGACACGCTGCTGCTGGCCTCCCGAGAGCTGGTTCGGGTGGTGGTGCTCTCTGCCTTCGAGTCCCAGGGCCTTGAGGGCGGCGAGCGCCCGTTGACGCCGTTCGGAGGGCGGCGTGCCGTTGTAAAGCATCGGCAGTTCCACGTTTTCGAGGGCCGACGTCCGGGGCAGGAGGTTGAAGCCCTGGAACACGAAGCCGATCTTCTTGTTCCTGACCTCGGCCAGGGCATCCCGGCCCAGTCCCCCGATATCGACCCCCTCCAGGAGGTACCTGCCGGAGGTCGGCTCGTCGAGGCAGCCGATCACGTTCATGAAGGTCGATTTTCCCGATCCCGAAGGACCCATGATGGCGACGAATTCGCCCTTTTCGACGGTGACGGAGACGTCGACGAGGGCGTGGACGCCTTCGCCCACGGGGTAGGTCTTGTTCAGGTTGTACGCCTCGATGATTGCCATGTCGCCCTCATCTGAAGAACCCGGGGCCGGTCACCGCAGGCTTCTTGTCTCCTCCACCTGTCGCCTCGACGATGACCTCCATCCCTTCGCGGATGTCGCCGGCGGCGACCTCTGTGTAGTTGCCGTCACTTATCCCCGGTGTGAACGTCACCCGTCGGGGGTTTCCCCCCTCCAGGACCCAGACCCCTGTAGCTGCCGGCGTACCTCCTTTTGTTACGTGATTTTCCCTTTCCTTACCGGGGAGCTTGAACCGCAGCGCCGAATTGGGAACCCGCAGGACCCCGTTCTTTATCGCTGTCGTTATGGTAACGTTTGCCGTCATTCCCGGCTTGAGAATGAGGTCGGGGTTGTTCACCCTGACGACCACGTCGTAGGTGACGACGTTCTGCACCGTCGTGGGGGCGTTGCGCACTTCCGAGACCCGGCCTTTGAACGTGGCTTCCGGATAAGAGTCCACGGTGAATTCCACGTCCTGGCCAGCCCGGACCTTGCCGATATCGGCCTCGTCCACGCTCGTGTCGATCTGCATCAACTTCAGGTCCTCGGCGATGGTGAAGAGCGTCGGCGTCTGGAAGCTCGCGGCCACGGTCTGCCCCACGTCGACGTTCCTTGAGATGACCATGCCGTTCACGGGAGAGACGATCCGCGTGTACCGGAGGTTGATCTCCGCCGAGTTCAGCGCCGCCCTGGCCTGGGCGACCTGCGCCTCGGCGGCCCGGAGCTGCGCCACGTTGGATTCGTAGTTGGTCTGGGCGGTGTCGAGGTCGCTCTGAGAGATGAGGTTTTTCTCCAGCAGGGCCTTGTTCCTCTCGTAGGTCCTTTTCGCGTCCGCGAGAGTGGCCGCGATCTTTTCGCGATTGGCTTCCGCCGTAAGGAGGTTTGCCCGTGCCTGGGCGACCTGCGCCTCGAAGAGGGCAGGGTCAATCAGGGCGAGGAGCTGCCCCTTCTTCACGACGGAGTTGAAGTCAACGAAGAGCTGTTTGATCGTCCCGGAGACCTGCGTGCCCACCAGCACGGTGGTCACGGCGTTCAGGGTACCCGTCGCGGTCACCGTCTGCCTTATGTCGCCGCGGGTGACCTTTTCCGTCCTAAAGCTGAGCTTACCGTTTCCGTTTTTGAAGTAGAGAAACCCGCCCGTGCCCAGGAGGAGGATGAGGACTGTGACGGCGACGGCGATCTTCTTTCTCATCAACGCACCCCCATCGCCTTTTCCATGCTGGCCTGGGCGATCTTGTAGTTGTACAGGGCCGCCACATGCGCCATCCTGGCGTTCGCCAGTGCGACCAGGGAATCCGTCACCTCGATCGGGTTCCCCACGCCCGCCGCGTACCGGCCGTTTGCCAGGTCGAGGTTTTCGCTCGCCTGGCGGACCGTCAGCTCGGCTGCGGATATCTGGTCCCGCGCCAGTTGCAGGTTCAACCATGCCTGCTGAACTTCGAGGAATATGGATTGGCGCAGGGTCTCTTCGTTCGCCTTCAGGACGTCGAGGGCGGCCTTCGCCTCCTCCACCTGGTATTTCGTCAGGTTGCCGCTGAAGATGGGCATGGTCAACTGCGCCCCGACCGTCCAGCCCTTCTCCAGGGGGAATTCCCGGCTTTCGAAGCCGTAGTTCGCGTTGCCCGTGATGTAGGGATAATAGCCCGTTTTTGCGAGGTCGACGGCCTTCATCTGGGATTCTTTCTTCAGGATGAGGGAGCGCAGGTCCGGGCGTTCGGAGTAGGCCTTCTTTAAGGCCTCGTCGAAGGATATTTCGTAGGGCCGGTAGGCCAGGTTGTCTTCGACGGCGTACTCGGGTGCCTCGGGTAGCCCCATGGCGTTATTGAGGTTTACCCTGGCGATCTTCACGTTGTTCTCGGCGGAGAGGAGGTTGAGCTTCGCGGTGCTCAGGTCGACCTCGGCCTTCGTGACGTCGAACTTGGGTTTCGTCCCGACTTCGAAAAAACCCCTGGCCTGTTCGAGGTGCTGCTGGAACTGGTTCACGGTATCGACGGCGACATCGCGGTTCTTCATCGTCTGCAGGAGGCCGAAGTAGGTCTGTTTGACGGAAAAGATTATCTGGCTCGTCACGTTCTCGAGGTCCTGGCGCGCTGAGTCGCGGTTCAGGCTCTGGATCTTTACCTGGTCGGCTGTCTTACCAAAATCGTAGATGTTCTGCGTCAGGGTCAGGTAGCTGGAGTAATCGTTGTACGGAAAGTCGGAGGCAAAGGTCGAGTTCGAAACGGCCGGGTAGTTCCTGCTGTAGCCAGAAGACCAGTTGAGCTGGGGGTAGTAGTTCGATTTCGCCTGGCCGACCCGACTTTCGTTCACCCGGACGGTATTCATCGCCGCTATGATGTTGGGTTGTCTCTTTAAGGCGATCTCGACACAGCGCTTCAGGTCCAGGGTCTCCCCTTTTTTGATCAGGTCCTGCGCCCATAAGGCGGCAGGCGAAACGAAGAGCAAGGCGATTAGGAGACCCGTCCCTAACCGCTTGGTCAGGCCGGGGACGAGATAGTCTTTCTTGTTCACCGCCTTCTCCTTTCACCGAGGTGCTCCCGGGCGAAAATATTGTACCGGCCGCAGGGCATGAGAGCCTTCAGCAAAACAGGCCGGTGGAATCGTTAACCGCCGAAACGGCCGTTCCTTTTCGTCAAGCAACCGGCGTGCCGGAAACGAAACAACAAAAGCGACGGAGATCTCTCGTCGCTGATGCCTGCCTCTATTGTGCCGTGCGAGGGTGACGAAAAAGGGTCGTTCTTTGCGACGCTTCGCCGCGTTTTCAGGGGTAGAAAAATCGTTCAATAAGTATCCGCAAGAGGTATCCACCCGTAACGTAAGTATACAGGAACGGAGGCGCCGAATTCAAGCCGTCGCATTGCACGATCGTATCGAAAAAGAAAGAAAAATCAAACGGAAAAGTCAGGCACAGCCCCGGCGGCGCCCCACGGAAAGGACCCGGCCGAGAAATATTTTGCGGGCCTCGGGGTCGTGAAGCCGCTCTGCGTCCTCCACGGGAAGGAGGGGAAGGTGCCCCATCAGGGTTCGAGCGAACAAACCGACGAACTTCTTGCCCACAGGACATCCCTGATGGAAGGCAGACATCACCTCCAGGCCGCATGAGGGGGACCTGCTTTTGAGGATGAAACCGGAAAGGCGTTCCTTCTCGACCTCACGGACCTTCTTTTGGGCCCAGTGGACCACCTGGTCGGTGCGGTCCTTACCGGTCCGAACGGTCACCAGCCGTGGGGCGTCGGGGTCGCCTTCAAGGCGCATCGCCTCGCGAGGCACGCCGAGGCCGCATTCGACCTCAGGACAGACAGGGACATATGTCACGTCTTCTCCCAGGGCATCGATGAGGAGGCGGTCGAGCTTATGGCCGCCGTCGTACCGCACCCGTTCGCCGAGGAGGCAGGCGCTCACGCCTATCTTGATTTTTTTCATGTCCTCACTGCCCCCGTTCACGACTTGCGGCGGCCCCTCTTCGAGGGCCTTCTGCCGGGACCCCGCGAATAGGGCCGGTCGCGGAGGAGCACGTAGGTCGCTCCCGCTCCGCCGTCGCAGGCCCGGGCGCTTGCGTAGGCGATGACCCATTTCCGCCAGCGGCCTTTGGTGAGGCGCTCGACCACCTTGTTCTTCAGAACGGGTTCCGCCTGGGAGGATAGACCCCGGCCGTGGATGACGGAGACGGCCCTCTTGCCGCCGGCCACCGATTCTTCTAAGAAGAGTTCGATGGCCTCCTCGGCCTCCGCCGCGTTCAACCCGTGCAGGTCGATGTGGCCCTGGATCGAAAAATCCCCCCGGTGGAGTCGTCTGGCGAAAGCGATATTCCCCCCGTACCCCACCCCTTCGATGTATTCGGGCGTATCGGCGACTACAAAGCCTTTGCCCCGTTCCACCAGGTCCCGGAGAGCGAGGAGCGCATCTCCTTTGGCTGCGTCTCCCTTCTTCGGGGGACGCCCGGCTTCGGCGCCTTTCACCGCACGGTCGTCGGGCGGCAAGAGCGTCACGTCCCTCATGGCGTCCAGGAAGAACTGTCTTTCGTCCTCGGGGGTTGTCTCCGGTGGGACATGCCCTTGAAGAGGTAACTCGGGCAACGGCCTCTCTTTGAGGCGGGTTTCGAGTCCCGCAAAGGGATGGTATGTAAAAGACGGCCGGGAACTTTTCATGGCACGACCTCTTTTCTCATCATCGGCAAGAGGCGGTCGATTGTCAACAGGAATGTTCAGGCCTTGTAAGCCTGTATTTCCCCCTTCAGCCACTCTATCCAGCCGGGGATTCCCTCCCCGGTCTTACAGGAGACCTCGAATATCCTGATGCCGGGGTTTAGTCTCAGGACCCTTTCCCGCAGGGCCTTCATATCGAAGTCTGTGAGCTGGAGATAGTCGATTTTGTTCACGACGAGGGCGTCGCTCACGGTGAACATGAGCGGGTATTTGAGTGGTTTGTCGTCTCCCTCGGGCACGCTCAGGATCATCACGTTCCGGGTCGCCCCCGTGTCGAACTCCGCGGGACAGACCAGGTTTCCGATGTTCTCGATAAAAACGACGTCCAGCCCTTCCGGGTCCGTTTCCTGGAGGGCCCGGTCCACCATCACGGCGTCCAGGTGGCAGGCCCCTCCCGTCCTTATCTGGACTGCGGGCACGCCTTCCCGGGAAACCGCCTCCGCGTCCACCATCGAATCGATGTCGCCTTCGATGACGGCCGCCCTGAAGTCGCCCTTTAGGCCCCGGAGGGTCTGCACGATGAGACTGGTCTTTCCGCCACCGGGCGATGCCATTAGGTTGAGCATGAAAACGCCCTTTTGTTTCAGGCGGCCCCGGATCTCGTCGGCCAGCCGGTCGTTGTCGGCGAAGATCTTTTCCTTGATTTCCACAAGACGGATGTCGGCCATTCAGGTCACCTCGATGTGTTTGATGAAAAATTCGCGGCCCGAAAGAAGGGTCGCTTTTCCCCCGCCGCAGCCGGGGCAGACGATGCCCTCCACCTCCCGCACCTTGACCGGGAAGGACGCCCCGCAGCCCTCGCAACGGAAGGTCACAGGCGTCCGCTCTATGACGAGGGCCGCCCCCTCGGCGGCGGTCCCCCTGCTCAGGTAGTCGAAGTAGCGCTGGAGCCACTCGCCGACGACGTCGTTCAATCCGCCGACCCGCAGATGGACGCGGACGACCCTTTGCGCCCCGTCCTCGCCGGCGTGTTTCAGGACCACCTTCAGGATGTTTTCGGTTATCGGCAGTTCATGCAACGCTCGTGTCTCCCTCGCCGGTCAGGGCCTCCTGCAGGATTACATCTTCCACCGTTCCATGGCAATCCGCATGTAAGTTTCGACTGCCCTTTCCGGGGGCACGTACTGCTCCTCGGGGGGTTTCTTCTGGAGGGAGAGGGCCTCCGTCGGACAGGTGGTCACGCAGAGCCCGCAGCCTACGCAACGGTTGAGGTCGATCACGGCCTTATCATCGACCATCGTGATGGCTTCCATCTGGCAGCGGTCGAGACAGACTTCGCACCCCGTGCAAAAATCGGCGTCAAGACGCGCGAAATAGTTGGACTTCACCCTCCTGCTCGGATGGGCGTCGAGCTTGACGGCCTTCAGGACCTCGCAGCAGCATGAACAGCAGCTGCACATCCCGCCCACGAAACGGGCATTGGCCGGGTTCGGCACAAGGCCCGCTTCCTCGTTCCTCTTGAGGACTGCGAAGGCCTCTTCGAGGGATATCTTCCGGGCCAGGCCGTTTTCGATGTAGAACTCTCCCATCGCGCCGAAGAGCAGGCAGGATTCCAGCGGGGCGTGACAGGGCTTCCCTTCGACCTGGCTCATCTTGCGGCATATGCAGTCCGCGAGGGCGATCGTTTTCTGGGCTGACAGGATCTTCTGTAACTCGTCGTAGGGCGCGACCTCCATGGCGGGGTCGAGGCTCTCCTGGACGGGGACGACGCGGAGCTGCGGGGTGTCGGGGACGAGCAGCTCCCGGTACATGGCCTCGCCGGCGTACTGACGGAGGAGCTCCACGAGCTCTCTGTCCAGGTTGTTCACCTGGTACTCAAAGATGCCCACGATAAACATGGCGGACATGTAGTAGGTTTTTCCGCCGGCCCTGTAGCGCATGAGGAGACCCTTCTTCGACATGCTGTAAAGGAGTTCCTCCGTGGCCTCGTGGTCCCGCTTGAGTCTCGTCGCCACCTGCTCCGCCGTTTCCGGCATGATGGTCATGTTACAGGCCATCTCGGCCTCCTTTTCCGTGAAGAGCTTTTTGAGTATCTTTATCTCGACGCCGCTCTCCGTCTTCGGGAACCCCGTCGGGAGCGAGTCGAGGTGCTCTCTCAGTTTTTCGTACACCGAATCAGCCATGGTGATCTCCTTTGCTCGTCTTCAAGGGTAGAATGTTCTACGGCGATTCATCGGCCCCGGCGCCTCTTTTTCTCTTCGAAAAACTGGCATGCCATGCCGGAGTTCAAAAGCATCTCTTTGGCGGGGATAAGCCGCGATTTGAAACCCGCCGCCCTGCATCCATAGGGGAAGTCTGTATCATAGGTGATGTGGAAATGGGTGCAGGAGAAGCAATCGACCCCCTTTTGTCCGACTGTTTCTTCCCCCGGCTCGCGCTTCTTCGCCATCATGGGAGAAAAATAGACATGGGCGAACCGAAGAGTCAAGGCAATTGTCTTCTCCCGCAGAAAATTTGGGATTAAAAACATGGGGGAATTTTGCTAACATATGAATATGGTCGAACTCACGGAAAACGCCCTAAAGATACTAAGGGCGCGCTATCTCCTCAAGGACGAAGCGGGCCGGGTCGTGGAGGCCCCGGAAGAGATGTTCAGGCGGGTCGCCCGGACGGTCGCGGCGGCCGAAAGGCTTTACGGCGAGGACGCCCTCCACTGGGAGGAGGTCTTTTTTGAGATGCTCTCGGCGCTGCGTTTCCTGCCCAATTCCCCAGCCCTGATGAATGCCGGGAAGGAAATGGGCCAGCTTGCCGCGTGCTTCGTCCTCCCCGTGCAGGATTCCATGAAAAGCATCTTCGACACCCTGAAGAACGCGGCCCTTATACTGCAAAGCGGCGGCGGCACGGGTTTTTCCTTTTCCAACCTTCGGCCGAAGGAAGACGCCGTCCGTTCGACGGGCGGCGTCGCCAGCGGACCTGTTTCCTTCATGAAGATCTACAACGCGGCCGCCGACGTGATCAAGCAGGGCGGGGCCCGGCGGGGCGCCAACATGGGGATTCTGCGGGTCGACCACCCCGACATCCTGGAATTCATCCGCGTTAAGCGCGACAGCAGTGAGCTCGCCAATTTCACGATCTCCGTGGCCGTGACCGACGCCTTCATGGACGCCCTCGAGCGCGACGAGACGTACGAACTTAAGAACCCGAGGACGGGGCAGCCTGCGGGGGAGGTCAGGGCGCGGGAGGTCTTCGCAGAGATCGTCGAGAGTGCGTGGCTCTCCGGGGACCCCGGCGTCGTCTTCATCGATCGGGTCAACAGGAGCAACCCTACACCCCACCTCGGCGAGATAGAGAGCACGAACCCCTGCGGCGAGCAGCCGCTCCTGCCCTACGAGGCCTGTATCCTGGGTTCGCTCAATCTTTCGAAGTATGTGAGAAACTCAATCCTGGAAGGAACGGGTAGCCCCTCCGTCGATTACGAGGCCATGGGAAGGGATGTCCGCAGCGCCGTAAGGTTCCTCGACGATGCGATCGACGCCAACCGCTACCCCTTGCCGGAGATCGAAGAGATGCACAAGGGAAACAGGAAGGTCGGCCTCGGCGTCATGGGGTGGGCGGATATGCTCGTTTTGATGGGGATTCCTTATGAATCCGAGGAGGCCCTTGGCCTTGCCGGAGAGGTGATGCGTTTCGTCGAGGAGACATCCAAAGCGGAGTCGGAACACCTGGGGAAGACAAAGGGCCTCTTCCCCAATTTCCCCGGGTCGGTCTACGACAAGGAGGGAATGCCCAGGGTCCGTAACGCGACAACGACCACCATCGCCCCCACGGGAACCCTGGCGACGATCGCCGACTGTTCGAGCGGTATCGAGCCTTATTTCGCCCTCGCCTATAAGCGGTTCGTTCTCGGCGGGGAGATGCAGGAGATAAACCGCCTTTTCTTTGCGCTGGCGAAAAAGAGGGGGTTCTTCTCGCGGGAACTGGAAGAGACGGTCCTCCGGAAGGGAGACCTGCGGGGGGTGAGGGGCGTTCCGGCGGACGTAAAGAAGCTCTTCAAGACGGCGTCGGAGATCTCCTTCCGGACCCACATCGCCATGCAGGCCGCATTCCAGCGGTACACGGACAACGCCGTTTCGAAGACCATCAATATGAAGCGGAGCGCCACGAAAAAAGACGTTGCCGAAGCCTTCTTGATGGCCTATGAAATGGGATGTAAAGGTATCACGATCTTCCGTCACGGCGGGAAGAAGCGCGGCACACTGATGAGGCTCGCAGACGCCGACTGACCTTCACGGCAGGAGGAATTTTCATGGGAAGCAGAGAACAGAAGGTCGTTATCCAGGAGGGCGACGCACTTTCGGTGACGGATATGCAGCTCGACTTTCTTCCCGGCGGCGCCCTTGCCGTCCCGGGAGGGGACCGGTTGATCCCCGTCATGAATCGCGTGATCGAACTCTTCCAAAGCAGGAAGCGGCCCGTTTTCTTCAGCCGCGACTGGCACCCCCGGGACCACATTTCCTTCAAGGAGCGCGGGGGGCCGTGGCCACCCCACTGCGTAGCGAACACCCCCGGTGCCGCTTTCCACCCCGACCTCATGATCCCCGAGGGCACCGTCATCCTGTCCAAGGCGGACAGAAGAGACGCGGAAGAGTATTCCACGCTCTACGCCCGGGACGCGCAGGGGAATACCGAAAGAGATCTCTTGGAAAGGAGCGGGACAAGACGGCTCTTCGTCGTTGGGTTGGCCACGGACTACTGCGTACTGAACACGGTGGTGGAGGCATGTAAGGCGGGCATCGACACCTATGTGCTCGCCGATGCCGTGTGCGCCGTCGACGTCAATCCCGGCGACGGCGAAAGGGCCCTCAAGAAGATGAGAAAAATGGGCGCCAAACTGATCACAACGGGAGACCTGATTTGATGAGAGAAACGACGATCAATCCCGCAACCAGCCTGCTTTTGACGGACCTCTACCAGCTCACCATGCTCCAGGGCTACCTGCGGCAGGGGATGGAGGAGACGGCGGTTTTTGAATTTTCGGTGCGCGATCTCCCGGAGAACCGCGGCTTCCTGATGACCGCAGGACTGGAATCGGTCGTCCGGTATTTGGAAGGGGTGCGTGTGACCGAAGAAGAGCTCGATTACCTGGCCCGCTGCGGACGCTTCTCCCGGGAGGTTGTGGATTATCTCAGCGGGTTCCGTTTCACCGGCGACGTCCAGGCGATGCCCGAGGGGACCGTCTTCTTCCCCCAGGAACCGGTCATCCGTGTTGTGGCGCCGTTACCCCAGGCGCAACTCTTAGAGACCCGGATCATGAACCTCATCCACGGTCAGGTCGTCATGGCGAGCAAGGCCGCGCGCTGTGTCCTCGCGGCGGGAGGAAAGGCCGGACTGATCGACTTCGGGGTCCGCCGTTCCCATGGTGCCGAGGCCGGTATCTTTGCCGCCCGCTCGAGTAACATCGCCGGGTTTGAGGGGACTTCCACCGTGCTCGCTGAGCCCCTTTACGGCATCCCGGTCTTCGGGACGATGGCCCACTCCTTCATCGAGGCGTTTGGAAGCGAGCTGGAGGCGTTCATCGATTTTGCGCGGGCCAACCCCAGGGCGACAACCCTCCTCATCGACACCTACGACACCATCAGGGGAGCAGCGAGGGCCGTCGAAGCGGCACGGATCCTTGAGAAAGAGGGGATCAAGGTCAACGGGGTCCGGCTCGACAGCGGCGATGTAGAAGCCCTGTCGAAGGAGGTGCGAAAAATACTCGATGAGGGGGGCCTCGGGAGCGCCCGGATATTCGTGAGCGGGCACATGGACGAGACATCCATCCGGGACCTCCTCTCCCGGGGGGCGCCCATCGATTGGTTCGGCGTCGGGACGAAGCTCGACACCTCAGCCGATGCGCCTTATCTCGACTGCGCCTACAAGCTGATGGAGTACGGGGGAAGGCCGCGGTTCAAGAATTCCGAAGGCAAGGAGACATGGCCGGGAAGGAAGCAGGTCTACCGCTCTTTCAGGGACGGGACGATGGCGGAAGACCTGGTCACCCTCGAAGACGAAGATGATAAAGGGATCCCCCTGCTCGAACCGGTCATGAAGGGCGGCAGACAAAGCGCCCCGTTGCCCGGCCTGGAGCAAATCCGATCCCGGGCAAAGGAACAGTTGGCAGCCCTGCCGGGGCACCTAAGGGCCCTCGAATCGTCCCCCCGTTACCCTGTCCGTATTTCGCCGTTGCTCCGGAAACTCCGTAAGGAGATGGAAGAGGAGTTGGGCTGAGGAGAGGCCCTGTCGGGTCGGCCGGTGTCTTGACGGCTCGACGCTACCACGCAATGTCGCCGACTGTTATATGAGGACATCGATCGTATCGCCGACCAGGACTTCGCCGCCTGTAAGGACTTCGGCGAAAATACCTTCCCGCGGCATGACGCAATCACCCACCTGCCGGAAGATCGCGCACCGGTCGTGGCATGTTTTCCCGATCTGGGTGACTCTCAGAAGGACGTGTCCGCCGACGCGTATTTTTGTCCCAATGGGGAGTGTGAAAAGCTCGACCCCTTCCGTCGTGAGGTTTTCTGCGAAGTCACCGAAGTTGACGTCAATGCCGTGGGCCTTGATCTTGTCGATGCTCTCCCTTGCGAGGAGGGAGACCTGCCGGTGCTGAAATCCCCCATGGGCGTCGCCGGTGAGCCCGAAACCCTCGACCAGCATGCACCTGTCGACACCGTGCTTTTTCTCTCCCTTCCTGTCGGAGACGTTGACAGAAAGAACCTTCCCCTTCGATGTCTTTTGTCCCATCTTCTTATCTTCTCAACTTCTCGCCTTCGATTTTTGCGGCGCGTCCCGGGTCCCCGATCATCTCCATGTCGAGCGCCGTATCCATTCCCGCCACAGAGCTTAATATCTTTTTCGGGCAAAATAAACCTGAAAATGGCGATGAGCGTGTTTTCAAGAGCGCCGGGACGAAAAGCAGCGATGCTGTGATCGAGGGCGTAGCCTTGACGAGAAAGGCCCTCCTTTTTTTAAGGTGCATGATAAGACTAAAGACCCACCCACAGGGTGAAACGGTAGGCGATGAGACCGCCGAGGTAAGAGATGACGAGCATCGTCGCAAAGGAAGACAGAAACCATTTTCGGTTTCCCATCTCGCGCCGCATTGCCGCCACCGTGGCGGCGCAGGGAATGAAGAGCATGAGGACGACGAGAAAGGCAACGGCCGAGGCGTGGGTCACTACATTCGGAAGCATGTGCACGAGCCCTTCCTCGCCCACGCCGTACAGAACGCCGAGGGTGGCGACGGCGTTTTCCTTGGCCACGACACCGGTTAAGAGCGCAACGATCATCTTCCAGTCTAAGCCCAGGGGCGCGCCGATAGGCTCTACGAGACGGCCGAACCGGGCGAGAAAACTTCCCTCCACCTGACCGCCGGGAAGGTAAGACAGGAACCAGACGGCGACGGACACCGTCAGGATCACCGTTCCCGCCCTTTTCACGAAGGCGACCGTCCTTGTCCATATTACCATGGCGATGGTTCTCGGGTCGGGGCGGTGGTACAGCGGGAGCTCCATGATGAAGGGCGTGGGTTCTTCTTTTTTGAGAAAAAGCCTTGTGGTCGCCATGCCCACGATGCCGAGGACGACGACATTGAGCGAGATGAGCGCCCAAGACACCGCCGCGGCCCTTTCGGCGAAAAGCGCGGCGGTCACGAAGGTAAGGACCGCGAGCCGGGCCGTGCAGGGGACGAAGGGGGCAAGGAACATTGTGAGGAGCCTCTCTTTTCGGGATTCCACGATCCGCGCGCCGAGGATCGCCGGGACGTTGCATCCCAAGCCGAGACACAGGGGCAGAAAACTCTTTCCGTGGAGTCCCACGACGTGCATGAAGCGGTCCATGACGAAAGCGGCCCTGGCCATGTAGCCCACGTCTTCCAGGAAGGCCATCACGGCGAAGAAGATGAGCAGGATGGGCAGGAAGGTGAGGACAGATCCTGCTCCAGCGATT
Organism: uncultured Syntrophaceae bacterium; assembly: GCA_964597995.1. Classification (GTDB taxonomy): domain Bacteria; phylum Desulfobacterota; class Syntrophia; order Syntrophales; family UBA4778; genus UBA2207. Next base: position 12,381 of record CAZRAC010000016.1, on the reverse strand, counting down.
ACCCCGTCGATGACGAGGCCCTTCACCCAGGCAGGCGCATGGGCAAGGACGGGGTCCGTCGCCCGGGCAAGATGAGCGACCGCCGATTCCAGGGCCTTTTGCATTGGGAAGCCGATCTGGTAAGTCATGGCGAGGACGGCGGCCATGACACAGAGGAGGATCGGTATACCGAAGACAGGGCGGGTCAGGACGTGGTCGATACGGTCGGTGATGAGGACCTGCCCGAGTCTCGGCCGGGAAATGGCCGCCCGGGTCACTTCTTCGACCCAGTCGTACCGGCCGCCCACGACGGCGTGGAGGGCGTCTTCGTGCTTGACCAGTATCCGCTGGATCTCGCTCCAGACCGGAGCCGGCACCAGTTTCTCTATCATCTGCGAGATCTCGGGGTCGCCCTCCATCAGTTTGGTGGCCGTCCAGCGCACTGTGTAAGGCGCCTTGACGTAGTCGGCGATCAGGTCCGTCAGGGCGGCGAGGATGGCCTGGTGGTCGGCGGAGACGTTAGGGATACGGGGGTTGTAAGCAATCTCCCCCCTCGAGAGGGCGATTATCGAGTCTAAGAGGTCCCGGATACCTCTGTTCTTAGTGGCAACCATGGGAACTACGGGGATGCCCAATGCTTTCTGCAGGGCCTGGACGTCGACACGTATCCCCTGTGCTTCAGCGACATCGATCATGTTGACTGCCACGATGACCGGCGGGCCGAGGAGAAGCAGTTCCGACAGGAGATAGAGGCTCCTCTCCAGGGCCGCTGCGTTGACGAGAAGGACGATCACGTCGGGCGTCACGTTGATGATAAAATCTCTGGCAACCCGTTCCTCTTCGGAAAAGGCCGTCAGGCTGTAGGTGCCGGGCAGGTCCACGATCCGCAACTCTACGTTTTCGCAGGTGTGTGTCCCTTCTTTTTTCTCCACAGTTTTCCCGGGCCAGTTTCCCACGTGCTGGGAGAGTCCGGTCAGGATGTTGAAGACCGTGGATTTGCCGACGTTGGGCTGGCCAGCCAGCGCCACCAGCAGGGTCTTGCACTCTGCCGGTTCTTCGACCGGCACCGGTTCGACCCTGCACAACATGATCTTGGACGCCTCCCCCGCGCCCAGCGCAACCCGCGTCCCGGCCACCTCGACGATGACGGGACCGCCGCTGCCGCGGAGCAGTTTGACCCTGGCGCCGGGTACGATACCCAACCCGGCAAGGCGACTCGCCAAGACGTGGCCGCCCGTGATCTCCTGGATGATACCCTCTTCCCCCTCGTTGAGAGACGGGAGTGCTACCAGGTCTTTAGCTGTTCTATCCATACGGCTGGTCCTATTTCAGACTCACCCGGAATTTCTTCACCAGAAGGTCGGGGTCGTAGGCCGACTTGGCGACCCGTAGGGACTCTCTTCCCAGGTCCTCTTCGAGGTTGAGGAACTCATACCGGTTCAGCAGGCGTTTCGCCGCGTCGTTGAACATGAATTCATAGAGGCCCTTGTACGACTTTATCCCTTTTGCGAAGTGGATCGCGTATGTTGAGTGGTTCAAACTCTCCCCGACAAGGAACCCGGCCGGCTCCCCCTCCACGTAATAGACCCTCCCGTCGAGATGCAGAGGTTCCGACAGGTGCAGCGCTTCGAGGCAGGGCCGGTAATCCGTTTCCTCCTCTTCAAGGCCTGTTTCCGCCTGCCAGGCATCGAGGATTCCGATGGCATCCGGAAGCCTGTCAGGGGTGAGCTCTCCAGCCTCGTGTCGGTAAAGGGAGAGGAATTGCTTCAAGCGGTTTCTTTTCCGGTTCAGCCTCCTACCCCGGAAGGTGGCCATCTTTTCGACCCTGTAGAGATAATCCTGCTCGCCCGCTTTGTATGAAAGGGAAAACTCGGGACCCTGAAAGGCATCGAGCCACTCTTCCGGCACCGGGAAGAGGACGCCATGCTTCGCCAGGAGCCGGATTAGGCCCTCTCTGGGGATGGTCCTGAGGTCGTCGAGCGGCATCCAGCAGGGCCTGTCGTTATCCATCCGGTAGTCGATGACGGTGTAGTCGTTCTCGACGAGACTGTAGTTATAGACATCCCGGAACAAGAAGACGTTGGCAAAGGTAAAATCGGAAATGCACGTCCCCAGCGCGGCGAAGCGGCGGCTTATGATGGGGCGATGGGAAAGGCCTATTTTTTCGATTTTCATGCAGACTGTACCCGATAAAGCAAAGTATATCACACGAAAAACCCCGCTCTGACTGTCGGAAGCGGGGTTGGCCGTGCATCTTTGATAACCCTTCAGGGCCTTTGTGAGACTGAATCAGCGAACGGACCTGCAAAGATTTGTGGAAGATACGCGAAACCTTCGCCTCCAGTCAAGGATTTTATTGCCTTATTTTTTGCCTTATACGATCAGTCGATGGCCGTTTTCTTTGAGCCAGTACCGGTGTTCCCGGTAATCCGGCATGAGGATTTCCATGAGCTTCCAGAAGCGACGGGAATGACTTTTTTCTTTGATGTGAAGGAGTTCGTGCAGGATGACGTAGTCGATGACTTTCGGCGGAGCCATGATCAGCCGCCAGTTTATGGAGAGGCGGTCGTCGGCAGAGCAGGACCCCCAGCGGCGGTGCGCGTCGCTGAGCCGGACACGGGAGGGGAAACACTGCAGGTCCAGGCTGAGCGCCTGCGACCTTTGCATGATGTGGTCGAAGGCCTTCTGTCGGTACCAGCTTTCGAAATGGGTTTTTCCCTTCACGGCCTCGCCGCTTTCCAGGATAAAACGCCCCCCGGAAAATGTCAGCGGGGCGCCGTTTCCGTCGAGCCCGTCGCTTTTTTTGATGACCTGAAGCTGGTAGGATTTGCCGAGGAAGAGGAAGGTCTCGCCCGTCTTGAAGGTTTTTCCCCTGCAGGTCCGTTCTCTTTCCTTCTGCTCCAGGACCATTTTTCGCAGCCAGGCCTTCTTTTCTTCGAGGAATGATTCTACCTCCTCTTGCGACGTGCGAAGGGGTGCCCGGACGACGACCGTGCCGCCACTTCTAACCTGGAGAGAGATCGTTTTTTTTCTCCTTGCGCTCTTCACAAGCCGATAATCCATCGTGGCGTCCGTCGGGTGCGTTGATTCATCTGTAACAATGACCAGGCGTATTCACAGCGCTTCTGTGCGACGAACAAAAAACCTGTTTCATTGCGGCCTGTTTCATTGTGGGTTGGTGTGAAAGGTGTTCCGTCGAGCTTGAACTTATGAGGAAACAATCAGAGTGTCAATAGGAATCTTAGACGCACCATCTGTCTTGACATGCACCACCTGTCTTGTTGACCGAGCGCTTTTTTTCCTTTAAAATGCCAAATACTGTCGACACGGTAAAATCGGGTTGCGACGGGAGGAGCGGAAGGAGCACTTGTCGAAAGGCGACTCCATCGTCAACAAGCTATGGCCCGGCAGGGGAAAAGATACCCCAAGAGAGTTTTTACCGACAAGGTCGACCGGGAAGAGGGTTTGCTCGGGGAGTCGTGACTTATGACCGGACTACCCGACAGGCGGTGAAAGGGGATCTCTTTCTCCACGAAGCTCAGGTTGGGTTCAAAGACGCCACAAGTAACATCCAACGAGAGGCGGACGCCGTGCCCAAGCAACATTCAGGGAACGCGATCGGAGTTCCGGCACCCTCCCCCGCCTCCGCGCACGAGAAAAACACCGTGAGACAGGAAAAGGCCGTCCTTCCCGAATCTCTTCAAGAACCGATCGTGATCTCTTGTGGGGTTGCCCCAGCGAAAATCGAACCATCACCAAACATCAACGCTTTGAGCCGAATGCAATATGCCGGGGCCGTCAAGGTCGCCAAAGAGGCCGTTTGTCACATGGCCGGCGCTGCCGTCACGGAGTGGATGCGCGTGTCCGAATCCCGGAGGGCGCCTTTCCGGGACTATCACACGCCCGGCCCACTTTGAACAGTCGTATTCATGAAAGGGGTGTTCGCGATGAGAAAGAGTCTCGGGATAGTGATTTGTGCCATACACCCTGATCAAGGAGGAATATGCCTGGCGGATATGTCCGTCGAGGTGGAGTTTTTCACTCATGATTGAGCGTGGCGCCCAGTAATTCTGTTCGCCAAACAAAAAAAGGGAGGGATAAGTCATGGCAGGTAAAGTGTATCAACCCGGGGAAAGTTACAAGTATCCTTTGATCATCAAAAAATTGCTCCTCACGCCCATCATTTACTCGCCCAACAAGGAGATTGTTTACAGAGACAAGGCGAGGTTCACCTACAGGACGTTGTATGAGCGGATCAACAGACTGGCAAGCGGGCTCGAAAAATTGGGGGTAAAGCAAGGCGACACCGTCTGCGTGTTCGATTATGACAGTAACCGTTACCTTGAATGTTACTTCGCCGTTCCCATGATGGGGGCGGTGCTGCACACCATGAACTGGAGGTTGTCTCCGGAGCAGATACTCTACACGATGAACCATGCAGAGGATGACGTTGTCTTGATCAATTCCGATTTCCTCCCCGTATTAGAGGAGATATGGGATAAGCTGACGACGGTGAAAAAGGTCGTGCTCCTCACCGACGAAGATAAAAAGCCGGCGACCAAACTGAACATTGACATTGAATATGAGGAGATGTTGCGGGGGGCTTCACCGACATACGACTTTCCCGATTTAGACGAAAACACCAAGGCGACGACCTTCTATACCACTGCAACCACAGGTCTTCCCAAGGGCGTATATTTTTCGCATCGACAGCTTGTGCTCCACACTATGTGTACGGCTCTGATGGTTGGGAGTTATGAGTCTATCGGGAGATTCAGGTCACGCGATGTTTATATGCCTCTCACGCCGATGTTTCACGCCCATGCCTGGGGCATTCCTTACGTAGCGACGCTTCTGGCCGTCAAGCAGGTCTATCCCGGCAAGTATGAACCTGAAGTTTTATTGAAATTAATCCTTGGAGAAAAGGTGACCTTTTCCCATTGTGTCCCGACGATCATCCATATGCTTGTGACGAGTCCGGTGGCAAAGAAGGTCGATTTGTCCCACTGGAAGGTCATCATAGGTGGGGCGGCGCTTCCGAAGGGTCTGGCCAAGGCCGCGATGGATCTCGGCATAGAAATCTACGCCGGTTTTGGGATGTCGGAGACCTGCCCCGTCGTGACCATAGCAAACCTCAAAGAACATATGCTCGACTGGGATGCCGACAAAAAGGTGGATGTACTCATAAAGACAGGGCTCCCCCTGCCCCTCGCGGAGTTGAAAGTAGTGGATTCGCAAGGTAATGAATTGCCACATGACGGCAAGTCGACAGGGGAACTGGTGATGAGGGTGCCGTACCTTACGGAAAGCTATTTCAAGGACCCGGAGAAGACGAAGGAGTTATGGAGAGACGGATGGCTGCACGGTGGAGATGTCGCGTACATCGATGAAGAAGGATACGTACAGATTACCGACAGGATGAAAGACGTGATCAAAACCGGCGGCGAATGGATTTCTTCTCTCGACCTGGAAAGCCTGACCAGCCAGTTCGCGGGTGTTTCGGAGGCGGCGGCGATCGGCATACCCGACGAAAAGTGGGGCGAAAGGCCGATGATGGTCGTCGTCCTGAAGCCGGAATTCAAGGGTAAGGTGAGTGCCGACGACCTGAAGCAGTTCTTGAAAAAGTTTGCCGATGAGGGTAGGTTGCCGAAATACGGCATCCCAGACAAGTATGTGTTTGTCGATGCGATCCCCAAGACGAGTGTCGGCAAGATTAATAAAATCGAGCTAAGGAAGATGTACATCTGACTCACGGATTCACTAAAATAGCAAACTCGTCCCCTCACGCCGGTGAGGGGACGACCCCCTCTTCTTCGATACCGTCAATGATCGGGTGATTTTAGTTGATCGTTGGCAAAGTGGGTAAAGGGGTCAAGTGTGCCGAACGCGGCAGTCGGTTCTATGTGTCGGTGATCCAGTCCCATGCCATCTCCCATTGCCCCGGCGCAAAGGCCTTTGCCTCACAGCCTCCGAGAAGCCCTCCCGTTCTTTGCGCCCATTCCCCCCATTGCCCTTCTCCGGCGACGGCCAGCTTCTCGACCTCTCCGCCATGCCTCGCCGCAAACCGTCCCGGCTCCCAGGGAGAGTCGTCTTCCAATCCTTTCACGCCCTTTTCCATGGCGAACAAGAGGCGCGCCTTGCCGTGCTGCTGGAAAACCCAGTCGAGGTGCGGGACAAAAGTCTCAGCATAGTCCCGCTCCGTGAGTCTGTCCCGGACTCTAATCCCCAGGAGCTTGCCCTCGCTTTCCGCAACGAGTTCGATCACTTCTTCCCCCTTCCAAGGCGTTATGGTTGATGGAAAAAAAGAACCGCTTCCGGTTACAAGTCGTACAGCGTCTCGTCAACCCGGGGCTTTGGCTTCCTTGACCCCCCCTTCGGCTTCGTCCCGGCGAAGGAAAAGGGGTCTTCCGACTCCAGTATGTCGCCCATCTCTTCCTCGACCTTTTCCGGGTCCTCCCCCCTCTCCATCCGGCTCAGGGCCTCCTCCATCCCGGGGCCAAGATCGAGGCCCGTGGCGTCGGACAGTTTCCTTATCAGCCTGGCGGCCTGGCGGGGGTCGTCTTCGTTCATGCCGTCGGCCTCGTTTGCGAGCATGGCCATGGCCTTTTCCATCCTCGCCTCGTCGATGGGGGGCATGTCTTCCGGGGGCTCCTCCCCCTTGCCCCGGGTAACCTTGGCGAAAAGGGACATCCGCCGCTCCAGTTTTACCTGTTTGCACCGGGGGCAGTACGGGACCTTTTCCGTGTTCACGGTCTTGGAGAAAAAGCTGAAGACGGTGTTGCACTTTTTGCAGTAAAACTCGTAGATCGGCATGGTTAAAACCATTTTAAGATTCAAGGTTCGAGTGCGAAACATTTAAAAAAATTCGGCGGAAAAAATCAAGGACCTTTTTCCCCCTCGAGGGTTAAGAGCGTGGCGATGCGCTCCGTAAGCGGCGGGTGGGAGTAGTAGAACCAAGCGTAGAAAGGATGGGGATGGATGTTTGCCAGGTTTTCCTTCGCCAGTCTTTTCAGGGCCTCCACGAGCGGCCTCGCCGTCCCCACGAGGGAATAGGCATACTGGTCGGCCTCGCGCTCGAAGGAGCGGGAACGGGCGGCGCCCGCCGGCGTGAAGAAGAAAAAAACGGCCTTCAAGGTCACACCGGCCAGGAAAAGGCCCACGTAGGGGAGGCGGGCCTCGAATCCGAAGGCCTCGTAGAGCCGGGGCCAGTCGAGAAGGAGATAGCAGATGTAGAAGAAAGCGAATGACACTGCTCCGACCAAGAGAAGCTGCCGCAGGATGTGTTTCTTCACCCAGTGCCCCACCTCGTGGGCGAGCACCGAAAGGATCTCGTCAGGGCTGTGGGTCGTAAGAAGGGTATCGAAGAAGACGATGCGTTTCGTCTTCCCGAGCCCCGTGAAGAAGGCGTTGGAGTGCCTGCTCCTGCGGCTGGCGTCGACCTGGTATACGCCTTTGACCTTGAGCCCCACCTTTTCCATGAGCTCGACAATCCGTCCTTTCAGGGATTCATCCTTCACGGGTTCATACTTGTTGAAAAGAGGGGCGATGACGACCGGATAGAGCCATAGCAAGAGCAACTGGAATAGGGCGAAAAAGAGCCAGCTCAGGAACCACCAGGCCTGCGGGAAGTAATGGATCATCGCGAGCAGCGGGCCGAGGAGGAGCGCCATCAGGACGGCGGAGATGATGAGGTTCTTGGCGAAGTCGGTCAGCCAGAGTCGCGGGGTTATCGTGCTGAACCCGTAGCGCTTCTCGATCCCAAATGTCCCGTACAGGCTGAAGGGGACTTCCAACAGCACCCCTCCCAGGGCGAGCGTCCCGAAGAACACGAGACCGGACAGCACAGGGTGGAGCTTTAGGGATTCAATCAAGGACGCGAACCAGGGAAGGACACCGCTCAAGAGGACCGCCAGCAGGACGGCGTCGCCGACCAAGGACTCGACGGAACTCAGCCGGGAGGACTCGACCGTGTATGCCGTCATTCGCGAGAGGGTCTCTTCGTCGAGTTCTCCCCGGAAGACCTCTGGCACCTCGTAACCGTGCCGGCGGAGATGACCGATATTGAGACTGTTCAGGACCCATCTCGTTACGGCGGCGGCAACGAATATAAAAAGAAATATCCCCAGAAGGGGGTTGTATTCGACCATCTGTCTTCCTTCGGTCGGTCACTCTATCTTCGGGAAATCGCACTAAGGGTTATGGGGGAAGCACTTACGGTGAAGGGCAGGGAAACCGTCCTTGCCCGTCGCCAGCATGAGGGTAAGCGGCATGACCCTTCTGCCGAGGCTGAGCATCCTCTCCACGGTGTCCCTGATGTCCCACTGGGCATGGCGGTCCGCCCGGAGCCGTACCATATGATAGAATTCTCTTGCGTTTACCTTCAGGATAACGCGCTTCTGATGGGCATTGGTCAGAATGTAGGCCGCGGCAACGGGATCGACCTTTCTCACCTTTTCGTAGGTCTCTTCCGTCCGGGCGATAACCCGCCGGAAGGACCCTTCCATGTTCACGGCCTGCACCGACTGCGGGATCACCACGCCAAGGCCCGGGTCATAATCCTGGGCGACGACCGTGGCCATCCGGTGCCGCTTCAACTGGGCGAAGCAGGTGGCGCTCACAACGAGCTCGAAATAGAGGTCCGCATACTCGAACTCCCGCAACGGCGCGTCGTAGGCCTCCATGTAACGGCAGGCGGCCCCGATCATCTCCTCTTTTTCCTCCCTCTCCATGAGCGACGCGATCACCATGCACCGCTCCATGGGAAGGCCCGACGAGGAGTGAAGCAGACCGGCCACCGTCCTCTCATCGGCGTCGGGTGTGGCGTAGACGAGGGAAACGTTCCCCCGTTTTGCCAGGACCCGGGTGCCCTTATCCTCCCATTTCTTCTTGCCCCACTTTTCGACAAAACCCTGCGCCTTTTCCCTGAGGAGCGTCCGCGTTCGGGAGTCGAAGGCCGTTGCCTCGGTGTACCGCACCAGAGAGGGGGCCACATCCTTCACGGAGTCGAAGAGCCTGCGGCCGCATTCCCGCGCCTCTTCCAGGGGATGGGCCGCGAGCCGCCTCAGCATCAGCTCGAGGTTTCTGGCGTTCAGCGTCATCCCGAGCTGGGTCTCAGTGGCGAGCGAGATGACGTAACGGGCGTCTTCCTTGGCCCATCCCTCCAAGATGGAGTGATTGGCGGGGTCCGACGCCAGATCGCGGTTTTTTTCGAAGACGTAGACCTTCAGGGCCTCGTAAAGTTCGTGATAGAAACTGTTTTGGAGGCGGACGGTGTCGACGAAGGACTCTTCGAGGCCAGACCGGCGGATCTCTTCGGGGACGACGAAATCGTCCTTCAGGAGCACGTAGCGCTGGGACTTTTCCGTGTAGGAACACAAACGGAACTTCTCGACCTCTTCGACGAGGAGCCTCGACACGCCGATGACATCGATGTTGAACACTGCATGCTCGGCTACGGAGCTGTGACCCATCTCGAAGACGATGTTGCGGTTGGACTGTCTCGCCGCATCCACTTCTTTGCGGGCAATCCGCCGCAGCTCATTCACCGGCAGGGGGTTTCGGCTGATGCGGGCGTAAGCGGCGGAAATCGTCTCCGGCGTGAGGGCCGCCGCATCGGGGTCGTTGCGGCGGAGGTCGCTTATGACTTCATGGTCCAGGTTGAACCCGGCGAGTATTACCTGCACAAGAACTCCTCACGACCTTGTGAAAATTCATGATAAGCTGTTCTATAGCAGGAATCGGCACAGTGGTCAAACCGCTTGCGGCCGACGCCCTCGTGACTGAGGGGGAAAAACCCCGCCGTCCAGTTGGAAGCCCGGAAGTCCTTTGCCGTTGCCGTGAAAAGTGGTAGAACGGAAACACGCCTCATCGTATTGCAGGATAGGCCGGCGGGGATGTTATGATGGTCGGCCGGAAGTGAGGGAACCGTGAGCTCTACGCTTGACCGTATCAAAGAAAAGTGGGGTAACCGTGCCGACCGGGCGGAAGAACAGGAAATCGCCGAGGAAAGCGGTTTCGAGTCCGTTTTTGCCGCTGCGCTGACCGGAGAAGAATACGAAGAGGCGCGGAGGCTCAAAGAAAGACTCCTCAGGGCTTACCGCGGAGTAAGCCTGGAAGAGGCCGTCCCGGGACAGGCCCTTACCACCGGGAGGGGTGCCTGTTACCACGTGAGGACGGAAGAGCCCTTCGACCTCAGGGTGATCGGTCGTGAGAAGGCGCGGGAGAAACTCATCTCCGACCTGAAGCTCATATACGGGATCGGCTGGGTTACCGAAAGGGCCCTCAAGGAGAAGGGGTACAGCACCCTCGAGGACCTTGCCGGCCACCCCCGTTTTGGCGAGAGAGCGGAGGCGCTCTTGAAGATCGTCGACGGCGGCAATACGGACCGCCTTTACAAGTGGATCGGACGATGGTTCTCCCGGTCCCATCCACTGCTGCTCCACACATCCGGCCTCCACGAAAAAGAAGACTTCTTGATCCTCGACATCGAAACCCTGGGGCTCTTCAACCGGCCGATCATCCTCTTCGGAGCGGCGCAGGTTTCCGGCGGCGGTATCCGCGTGGACCAGTACCTGGTCCGCGATATTGGCGAGGAGCCCGCCGCCCTCGCCGCCCTCCTCGCCCACGTGGGTGAGCACTGCGCCTTCGTGACCTTCAACGGAAGGGCCTTCGACGTACCCTTCATCAAGGAGAGACTCGCCTACTACCGGATGAGCGGCGACCTGGACAAAGTCCACTTCGACGTCCTCCCTTTCTCGCGGAGGGCCTGGCGGGACCGGGCGCCGAATTGCCGGTTGACGACCCTGGAGGCCTATCTCTTCGGCATCGAGCGCGAGGACGACGTCCCGAGCGCGCTCGTGCCCGAGTTCTACGAGAGCTACCGCCGGACGGGCAACGTGGGGCCGCTCATCCCGATCGTTCGCCACAACCGGGCAGACCTCGTCACCCTGGCGAGGATGTTTTCTAAGCTCCATGAGGAGTGGGGAGGATGGTAGAAGAGGCCGTCGGCCGTCTGAAGGAAGACCCGCGGTACAGCGGGCGGGTCGTGCACGTAGAGGTTCTGCCGCAGAAAGGGCCTGCCTGGGGAACCCTCGCGAGAGAGCTCCCTGAATCCTTGTCGCGGTTCCTCGAAAAGAAGAAGATCAAGCTTTACAGCCACCAGGCCGAGGCCGTGGAGGCCATAAGGGAGGGTCGGAATGTCATCATCACAACCCCCACGGCATCGGGGAAGACGCTCGCCTACAACCTCCCCGTCTTCGAAGGGCTGCTTCAGGACCCGGCGGCCACGGCCCTCTATCTCTACCCCACGAAGGCGCTGGCGAACGACCAGTTGAATACCCTCCGGGAGATGGATAAGGCCGCGGGGGTCGACGCGAGGCCCGCCGTCTACGACGGCGACACGCCGGCCGCGAAGAGGCCCGGCATCAGGGAACGCTCGCGGGTCGTCCTGAGTAACCCCCATGAGCTCCACCAGGTCCTCCCCTGGCACCACAAGTGGCGGCGCTTTTTCAGCAACCTCCGGTTCGTCGTCATCGACGAGGCCCATCGGTATCGCGGCGTCCTGGGGTCGAACACGGCCTATCTCATCAGGCGCCTGAGGAGAATCGCCCATGCCTATGGCTCTCGACCGCAATTCGTCCTTTCGTCGGCGACCCTCGCAAACCCGGTGGAATTCGGCGAACGTCTCGTGGGGCTCCCTTTCGCGCTGATCGACCGGGACGGCGCCCCGAAGGGGAGAAAATTCTTTATCTTCTACAATCCCTACTTCGACGGGGCCGGGACCCTCTCCGCCCACCAGGAGACGCGCGACCTCTTCCTCTTCTTCACCCGCCGCCGCCTGCAGACCCTCTGCTTCACCATGTCGAGGCGGATGGCGGAGCTCATCGCCCGGTGGTCGAAGAAAGGCGCGCACGAGGCGGACCCTGACCTCGCCGGCCGGATCGCCGCTTACCGGGCGGGCTATCTCCCGGAAGAGCGCCGCGAACTGGAGGACCGCCTGAAGCGGGGCGACCTCATCGGCGTCACCTCCACCAACGCCCTGGAACTCGGCATCGACGTGGGTTCCCTGGACTGCGTGATCCTTTCCGGTTACCCCGGGACGGTGATCTCGACCCGGCAGCAGGCGGGGCGGTCGGGCCGGGGGACGGATGACTCGGCGGCCGTCCTGGTGGCCTTCGAAAACCCGCTCGACCAGTACCTGATGAAGCACCCGGGGGTATTCTTCGGCGGGTCCCCCGAGAATGCGGCAGTCTCCCTCGAAAACCCGTACATCCTCTCCGGACAGCTTCTCTGCGCGGCGGCTGAGATGCCCCTCCGGCCGGAAGAGGACGGGACCTTCCTCGGCGACGACATAGGGGACATCTTGAAGGCTCTCGAGGAGGAGGGCCTCCTGAAGGAAACGCC
>CAZRAC010000015.1:0-46682 GCA_964597995.1 uncultured Syntrophaceae bacterium | reverse complement strand
AAGGCGATGTGGTGGAAGTTGCAACGGCCCAGGAAGGGGTCCGAGAGGTCCTTCTTGGCGTTCGACGTGATAATTATCACCGGCCGGTGTTTGGCGGAGACGGTCTTATCGACCTCAATGATGTCGAACTGCATCTGGTCCAGTACGTCCAGCATATCGTCCTGAAAGTCGGTGTCCGCCTTGTCGATCTCGTCGATGAGGAGGACCGTCCGCACCTCGGAGACGAAGGCCTGGCCTATCTTACCCATCCGGATATAATCCTCTATGTTGCTCACGTCCCTCTTCGAATCGCCGAAGCGACTGTCGTTCAGACGGGTGAGGGTATCGTACTGATAGAGGGCATCTACGAGTTTCATGCTCGACTTGACGTTCAGGACGATGAGGGGCATGTCGAGGCTCTCGGCGATGGCATGGGCGAGCATTGTCTTACCCGTCCCCGGCTCACCCTTGAGAAGAAGCGGCATCTCCAGCGCCATCGAAATATTCACGATCCTTGCAAGCTCGTCGTCGAGCACATATCTCGAAGCCCCCGAAAAATAAGGGCTTTTGGTATTATTTCCCATGATTTCCGCTCCTTACATCCATATTGACTTTTTCCTGATCTTACCGTGGGCAGGTTTCTTACTCTATTTCCGCGAACTTTTCCAGCAGAGAATCGGCTGCGGGCACCCTCGGCCCCCAGCTCCGCGATTTTCTCTCTACAACCATCCGCGCAGGCCGGTCAAAGCGGCGCTTTGACCGTAAAAACGGGCCTCGCCGGACTCAAGCCGCCGGAAGAGACGGAGTACCTTCGAGTTCCGCCACGTAATCGGCGATGTTCTGGCAATGGTCCGATATCCGTTCGAGATTGACCAGTAACTCGACGAAGATGGGCCCTGCCTCCGCCTGACAGATCCTCTTGTGGAATCGCTCCAGATGTCTCTCTCTCGCCTCTTTGACCTTTCGGTCCACTTCGTCCTCCCGCAGGCTGATGTCCCTTATCTTGTCTTCATCCCGCTCTTCCAAAAGAGATAGGCTCGCCCTCAGATTTTCATCGATGAGACGGATGATCTCTGCAAGGTCCGCCTCCGCCATCGGAGAAAATTTCGCATTCCTCAGATGCTTGCAGCGACTGAACTCGACGATGTTCACCGAATGGTCGGCGATTCTCTCGATGTCGTCGACCATCGCCGCATAGCTGAAAAGCCTTTTCGACAAAGCCGCGGAAAGCTCTCCGGCTGATACCTTACGCAGGTACTCGGAGACCTCATTTCTCAGGTTGTCGACCACGAGCTCCACATACATGATGTCTTTTCGCCTTCTCTCGCCATAGTCATCGATCAACCGGACGGAGTTCAAGAACATGCTCCGGGCCAGAGTCATCTCTCTGTGCAATTCCTTCCTGACGCACTCGAGGGCTTCCTCCGGTACAGCCAAGGAGCGCGCGTCGAGGAACTCCGGCCAGACCGGCAGCGTATCCGCTTTCCCCGGGAGGAGGTATTCGACGAGGCGGGAAAACGGCCTGAGCAGAAAGATGAAACAGCCCGCGGTCACCAGGTTGAAAAGGAGATGTCCGTAAGCGATCTGCTGGGCCGTATCGGCGGACAATAGCTTCAAGAACCCAACGAAGACAGGGATGACCGAGAAACAGACGGCTGTCCCAAATACCTTGAAGAGAAGGTGGGAAAGGGCGCTTCTCCTGCCGTCCACGTTGGTCACTATACTCGCCATGATCGCCGTCACGGCCGTTCCCACGTTGGCCCCAAAGACGATGGGAAGGGCGCTCTCGGTAGTAACCATCTGATACTGCGCCAGGATAACGAGGATGCTGATGGGAATGGCCGAGGAATGAACCAGGGCGGCGATCAATACCCCCGCCAGCAGGCCTGTCAGGGGGCCGCCTGTCTCACGGAGCAGACGGACGACATCCGGGTTGTCCTTCAAGGGCGCGGTCACCCCGGAAACGATGCTCAACCCGAAGAACATCAGCCCAAAATAGAACACCCCTTCCCCGAGGGGTTTCCAACGGTCCTTCCCCAACGCCCATAAAAGGCCACCGGCGATGACCAAAAGGGGAGAGATGTCCGTGACCTTCCAGACGACGAGCTGGACCGTAAAGACCGTCCCGATATCCGCGCCCAGCAGGATGCTCAGGGAACGGTAAAAACTCATCAGGCCGGCGCTCACCATCCCCACGACGAGGAGCGACGTTGCCGTGCTGCTCTGAAAAAGGACCGTAGCGACGACCCCCGTAACAAGCCCGTAAACAGGCTTGCGGACCGCGTACTTGAAATTTTCCCGGAGGCGGGCGTTGTTGAAGCGTTCACGCATCAGGGCGCTGAGCTCCACCATGCCGTAGAGGAAAAGGGAAAGGCCTGTCAGGAAAAGAAAGATCGCAGACATAAAGAAGCCTCCGGCGTTCGATTTCGATAGAAAAATAACATTGCCTTCCTACCCTTTCTCATTCTTCCGTTGCATCTCCCCCCTGTTCTTCCATTTCATCCTTCCTCGGTGAAGATAAAGAGGTTCCTTCAGTCCCGGGCGTCTCCTTTCCCTCGGGACTTTCCCGGGTCGTCGTCGCTTCCGGCTTTTCGTCCACCGTCTCCTCCTGGGGTGTGTTCATCACCTCGTCGTAATCTTCGATGACGATACCCCTGCGTACCATGATCTGGTAGATTCGCTGAGACCGGCTCTCCACATAAGAAGAAGCCCCCGTAGGACTCCAATGCCTCGGGTTCGGCAGTACCGCGGCAAGTCGCGCCGCCTCCATGGGACCGAGCGCCGACGCCGGTTTCCCGTAATAATGCCAAGCAGCGACTCCGATGCCGAATATCCCCTCGCCCCACTCGGCAACGTTCAGGTAGAGCTCGATGATCCTTCTCTTCGTGAGGTTCCGCTCGATCCTCCAGGTAAGGATGGCCTCTTTGACCTTCCGGACAGGGTTCCGGGAGGGTGTCAAGTACAGGTTTTTGGCGAGCTGCTGGCTGATCGTGCTGCCGCCGGCCCTGAACTTTCCCTTCCTGATGTCTTTTTCCAGCGCCTTTTTCATGGCCTCGAAATCGAAACCTTCATGGCGCCAGAACTTATCGTCCTCGGCGATCAACACGGCCTTGACGACGTAGGGTGAAATCTGCGAAAGGGGTGTCCAGACGTACCGGATTTTCCTCTTCTTTCCCTGGGCCTGCCACTCCTTTTCCCTGTATTCCATGAATGACGTCTTCCGGGGGTTCACTTTCTTGAGCTTCGATACGTCGGGAAAGACGAGGTAGTAGCCGATGTTCAGGAGCATCGCGGCGAAAACGAAAGTCGCAACGGACAGGACGATGTTCTTCAATCGCAAACGTGACCGCATCCCGGAAACCAACCTCACCCCACCGGCGCCGAGGCGCCTGCCTTCAAGCCCGGTAATCGTCAATACCCCCATGGGGGGCGCGGCCGGCACTATAGCGTAAAGCCTGAATAGTTACAATACTTTTACCTTGACCGCCGTTGCGAAATAATCTAAGAGAATCGCTCATGAAACCTGTTCGGACGATCGAGAAGCTGAAATCAGGAGCCGAGACCACCATCGTCGCCATCGGGGACTCACTCACGCAAGGGTGGATGGTGAGAAAAGGGTTTCTCGACTTTCTCGCGGAAATGCTCCGCCAGGCATACCCGGAAAGCCGCTTTCACATCGTCAACAGCGGCATCCCCGGCGACACGGCGGAAGGAGGGCTTTACCGACTTAGAGCGGACGTCCTCGACCATAACCCGGACTGCGTCTTCATCCAGTTCGCCCTCAACGACGCCTTCTGCGGTTACAGCGCCGAACGATTCGGGGAGTATATACAGCGGATGGTCGATGAGATCAGGGAAGACGGCGATGCCGAGATCGTGCTCGTCACCTCAAGTTACGTCGGGAACAACCGCGAGACCCGCTTCGTGGAGGATTTCTACGATGAGCTCGAAAACCTCGCGACGGTCAACGGTCTGCCGGTGGCCCGCGTTCATTCTCACTGGAAAAAGAGGATCGGCGAGGACGTCGAGTTCCGAACCCTGGTCCAGGCCGACCTCGTCCACCCCACGACGGCGGGATACAAGCTTATGGCGGAGGCCGTCATGCAGCTGTTTGAAAGAGAAAGGATGTGATTCCTTGGAAGAGAAACGGCAGTATGAAAAAGTGACGGTGCGTACAGGATTGCTCTTCCTGATTGTACTGTTTGTTGCCTTCGCTTCTTGTCTTAACCGGGTTGTGGAAAAGCCGACCTTCATCCTCCGGGAGGTGACGATAAGCCCCCGCAGTCTCCTGGAGATGAACCTCCTGATCGGCCTCGACGTACAGAACCCAAACCGTTTTGACCTCACCATCAAATCCTTCGAGTATAGGGTCTATCTCAACAACGAGGAAATCGGGAGTGGACGCCTCGAGAGCGAGGTCCTGGTTCCTGCGTCGTCGACGACCGCCGTGCAGGCACCCGTCGCCGCAAACTTCAAGAACCTCGGCGGCAGCCTGAAGGCCCTCGTCATGGAAAGCGACCTTCCTTACAAGATAGAGGGAAGGGCAGAAATCGAGGCCATCTTCGGAAGTCTGACCTTCCCCTTTTCCAAGGAGGGCCGTCTCAATCCTAAACAGCACGAGGGCGAAAGAAAATGACGGGTGGGAAAGCGGACTCTGCGGCAAGAGAAAAAGACACCTTCGGTACGACCTCAGGAACGCTTCATGCGTCCCCGAGTTCACTGTAATTTTACGACCTCCACGTTGGCAAGGGTCCTTCCCAGGAAGCGTTCACCGACCGTCTGGAAGCGGTAGGGAACGTCCGTCACGTAGAACCTATATTGTGGGGGAAGGCGTACGGGGTTAGCAAGGCCCTTTTCCGAGAGGAGATTGGCCGTGACGGCCGCCATGGCCTCCGCGGAATCGACCAGACGGATGCCCTCACCGACGATTTCCTGTAGGAGAGGTTTGAGCAGCGGGTAGTGCGTGCATCCGAGGACTAGGGTATCTATACGCTCGGCGATGACCGGCTTCAGGTACTCCTGCGCGGTGAGCCTCGTCACCGGGTGGTCCAACCACCCCTCCTCGACGAGGGGCACGAAGAGCGGGCAGGCCTGGGAAAAAACACGGATTTCTGGGTCATACCGGTTTATCGCCCGTGCATAGGCGTTGCTGTTGATCGTCGCCGGCGTCCCGATGACGCCGACGATCTTGTTCCTCGTCTCCGCCACGGCGATGCGGGCCCCTGCGTCGATGACGTCCAGGACCGGGACGGGGGACATTTCCTGTATACGTTCGTTGGCGACCGAGGCGATGGTGTTGCAGGCAATGATGAGAAGTTTTACGTTCTGTTTAAGGAGGAAATTTGCAATCTGTGTGGCGTACTCGGTGATCGTCTCCACGGACCTGATGCCGTAAGGCACGCGGGCCGTGTCCCCGAAGTATATGATGTTCTCGAAGGGCAGCCTTTCCATGAGGGCGCGCACGACGGTCATCCCGCCGATTCCGGAGTCGAACACACCGATTGGATGGACAAGTTCGATTTTCATACCTCCCCCAAACTGCGAGATACGTCAAGGATTTCACTGGGAGTGTAAGTCAAGGCCTTCAAGTCTGTCAACATGAAAAGCCACGCTCGAACAGATTCAGCTTGACAGGTCATAATAATAAGCTATATTTTCGGCCCCCGCCTGGTGAAATCATTCTACAGGTCATGGAAAGTCAAGGAAAATAATTGTAGTTACCCCGATGGATGAGAACAACCTTAAATGCTGGCTGGCCCTGAAGCTCGTCGAAGGACTCGGGAGTGTCGGGGTCAAGAACCTTCTTTCCGCCTTCGGGACGCCCCGGAGGGTCTTAGAAGCGCCGCTCGAAGCCCTGAAAAGCGTGCCCGGCATAAAAGAAAAGACGGCCAAAATCATCCATCGCTTCAACAGGTGGGAGCAGGTCGAACGCGAGCTTGCCTTGGCCCGGGAAAAAGGGGTTTCTCTCGTTACCGTAGAGGATGCCTCTTACCCCCGGCTACTTCTCGACATCTACGACCGCCCGCCTCTACTCTACGTAAAAGGGAACCTCGTGGAAGATGAGGCGACGATCGCCGTCGTAGGCTCAAGGGCGGCCACGACCTACGGTAAATTTTTGACCGAAAGACTATGCCGTGAGCTTGCGCAATACGGATTCACTATCGTGAGTGGGATGGCCCGCGGGATCGACGCAGCCGCACACCGCGGTGCCCTCTCCGCGAACGGACGGACGATAGCCGTGCTCGGCTGCGGAATCGATGTCTATTATCCATTGGAAAACAAAAAACTCTACGATGAAATCGCGGCAAACGGCGCCGTCGTCACTGAATATCCTTTCGGAACACAACCCCACGCGGCGAACTTCCCGATGAGGAACCGGATCATCAGCGGCCTTTCTCTAGGAGTCGTCGTCGTAGAGGCAACCGACAAGAGCGGCTCCTTGATCACGGCCAGGACAGCCCTGGAGCAGGGCCGTGAGGTCTTTGCCGTACCGGGGGCCGTCGACTCACCCGGCTCGAAGGGGACCCACAGACTCATCAAGGAGGGTGCAAAGCTGGTCGAGGGTATCGACGACATAGTCGAAGAGCTCCAACCTCACCTGCGGAAGACTTCCCCAACACCGCAGAGGCCGGAGCAGGCCGACGCCCGCCGCCGAGTCGACGAAAAACCGCTTGGTGAACGGGAGAGGACGATCTTGAACCTACTGTCGGAAGGAGCGGTTGACGTAGACACTCTGATCGATAAAACAGGCCTCGACACGAATGAAGTCTTGACTATCCTGCTAGGCCTTGAATTGGGCGGCTACGTTGAACAGAAACCGGGAAAAGTCTATAACCGTATATAAGAACTTGCAGAGAAGTTTACAAAAAAGAGAGAGGCGACGTACACACCCCGGCCCCGCCGACAAACGGCCGGTCGAAATACGCCTTGCAATATGCTTTTAAGGAGAAAGAATGAAGCGGTCGCTTATTGTCGTTGAATCGCCGACAAAGGTCAAAACAATAAAGAAATACCTTAGCAGCGAATTCGACGTCCGGGCATCGGTAGGTCACATCAAGGACCTCCCCAAAAGCAAGCTCGGCATCGACATCAAGAATGATTTCAAGCCGACCTACCAGGTGTTGGAGACCAAAAAGAAGGTCATCACCGAACTGAAGAAGGCCGCGGCAGTCGCCGACACCATCTATCTCGCTCCCGACCCCGACCGAGAAGGTGAGGCGATCGCCTGGCACATCGCCGAGGAGATCGACGGCAATAAGACAATCTACCGTGTGCTGTTCAACGACCTGACCAAAAACACGATGCTCACGGCCCTCCAGCACCCCCAGAAGTTAAACCTCGACAAGTACGAGGCGCAGCAGACACGGCGAATCCTGGACCGACTCGTGGGTTATCAGGTCAGTCCGATCCTCTGGGAAAAAGTAAGGCGAGGGTTGAGCGCCGGCCGCGTGCAGTCCGTGGCGGTGAGGATGGTCTGCGACCGGGAAGAGGAAATCAGAAATTTCGTGCCCGAGGAGTACTGGAACATAACTGCTCTTTTAGAGGGCTCGGAACCTCCTCCCTTCGAAGCCCGGCTGATCAAGGTCGACGGGAAGAAGGCCAGCATCTCCAACTCCTCGGAATCCGAGGCCGTCCTTAAGCGACTGGAATCCGCTCCATTTATCGTCGCCTGCGTGGAGAAGAAGGAGGCCCGGAGAAACCCGGCACCTCCCTTTACGACGAGCAAACTACAGCAGGAGGCATCGCGGAAGCTCCGTTTTTCGGCCAAGAAGACGATGTCCGTCGCCCAGAAGCTGTACGAAGGCATCGAACTCGGCAAGGAGGGTCCCGTCGGCCTGATCACCTACATGAGGACCGACTCCGTCCGTATCGCCGAGGAGGCCCTGAGTGAAGTCAGGCGCTACATCCTGGAGGCCCACGGCAAGGAATACCTTCCGGCAAAGCCGAGGGTATACAAGTCGGGACGTAACGCCCAGGAGGCCCATGAGGCAATCCGGCCGGCGTCGTTGAATTACCGGCCCTTAGACATAAAACCTTATCTCACGAACGACCAGTTCCGTCTCTACCAACTCATCTGGAACCGCTTCGTGGCGAGTCAGATGAACCCGGCCGTCTACGACCGGACCACCATCGACATCGAAGCGGCAAACACCCTATTCCGCGCCCAGGGCGACGTCATGAAGTTCCCGGGCTTCATGACCCTCTACACTGAAGGGAAGGACGATAACGGGGAAGAAAACGGTGCGGAAAAGGCGCTGCCGGACGTAAAGGTAGGCGAGCGGCTGAAGTTGCTCTCGCTCAATCCCGAGCAGAAATTCACCGAGCCGCCGCCGCGCTACACCGAGGCGACGCTCGTCAAGGAGCTCGAGGAGAAAGGAATCGGCAGGCCAAGCACCTACGCCGCCATCCTCAGCACAATCCAGGAACGGGATTACGTCAAGCTCGACGGAGGTCGGTTTCACCCGACGGAGCTCGGCAAATTGGTCACTGACCTACTGGTGAAGAATTTTCCTACCATCCTGGACGTGGCTTTCACGGCAGGCATGGAAAACGAGCTCGACATGATCGAAGAAGGAAAACTAAAACGTATCGAGAGCCTTCAGAAATTCTATTCCACCTTCGAGAAGTATCTCAAAAAAGCCAAATCGGAGATGCGTAACGTGAAAAAAGAAGAGACGCCTACAGGCCTCGTCTGTGAAAAATGCGGCAGCCCGATGGTCATCAAATGGGGACGTAACGGGAGGTTCATAGCCTGCTCGAGTTATCCGAAGTGCCGCAACACCATGAATTTTCAGGAAGACGAAAACGGCGCCGTCACCCAGAAACCGCCCGCGGCGACCGAAACCGACATAGAATGCCCCGATTGCGGCCGAAAAATGGTGGTCAAGCAGGGAAAATTCGGCAGTTTTCTCGGCTGTTCGGGCTACCCCGAATGCCGGTTCACGACGTCCCTCAGCCTCGGCGTAAAGTGTCCCGTGGAAGGCTGCGGCGGTGAGGTCGTCGAGAAGCGTTCCAGAAAAGGAAAGGTCTTCTTCGGTTGCTCGAGGTACCCGGATTGCAGCTATGCGACGTGGGACAAACCCATCGCCGAGCCCTGCCCTGAATGCGGTGCTCCTTTTATCCTGGAAAAATACAATTCGAAGAAGGGACGCTACAGGGTCTGCAGCAATCAGTCTTGTACGTACAGGACGGACAAGGAGCCGGCGTCCTGATAGAAACAGACTACCAGTCGATGCCTAATTCAATACCTGCCTGTGAAAGATACGTGACTGTGATCGGCGGCGGCCTGGCGGGCTGCGAAGCGGCCTGGCAGATCCTCAAGAGAGGCCTTAGAGTGAAACTTTATGAAATGAGGCCGACGGTCTTCACTCCGGCGCACAAAACATCGGGCTTGGCCGAACTTGTTTGCAGCAATTCCCTTAGGTCGAACGAACTCGACCGCGCGGCCGGACTGCTGAAAGAGGAGATGCGGTTGCTGGATTCTCTGGTCATGAGGGCCGCTGGGGAATCGGCCGTTCCGGCGGGGACGGCCCTGGCAGTGGACCGTTTTCTCTTTTCCCGCCGCGTTGAAGAGATGTTGACTTCCTTCGCAGGGTTGGAAATCATCCGCGAGGAGGTCACGACCATACCCCGCGAAGGCATCGTCATCGTGGCGAGTGGCCCACTCACGTCCGACTCCCTTTCTCGAAGCCTATCTGCGATGACCGGTCAGGATTATCTCTATTTCTACGACGCCATATCCCCGGTCGTGGAGGCGGATTCGATCGACCTGTCGAAGGCCTTCGGGGCCTCCCGGTACGGTGCGGGCGAGGGAAATTATCTTAATTGTCCCCTGACCCGCGAGGAGTACGCTGCATTTTACCGAGCGCTTCTTGAGGGGAAGGAAGTCCCGCTGAGGAGTTTTGAAGACGCGCGGTATTTTGAAGGGTGTCTGCCGATCGAGGTGATGGCCCGGAGGGGGGAACGGACACTACTCTACGGGCCGATGAAACCCGTGGGGTTGACAGACCCGCGGACCGGAAAGCGGCCCTTCGCCGTCGTCCAGCTACGACAGGAAAACCGCGAAGCCACCCTCTATAACCTGGTAGGCTTTCAGACCAAACTGACCTGGCCGGAACAAAGACGCATCTTCCGGATGATACCCGGTCTGGAAAAGGCGGAATTTGCCAGGTACGGCAGCATCCACCGCAACACATTCCTCAACGCCCCCGCCCTCCTCAACAGCACTCTCCAGCTCAAAGGGTTCGAAAACGTCTTTATCGCCGGTCAGATCTCCGGTGTCGAGGGTTACATCGAGTCGGCGGCCATGGGGCTTGCCGCAGGGATATTCGCCGTGAGACTCTTAAGGGGACAAACGTCCGTTCCGGCACCCCGGGAGACAGCCATCGGCTCCCTCATCCACCATATCACAAGCGCCGACGGGAGGACCTTCCAGCCCATGAACGTCAACTTCGGCCTTTTCCCTCCTCTTGGCAAGAAGGTCCGACGGAAGGACCGCGGCCGCTTCTACGCCGAACGCGCCCTGGAGGCAATGAAGAAGTGGAAAGAAGAGGCCTGAAAACCGTCCTTAGCCCTCAACTGTTTTTGTTGTAGATGAGTCTCAGGCCCTCGAGGGTGAGCATCTCGTCGACGACGTCGATGCTCTTCGTCTCCGGTGCGATGGTCTTCGCCAGCCCGCCCGTGGCGACGACCTTCGGGGTGGACCTCGCCTCCTGCTTCATCCGTTCCACGATGCCGTCAACGAGGCCCGCATAGCCGAACATGATGCCGGCCTGCATACTGCTCACCGTATCCTTGGCGATGATGCTTTTCGGTCTGCTGAACTCGACGCGCGGGAGCTTGGAGGCCTTCTCGAAAAGGGCCTCGCTGGAAATGGCGATGCCGGGCGTGATGCAACCGCCCATGTACTCGCCGTTTTCCGAGACGTAATCGAAGGTAGTCGCGGTGCCGAAGTCCACGATTATCAGGTCTCCCCCGTATTTATCGAAGGCAGCGACGGCATTGACTATCCTGTCCGCGCCGACCTCCCGCGGGTTGTCGTAGTAAATCGGCATCCCCGTCTTGATCCCCGGCCCGACTATCAAGGGCTTGATATGAAAGTACTTTTCGCACATGGGCTCCAGGATGTTGAGCATCGGCGGCACGACACAGGAAATGACAATGTCCTTCACGGACCGCGAGCTGACCCGGCTCGTCTTGTAGAGGTTGAAGATCAGCATGCCGTACTCGTCGCTCGTATGGTCCACGACCGTCCTGATTCTCCAGCTATGCAGGAGCTTATCTTCATCGAAAAGACCGAGGACGGTGTTGGTGTTCCCCACGTCGATCACAAGCAGCATTCCCAGTCCTCCGCCAAAACAACGTCTCCGGAGATGATGTGTCTCCTCTCTTTCTCCTCGTCAAGGAGAAGCAGCGCCCCCTTCTCGTCAAGACCCTCGAATATCCCCTTCTTCACGGTATCTTTCGAGCGGACCTCTATCCTTCGTCCAAGCATGCCCGATGATGCCATCCATCTCTCCCGAACTGGCGAAAATCCCTCTTCCAAGAAAATCCGGTACCACTTTCCGAAGCCCCGGAGCAACTTCAACGCCACATCAAATCTTGAGACCTCCCGGCCGACCTCGACTTTCAAAGAGGTCGCCGGGCCGAAGGAATCGTCGAAATCCGCCTGGTCCATGTTTATGTTTATCCCCGTGCCGACGACGACAAAATCGACTTCCGCACCACTGAGCCTCATCTCCGTCAGGATGCCGCAGGCCTTCCGTCCGCGGATCAGGACATCGTTCGGCCATTTAAGCGACACACTATCCCCGCAATAGCCTGACAAGACTTCCGCGGCGGCCACACCCGCCATCAGGGTTACCTGGGGGGATACGGAGGGACTGATCCGCGGCCGCAAGATGACGGTTAAGTAGAGGTTTTTCCCCGGCGGTGACACCCAGACCCTGCCCAGACGACCTTTCCCTCGTGTCTGACGGTCGGCAACGACAACCTCGCCCTCTTCGGCCCCGGCGACGGCGAGGCCGACGGCGTAATCGTTAGTGGAATCCACTTCTTCCAGGTAGTGGATTCTCTTTCCGGGCACCTCTCCCAACAAAAGGCGGGATAGTTTATCAGCATCAAAATCCGTCAACGCCGCCTCTTGCCCTCATTCTTACGGCCCACCGAAAAGACAGTCAAAGAAATGTCGGCCGCCGCGACCGAATGCGTCAACGCCCCTACGGAGATGAAATCGACGCCCGTCTCCGCTATCTCCCGGACGCTCTCCAGTGATACGTTCCCCGATGCCTCGACGGGAATCCTTCCAGCGACGAAGCGAACGGCCCTGTTCATATCGCTTATGCCCATGTTGTCGAGCATGATCATATCGGCACCGGCGGCGACGGCCTCTTTAACCTCACTGAAGTCCCTGACCTCTACCTCGACCTTCAGCAACGGTCCTACCTTCGCCTTGGCCCTCGTTAACGCAGCCTTGATCCCGCCGACGGCATCGATGTGGTTGTTTTTGATCAGGACTCCATCGTAAAGGGCGAACCGATGATTGACGCCGCCGCCTACCCTCACGGCATATTTGTCGAGGATACGCAATCCCGGAGCCGTTTTTCGTGTGTCCAGAATTTTCGCCTCCGTTCCCTTCACAAGGTCGGTGTACCGGCG
The DNA here is from genome assembly GCA_964597995.1 of uncultured Syntrophaceae bacterium. Taxonomy (GTDB): domain Bacteria; phylum Desulfobacterota; class Syntrophia; order Syntrophales; family UBA4778; genus UBA2207. The sequence continues at coordinate 34,046 of CAZRAC010000015.1, read as the reverse complement.
GGTGATCGTCGCAACCCCGCACATCCTCTGAAAAATGTTCAGGGCAACGCGTTCCGCCTGGAGGATGCTCTTAAGCCTCCCCGACACCTCCGCGACCACGGCTCCTCTCCTTACTTTTTGGCCGTCTTTCTTCTTCGCGACAAAGCGAACCTCTTGGTCCAACGTTATAAATACTTCTTTAAAAACATCCAACCCGGCTACGACGAGTTCCGTCTTCGCGACGGCACGGGCCTTGCCCACCTCGAGCCCCGTCAGAACAGCCCCGGTCGTCACATCCCCCGGTCCGATGTCCTCACGGAGCGCCGTTTCGATTATCCGTCTTACTTCTGTTTTCATCCTATGCCGAGAGCTTCGAGATCCGCTTGATCCTTCTTTCTACCCAATGCTTGTTTGTTGCGGATAAACTCTTCCCTTCCGATGAAGTACACTACAATATCGCCATAACTTCCTTGTACTCGACCAGCAACCGCTTCCTCCCAAGATACTCCGGTGATGGAAGTGACAATATCTATGCGGACCGGCGCCACGCCAAGTTGTATCGCTTTATCAGGAACCGTGAAATCGTCTGCCGTCAGACCAACAGAACCAAAACCAAATTCACCAAGCACTTTTAAAATCCGGTGGGCATTCTCTCCGTCAGGGCACACAAGAATATCCATGTCGCCTGTATAACGTGGAGCTCCGTGGTACGCGAGGGCATATGCGCCCACTATAAGATAATCAACCTTGTGAGCGTTGAATAACGCGAGCAAATCTCTGAAGTCTCGCTGAACTTCCATGAAGCGTCCTCCTTAAGTACTCGACGGCTTCCACACGCTCCTCCGGGTCTTTTGACAGCCAGTAAGAAAGGTTTTCCTTTACCTCCGAAAAATCCCGTAAATTCGCTTTCTTAACGACCTTTTCTATCACGTTATCGAAGGCGCTCCTTATTCTTTGATTCTCGCGGGCGAAATTACATTTTTCAATCTCTCCAAAGCCGACTGCAGCACGTTCAACTTCGCCTGTGTTTCCTGAAATTTCCTCTCTTCCTTTTCGATCGCCTCTTTCGCGGCCTTCTGTCTGAAATCGGAGTTCGCCAGTTTCCTCTGAATACCCTGGAACTCTTTCGTGAGTTTCAGGATCTCTTTTTCGAGCCTCTCTTTCTCTCCCTCGACATCGACCATGCCTTCCAGAAAAACAAAGACCTTGACGGGACCGGCAACGGCAGTGGCAACACCGCTCGGTTCCGCCGCCTGTTCTTCCACGACAAGAGATTCGAGCCGGGCCATGGTAAATATATATCCGGAACAGCTTTTCAACAGGCCGACGGTCGCGTGGTCGGGCGCCGACAGCAGTACCTTCACCTTCTTCGCCGGCTGGATGCCCATCTCCCCCCGGATGTTCCTTATGCTGCTGATAACCTCCATCACGAGCTCCATCCGCGCCGCGGCCTCCGGGGCCTCTAACTTATCATCCGCCTTCGGAAACTCGCTCACGACGACGGACGTCCCGTCTTTCGTCAATCTATGCCATATCTCTTCCGTGATGAAGGGCATGAAGGGATGGAGCAGTTTCATGGTCGATCTGAAGACAGCGGCGAGTGTGTGCTGGGCCGCGTACCGCCCGGCATGGTTGTCTTTTCCGTAGAGGACCTCCTTTATCAGCTCGAGATACCAGTCGCACAGTTCATGCCAGATGAAATGGTAAAGCGCACCGGCGGCGTCGTTGAACCGGTACTCATCAAGATATCTTGTCACGTCGGCGACCGTCCGGTTGAGGCGGTGAAGAATCCAGAGGTCGCAGAGCGAAAAATCTTCTCTTTTCGGTTCCCCCGCCGGGACATAATCTTGCAGGTTCATCAGCGCAAACCTGGCTGCATTCCAAGTCTTGTTCACAAAATTCCGGTATCCCTCGATGCGCTCCTCCGACATCCGTATATCCCGTCCCTGGGCCGTAAAGGCCGCGAGGGTGAAGCGGAAGGCGTCGGTGCCGTACTTCTCGATCATGTCCAAGGGGTCGATGATGTTGCCCTTCGACTTGCTCATCTTGTCGCCGCGCTCGTCCCTGACCAGGGCATGGAGGTAGACGTCGCGGAAGGGTACGTCCTTCATCACGTAAAGGCCCATCATCATCATCCGCGCGACCCAGAAGAAGAGGATATCGAAGCCGGTGATCAGCAGCGACGTGGGATAAAATGTCTTCAGGTCCTTCGTCTTTTCGGGCCAGCCGAGCGTCGAGAAAGGCCAAAGCGCAGAGCTGAACCACGTATCCAACACGTCCTCTTCCTGCTTCAAGGCGGTCCCTTTGCACTTTGGGCACTTGGCAGGGTCTTTCGCGTCGACGATGACTTCACCGCACTCGCAGTACCAGACCGGGATCCTGTGCCCCCACCATATCTGCCTCGAGATGCACCAATCTCGGATGTTGTCCATCCATTCGAAGTATGTCCCTTCCCACATCTTTGGTATGAGCCGCGTTTTACCTTTGATCACTGCCGCGATTGCCTGTTTGGCGAGGGGTTTGACCTTCACAAACCATTGTTTGGACACGGCGGGCTCGATGTCCGTCTTACACCGGTAACATTGACTGACGTTATGCTTGTACGGCTCGGTCTTCACCAAGTAACCGCCTTTTTCCAGGTCGCCGACGATGTTCTTCCGTGCCGTATAACGGTCCTGGCCCTGATAGGGCCCTCCGTTTTCGTTGATCACGGCGTTGCCGTCCATGATGCGGATGATCTCGAGGTTGTGACGCTCGGCCATGGCGAAGTCCGCGGCGTCGCACGCGGGGGTGATCTTCACCGCGCCCGTACCGAATTCCATCGTCACGTACTCATCGGCTATTACTGGTATCTTCTTGTTCACAAGCGGCAGGACAACGTACTTGCCGATCACGTCCGCATAGCGCTTGTCGTTCGGGTTCACGGCGACCGCCGTGTCGCCGAGCATGGTCTCCGGCCTCGTCGTCGCAACGATGATCTCCCCTTCTCCTTCGGCATAGGGATACCGGATATGCCAGAGAAAACCCTGTTCTTCCTTAAACTCGACCTCGAGGTCCGATATGGCCGTGTGGCAGCGCGGACACCAGTTGACTATGTAATCTCCCTGGTAGATCAACCCATCGCGGTAGAGCATGACGAAGACTTGGCGAACCGCCCTCGACAACCCTTCGTCCATGGTGAATCGCTCTCGCGACCAGTCACAAGAGCAGCCGAGACGCTTCAACTGGTTCGTGATGACGTTGCCGTACCTTTCCTTCCACTCCCAGACCTTCTCGATGAATTTTTCCCGGCCGAGGTCATGGCGGGTCAATCCCTGCTTCGCCAACTCCTGTTCGACGACGTTCTGCGTGGCGATTCCGGCGTGGTCTGTCCCGGGCATCCAGAGAGTGTTGTATCCCTGCATGCGCCTCAAGCGCGTCATGATGTCCTGCAGGGTATTGTTCAGGGCGTGCCCCATGTGGAGCATACCGGTCACATTCGGAGGGGGTATGACGATGCAGAACGGCTCTTTGTCGCTCTCTTCCTCTGCGCGGAAATAATCATGGTCAAGCCAATATTGGTACCATCTGACTTCCAGCTCATGGGGGTCGTACACCCTGCTCAGTGTGTTATCTTCCATGTCCTCTCCCTGTCTTGGTGAATGGTGTTCTTCCCGTCGGCTTGGAACACGGCATGCCGAAACATTAAGGCAGGAGACCCTTTTGCTCCCCTGCCTCTTTATACATCAAACAATCCCTAAGGGCACCGGCTTCGACCAGTAGATTTCTCTATCTGTCAAATCTGAGCTCTTCCTTTATCTTCTTGATGATCAGGAGGGCGTCGGCACCGGAAACAGGGGCGAGCGGGGCAAACTCTCCCGTCGTGAAATCTTTCGGCTCCATAATGCCCCTGGACGTCACGACCATCACGGCGTTGAAATACGGCAAATCAGGCCTCAGGTCAGGGAAGGGCGACGTGGTCCCGATGAATTTTGTCGCCAGCTTTTCGTCGCCCGTCACCTTGATCAGGATATCTTCGATCATCATCGCATACTGCCCCCGGGTGATCAACTCGTCGGGATGAAAACAGTTGTCGGGGTAGTTTTCGAGGCCGCGCACACCGAGGTTCAGGATACCCTCGATGTCGGCCTTCAGCGGATGATTCGCGATATCCGCCGCCGTAATCTTGCTGTCCTTCCGGGCCTTGGCCTTCTCCGGGTCTTTGAAGGAAGTATCGAATGTCTTGGGCGTTCTCTTCTGGTAGAGGATGTCGATCCTCAATTCCTCCATGAACAGGGCGGCGGCGTCTGCCCGTGAAATGCTCTCCACGATGGCGATCTTCTTGCCCGTCACAGTCCCCGGCATGGCCCGCTGAATCTTCTGGACGAGATTCCACTCGATTTCTGCTTCTTTAAGGTAATCCGCCTTGAGGTCAAGCACCTTGGTGAACATCTGTCCCGCTTGGTTGAATTCGAGGCCATATTTATAAGCCACTCCCATGTAATAGTAGGCCGCAGAAGACTTCGGGTCGATCTTAACCGCTGTTTCAAAGGCATTCCTGGCCTTTTCGAGCCACTTCTTCTGGTTAGCCCTGTCCATGGTATACAACCTTATGTATCCCACCTGGGCAAAGACCTTTTCATCGTCTTTCTTCGCGTACTTCCATCCCCTGTCCACGGCATCGAAGGCCCCTTTTAAATCACCCTGGTAGGCCATGGCGAGCCCTAGGCCCGTATGAGCCATAGAGAACTTCGGTGCCAGTTGGATGGCAAGGTCGAACTCTCTTTGTGCATCCACATACTTGGCTTCTTTCAGCAGATTCATCCCTGTTGCGACATGATGCTCGGCGGTGTCGAGCTGGCTGGTTGGAACCCTTACTTTAGGCCCACAGGATATGAGCAAAGCCCCAATGACCGCAGCGAAAAGCAGGTATCTCATGTGCCAGTGCTTCAAAAGGTGATTCATGACTTTCTCCTTTCGTGAACGGTTGACTTCAATGAATCCCACCGGGCACGCGTCGCCTCTCCCGATCGGCTCAAAAAACACGCTATTCTATATATTTATACGATACACAAGTCAAGAAATTTCGACGGCTACCATGCTGCCGAGGAAGGCCTCGACTTCCTTCCTGATTCCGTCCCAATCCGCAGAGCCGAACCAGCGGACCTCCCTGTCGGCACGAAACCAGGTCATCTGTCTCTTGGCGTAGTTCCTGGTATCCTGTTTCATCAGGGAAAGCGCTTCGGCTAATGGGAGTCCCTCCGTCAGATGACGGACGATGTGCCTGTATCCGAGCGACTGCATGGGCCTCAGGTCTTCAGCGAAACCCCGGGCGAGGAGCCCTTCGACCTCGCCGACAAGGCCATTTTTTACCATCCTGTCGCAACGACTGTCAATTTTACGATAAAGAAACGCCCTTTCGTCCGTCATCCCTATCTTCAGACAATCGTACGGCCTGTCGGCGAACCGGTGATTCCTCTGTCTCAGGGAAAGCGGCTCACCGCTCGTTTCGATGTACTCGAGGGCCCTCATGACCCTGACCGCGTCGTTAGGATGGATACGCTCAGCCGCTTCGCGGTCTTTGACCTTCAATTTTTCGTGCAGATAACGGGCACCGTACTCTTTCATCTCCCGGACGTACCTCACCCGGAGGTTCTTATCCATACCCGGCCCGTCGACGAGGCCGGCCGTGAGCGCCCTGATGTAAAGACCGGTGCCCCCGACGACCCAGGCCGTCTTGCGCTCGTGATTCAGCGTCTCGACGGCCTGTCGAGCCTTTTCTACGTACATCCCGGCATTGAAATCTTCATCGGGGTTGACGACGTCGATCAGGTGATGCCTGACCTCTGCGCGTTCCTCGACGGTCGGCTTCGCCGTGCCGATGTCCATGTACCGGTAGACCTGCATGGAGTCGGCACCTACGACCTCACCGCCGAATTCGCGGGCAAGCTTTATCGCCAGAGCGGATTTTCCCGTTGCCGTGGGACCGCATACTATGACGAGAACCGGTTTCTTCATGATCGCTTGAACATCTTTTCCAGTTCTTTGAAGTCCAACAGGACGTACAGCGGCCTACCGTGGGGGCAGGTCGAGGCGAAGGCGATGCCGTCCAGGTCTCGGCACAGCTGCTTGACCTCTTGTGCCGTTAAACCGTCACGGGCCTTCACAGCCCCTTTACAGGCCATCGCCACGAGGGCTCTTTCCGTCAATTCCGTCGGCGAGGACCCCCTGCCGATTTCCGCGAGTTCATCGATGATATCCGCTATGACCGAAGCCGGCTCAAGATGGGACAAGAGTTGGGGGAAAGTCGTAACTTTTACCGCCGTCCCGCCGAAGGGTTCGACTTCGAGGCCCATCGCCCTGAAGCAATCGACCGACCTTTCGAGGAGAGACAGGCTCGCCGGAGACAGGTACAGAACTTCGGGGACAAGGAGCCTCTGGCCTATCACGGTCCCGCCCTCGACTGCCTTCCTGAGTTTTTCGAAGAGGATTCTCTCGTGGGCGGCGTGCTGGTCGATGATCACGATACCGTCGGGATGGGTGAAAAGAAGATAGGTTTTTCCCGTCTGCCCGACGTACTCGAGGGAGCTGAAAAAACCCGCGGGACCGCCTCCATCGAAAACCACGGCTTCGTCCCATAACCCCGGCGATTCGCGAACGGCCCCCTCAGAGGAAAAACGCCCCAGGGCTTCTTCGATCCTCCCCCGGTACGATTCCAGCGAACATCCCCTATCGACTTCCGCCGACAACCCAGGAGTAACCGCCTGGACGGGACCCGACAAGGCACGGGCGAGCGAAGTCAGAACGGCCTCGTAGACCTCGCGGGGGTTGCGGAAACGGACTTCCATCTTTGCCGGATGGACATTCACGTCCACGTCGCCCCGCGGTACTTCGATGAAGAGCACCGTCTGCGGGTACCTGCGCGGCTCTACCACCCTGCGATAGGCAGTCATCACGGCGTGGTTGAGAAATGCGTCTTTGACGTACCGCCCGTTGACATAGCACATCATACCCTTCGTCGTGGACCGGGTAAAATCGGGCCTCGAGGTATACCCCTCGATTTTTATGGACCCGTGAACGTACCCGAGTGGAAGCATCCGCTCTTCGACGTCGACACCCAGGGCAAGCGCTATCCTTTCGGACGCCTCCCCGACAGCGGGCATGCTCAACAGCGTTTTCCCGTCAACCTTGACCCTCATCCCTACGCCGGGGCAGGCCAGGGCGGTCCTCGTCACGACTTCGATACACCGCGCCTGCTCGACCGATTCCTTCTTGAGAAATCTCTTCCTCACCGGCACGTTCCCGAAGAGGTTCCGGACAAGGACCGCTGTACCCTCAGGACAGCCGACTTCTCTGTTCTCCGTCACCTTCCCGTTTTCTACCGTCACTTTTCTGCCCGAAAAAGCGCCCTTGCGCCTCGTGACCATCTCGACAGTAGATACAGCTGCGATGCTCGGCAGGGCCTCGCCCCGGAAACCGAAGGAAGAGATACTGTAGAGGTCATCAAACCCAGAAATCTTGCTCGTCGCGTGCCTCCGGAAGGCAACCTCCACGTCCTCCTGGTCGATCCCGCGGCCGTTGTCCACGACCCTGACCGTCTGCAGACCTCCTTTTTCTATCTCTATGGCGATTTCAGTCGCGCCGGCGTCGAGGGCATTTTCCAGGAGCTCTTTGACGACGGACGACGGCCTTTCTACGACCTCACCGGCAGCGATCCTATCCGTCGTATCCTTCGTCAGGACATGGATCTTCTCGGACAAATACCTTCTCCTGAATGAACCAGACCGCAGCCGCTTTCTGAAGCGTCGCTGCGGTCGGCTCTCTCCTCAAATCAATGCGTTCCTCAAGGTGTAAGTCGGGTCACCTGTCAGTCCAGAACGATCATGACACGACATTTTTTCAAGAAACTCAGGTTCTCCGCCGCGCCCTCGATCTTCGACGCGTCGGCTGTGCTGATGACCACATCGCCCTTCGTCGGACCTTCCGCCCTTAGGGCCTTAACCGTCAGAGGATTGTTCGTAACCCTGGGGTTGTTCTGGGCCGCCGTCAGGTCTTTCGAATAACTGCTGATGCCTTGCTGATTGGCGTAATTCTGGTCCACCATCATGTACCCGTACACTTCCTTGCCGCTCTCATCGATGATCCTCGGTTTCATCGTCGGACGAAGCTGGACGCCTCGCGCATCTACGACCAGGCCGGTGTAAACCTCGGCGGCAGGCGCAGGAGGCGGTGAGACGACCTGCGGACCGGCGGGGGTCACAGGCTCCACCGGTGCGGCCGGCGCAACAGGCGGCTCTTCCGGCTTTGTAGGTTTCGGAAGCGGGAGGATCGTGTTCGCAAACTCGCCGTATAAGGGCATTCTCAACGTAACTTCGACCGTACCGTCGGATAGGTAATCCCTTTTGACGATCTGCGCGCCCTTTACGAGCCCTTCGACCTTCGCCCTGATGGTATCACTGGCGGTAGTAAAGTCCCTTACCTCCGTCTCGGAATCGACACGAACTCCCTGAACGACTTCCAGGAGGTTCCGGTACGCGTCCACCTGGGCAGCCCTCAGTGCCATGGGCCTCGCCTGAGGCTTACCGTAATACTTTTCCGGTGGGGCACCAATACCCGTAGCTTCCACGTAACCTCCCGACCAGTTTACCCTTCCCTTCGCGCCGATCTGCTCAACGACCTGGGTCCAGTCCTTGGCGCTGATCGACTCCTGGCCGAAGGCCGTAGAAAACGCTAGCAACAGAGTGCAGACCGCAAACCCGATTATCAAAATGCTTCGTTTCTTCATAATGCCCTCCTAAAAGTATGGTTTGGAACGTTGTCTCTGATCTCCTCAGTCCGTCCTATGAGCAGTTCAGGAATCATCTCTCTCGCCCGGCAGATGCCCTATTTAACACAAAGAAAAGCGGCGCTTCAAAGGGTTTTTCTTCCCTGCGGCACAGGCTTAAAGGTCCCGGTAAGGCCTTCATTCGACCCTGAACGCCCTTTTCTCCTCTTCTTTAAGCCATGGTTTGAGATTGATGCTGTCGTCATTGTCTCTGAGTATCGCCCCTTCGGCGGGCGGGTCGCTTCCCCACCAGTTCCACCGGGCGTCTATGCAGATGGACGAAAAAGCCTGCATGGCAAAGGCGTTCCCGACGAAGTTGTTATGGTTGATCTTGGGTCGCGACATCCCCCGGCAGGCGATCGCCCCTTGACCCTGGTTGCCGTAGAACGTATTGAAGGTGATTTTCGGTGAGGCGTCGTTGCCGCAGAAAAGACCTGCCTGGGCGTTTTCCGCGATGTAGCTGTATGAAATATCGGGCGAACCGTGCTGAACATCGATGGCCGTGTCGGCATACTTGACTATGGCGTATTCCAGGAAGCTGTTTACCTTCGTCGGAGCAGCGAACTGTAGGGCATGGGCGTAGAAACCGGGAACCGGAGAAGCAGCGGCAGCGGAAAAAAGGATCGGCCTTTCCCTTGTGCCCTTCGCCACGACTCCGCCATCCTTCACGACGATCGACGTCTTCTGGTCGTAGAGCACCTGGACGCCGGACTGGATGTACAGGACATGTCCCCCGTCGACGATAACATCCTTCGTCACCCGGTACGGGCTGTTCGAGAGAACGAGATACCCATCACCGGTCAGAGGCCCTCCCAAGTTCGACGAGAGCACCGGAAGTTCCAGCGGCTTCCCTCCGGGATAAGGGCCGTCCAGAATCTTGGCCACGTCGACCCGCCCCTGGACCTTCTTGAATACCTCAAAACCCTGCGCCGTCCCCCACCAGTTATTGTGCGCCTTCACCGGTTCTCCAGACGACGACCCGACCATGTCGAAAGGAGTGTTGTCGAAGATGTTGTTCTCCGCGACCGCAGCCTGGCTGCTCCGGACGACAACACCCGACCCCTGATTCTGGATGACCGTGTTACGCTGAATCGACGGGGCGGCATTGCTCGCCACTATCCCGCCCTTTGCGTTGTCCCGGATTAAGTTCTCTGCGAGGTACGGCTGCGCGCCCTCTGCTATCGTCACGCCCGTCTCGTTCCTCTGGAGGGTGTTGCGCGAAAGAGACGGTTTTGAAAAGGCCCCGCTTATTTTTACGGCCTCGGTGTTGTCGATGAACTCGGAGTCCTCTATCCGCGGCGAAGAGGACTCACAGGTGACACCCGTCAGGGCGTTACGGACGCGGGCGAATCGAATGACATTCTCCTTCTCCCTCACATTCCGGAAAGATATACCCTCCCACCGGGTCCCATCCATCCCGCTGAAGGTGATGAGACTCTCACGGTCTCCAAGCGCCATGATCCGCCCTTCGACGACGATCCCCTTACCCTTTGAACGGATTTCCGTCCCCGGTTCGACCGTCAGGACGGCCTTGTCGACAACAGTCACCGTGTCCTCGATGACATACGGGCTTGCCCCGGAATACCACGTCGTGTCTGCTACGATCGCCCCGGACACGGCCGTCGGACCAGGCGCCACGGGCATCACGCAGACCGCTTCCGACTTTTCGCTTTCGTTGCCCGCGCGGTCTAATGCCGACACCCGGTAATAGTATTTCTGGGAGTTGACGAGGTCAACGTCCTTCGCTTCCGTGAGCTCCGTCTTCGCCACCTCGACGAATCCCGTGAGCGGCGTCTGGCTCCTGTAGAGGCGGTAACCGGTAAGGTCCGGTTCCGTATTCTTCTCCCATCTCAGGAGGTTGTGCTTGTCACGCCCGACGCCGCTCAGGCCTTTCGGCTTCTGCGGCGGTGTGGTGTCCAACGTTACGAACCCGATGGCGTCAACCCAGTCCGTCCTGTTGCCCGAGTCGTCGGTCAGATGGCCCGTTATGATGGCGTTTTCGACGTTGTCCCCCGGAACGACCCTGTAAACACCGAGATAGCCGCCCGGTTCTACCTCCTGCATGTCGATGTTCTTCCTGTAGTCCCCGATGTCGAAGGTCGCCTGCATCTTCGGGGTCCCTTGGATGACTACCCTAATCTCATCGCCCGCCTTCTTCGGCAATCCTTTCGTGTCCTGGGTAAGCAGAGTGATGACCGGTGGCCTCATGGCCTCGGTGATCGTCGGCGTGGGTATTGTCTTTACCATGTCCCGGAAGAGGTCGTCACAGGCCCTGAGAAGTTGGATGTCCCTCATGTTCATGGCCGCGGCGATAACCGTTGCGATGATGCCCACGGGAGTCGTTGCTATTCCCCCTTCGTGAATCCGCGCCACATGCTGGCCGCTCCAGAGAAAATGACCCGTCTTCGTCTCGTACATCCTGACCTCGGCGCCAACGGAGACCTGAGAATATATCCCTGCAAAGAACTTATCGAAGTTTGAAATTTCCCCATAGACGACGGCGTCCACTTCCAGTATCTTGCCGAGCTCCTGGGGGGTTTTTTTATTAATCTCGGCTGCATCCGTGAGACCCGCCTTCGCGAGCAAGCGGTCGACACGGTACAACTCCATATCTTTGAAGGGTAAGGAGCTGAAATGGTTGTAGAAACTCTTCCGAACCTCCTGGGAACCCTCTACACTCCCCGACTTGTCGATAAAGGGAAGGACGGCGACAGTCCGCGGCTTGTGATCCTCCATGTAAGGGTCCACTTTGTAGGTGCCCTTGAAAAGCGATGTCATCTGAGGGGTGATCTTGGTTTTTTTGGTGTATACCACGCAGCCTGTCGTCATCACGATAAAGGCTATCGACAGAATAAATGCAGTCAATCGGCTCAACGATTGCACATCAACCCCTCGGCGGAATGACGAAAGAATCATAAAGCAAATACGACCCGGAAAGTCCAAGCATCCCGGGTATCCCTGCTCGCTGCCCATTCATCCGATGTCCTTCAACGCGTCATCCCGGCCGACCGCGAACGCCTCCACGCCGCGCAGCGCGTTCCCCTCACTCTGTACGGGCTCACCGTGGCCGGGATAGATCGTCTTTGCCTTCACGTTCCGCAACAGAAAATCGAAGGACTCGACAACACCTTCTTTCGACGCATAGAAGCCGTTCAGTCTCCCTTTCCCGCCCTTATCCATGTTGACCATCAGGTCGCCGCAGATCAACTCCTCAGAACCTCCGTGGTAGAAGGACAGGGAATCTTCCGTATGTCCCGGAGTTTCGATGACTTCCCAGCCGTCGAAACCCGCCAGGTACCGTCTTGCACCGTCGCCGTCAAAAAAAACGATTCTATCCATGGGATAGGGCAGCGTCGAGAGTTTTCTTAGCGCCGGCAAAGGAATGCCGGCAAGGCTCTCGAAGTGGAGATGGCTCGGTTTCCGGACGTAGCCCGCGCTTTTCCACGCCGTTGGACCGAAGGCGGTACACCAGTTTTTCATCGGCGCGAGGACATTCCTCCCCTCCAGGTAATCTTTGACCAGCCGGTGAAAAAACACCTTTGTGTCGGCGGCGGCGGAGAAAAGGAGTCTGCCTATTCCCCCGATATGGTCGAAATGGAAGTGGGTGGCAAGAATCGCTCTTACGTCTTTCACGTCGCCGCCGAGGCTCCTCTTGATGAACTCCATCACATCATCGGCAGCACCGACGCTTCCCACATCCACGACGGCGAGACCTGTATCCCCCGTAATCACGTAGGTTCTCGAAAAACCGCAGGCCGGAACAGGACACACCATACCTCAGTCCCCTGCAGGAATATCAGGTCAACGCGATTTTCTCTCTTTGACGGGAACCTTCTGGCCCCCTTCATCGAGCACCGCGTTGTGCTCCGGGAGCAGATACAGAAACTTATAAGGTATCGCGACAGGTTCTCTACCCGTTCCCGAAACCAGCGTCCGATGAGTAAGGACCCAGACGGCCCCAGTCTCAGTGTTTACCAGATAGGCATTGTCGTCAGCTCCCGCAACGACCTGGAATTTTCCGCATGCCTGGGCCATAGCAGCGTCGGGAACAACCATACACAGGAGAAAACCGACAATCACAACGACCATTCCTTTCAACAAATGACCTCTCATCGTTAAGCACCCCATCTCCTTTTTTGTTGTATCGAGACCTTTGAATTTTTGATTAAATCGCCTTACTGTCATTCCGTGCTTGACACGGAATCCAGTGTTTTTAATCTATTCTGGATTCCGACTTCCGTCGGAATGACATGAAGGGGCGTTTTTCAAAGGTCTCGTATCTTTTTACTTCTCGACCGTTACTTCGTCGCTATGTTCACTTTCGATGTCGTCTTTGTCGACAGCAGTGACGACATATCTCTTGCTCGTCCCGCTACCAGGGGCGTCCACGGAGAATCTGGTATCCTTCACCCTACCTATCTCCTTGATGCCACTAGACATTATTTCATACACCCTGTACGTTACGATCTCGGGCTCTGGGTTCTTCGACCAGGTAAGGATGACTTTCTTCCCCTGGGTCTCCCATTTTAAACCGGTCGGCTTCTGCGGCTTGGCCTTTGTCATGGCCGAAACCACAGCAGAATCATCGCTTTCCACGTCGACCTTGTTGTAGGTCCTGAGGATATAATGATACTCTGCCTGATCCTCAAGCTTGCCGAACAAGCCTCCTTCGTCCACAACGCCCTGGGAATTCCTCCCCGGGACCTTCTTGACAAACTCGAACCTGCCGTCTTTCGTCTTCGACCGGTAGAGCTTATACCCCTCCACGTCGTCTTCCGTGTTAGGCGTCCATACGACCTGAACTCTCCGGGCAAGCCCGCTTATCGCCTTGACGTCGCGGGGGACGGGCGGCTTGCCTTTGGTCACTGCCGACACCACAGGCGACGGGTCAGTCTCCGTCTGAGGATATTCAAAGGCGGTCACCCGATAGTTATACCGCGTCTCGTCGGCAAGCCCTTCGACGTCCGAGTAGTTTATCGTACCGGTCGAATAGGAAACCTCGACTTTCCGCAGTCTCACAAAATCCACCTCGTCTCCCACACTCCTGTATATCCAGTAACCCTTCACAAACGGGGAATCTACAGCCACCCAGCTCAGCCTAACCTCACGGATCAAGCCTCCCTGGGCCGAAATTTTCTGCACTCCGGGAATCGAAGATGCCCTGACAGGCTCGGAGAAATTGCTTTCAAGGTTGTTTTCGTTATAGGCCGTCAACTTGAAAAAATATTCCTTCCCGTCGACGGGGCACTTGACCGCAATCTTGACCTCCGCCGAGACATTGTCTGGCGAGGTTATTCCGATTTCCTCAAGGGTCACTTTGTGCGTGTCAGTGTAAGGACCGTCGGCGGATTCCGCCCGATAGACCTTGAAGCCCTTTAAAGGCAAGGGGTCGTCGCTCTTGCGGGGGTTGACGCACCAGGTCAAGATCACGCTTTTGACGTGGCCCTCAGCCTTCAATATTATCGGTGCAAGGGGCGTGGGGACGGTTTCCACCTTGACTACCGGAGATTCACTGCTCTGAATACCGCTGCCGTCGAAGGACTTTAACCGGTAGTAATAGGTTGTCTTCTTTTCAAGGCCCTGGTCCAGGTACTCACGTCGGGGAAGCTGCGCAATCTGGACAAAAGGTCCCGACTCGGAAAGGCCACGATAGACCTTGTAGCCCGCCGGGCTTTCCCCCGGTGGGTCTTCCCACCTCAGGTAGACGCTCATGTTCCCCGGTCTCGCCTCGACATTTACCGGCGGACTCGGCAGTCCCGCCGACTCGTCCTTCCGGCTCTCCGCTTCCTTCGACAATAACTTTGCTATCTGTTCTCCCAGTTTGTACGTCTCCGTCATCAGTTCGGCATCGCCATAGGCCCTTATCAGAAATGACTGAAGGACCCTCTTCTGACTGACCGAAAAGAGTTTGCACCTTACCGTGATCGCCGAACCGGTCTTTCCCACTGTACCCGCCACGACAAAATCGAGAGCAAGTCTACTGCCGATGTGGATTACGTTTTCCGTCGCATCATTCTGTTGAAGGTCGTTGAGGAAGAGGAAATATTCGAGCTCCTTGCGGTCGAGCACACTCAAAGCTGGATTACCCCGAAACGACGAAATCAAGTAGTTGGTCACCATCGTGGCGTACGAAGAAGCATCTATGTTCGAGGCCCCGAAATTGAAAACAGAGAGTTTGACAGTCCTGGCCTGGGCGACAGATCCCGTCGGAAAGGCGAGGACGGCGGCTAAAGCGACACACATCGCGACCATGATGACCTTCCCAGCCCGACACATCGACGGCCTTTTCGATGCCCAAGACTGCGCAAACCCATAATGCATATGTCATTCCTACATATCTTCCGTCAGCTTGTCTATCATCTCTTTAGCGCTCTGCGACACCGGCGTCGATATTCCCTTCATGTTCTCGTCGAAGATCGCGTCCATGAAGCGTTCGACGGCTTCGTCTCGGTTCCTCCTCTTGATCTGCAGGAGGGCCTGATTGTTGTACTCCACTTCCAGGGACGAGAAGTGCCTGAGGACGCTCTGGCCGATTTCCGATACCTTCGCATTAGTCAGCTCATCCAGGACGTCCGTCTCCGTCGGTAATTCGAGCGGGTCCCCGTTGATGCCAGCCAGAGGGACGGCATCCTGGTACTTATCCTCTTTGGACAACCTCCCGGCGACTGTGTTCGTGAACAGATTCTCCCCCGTCCTTGCATCAACCAACTTGTAGGAGACCTCGATAGACGCGCTGATTTTTGCGTAGCCGGTCTTGTAAGAAATCAACTGGTGGTTCTTCCGCGTCACGGTCTTCGGAGGAGCCGTCTTCAAGTCCTCTTCCGAGGGATTCTTGTGCAAGATCAACCACTCCACGTATTCCGGGTTCCTCACTTCCTCCTCATCGATCACGACTTTGACTTGGTTCATGCTCGGAAAATCTTTGTACTCGGAGGTAAAACGGAGAACGTCTCCCATCACGAAGGTGTCGATCCCTCCCATCTTACTGAGGGCCTTCATAGTGTCGACGTCGACAAGGCCGGTCTGCCCGAGTTGGAGTTCCTTGAGGATCGACTCCAGGTTTTCCCGCTCGATGATCCTGATGTCACCGCTGGCATTCTTGTAAAGAAAGGTCATGAGCTTGTTGGCCACGATCCTTCCCGCATCCTTGTGGCTGCTGGGGCTTTTGAAATCGAAGATCGCGATGGATTTCCGTATCCTCTTCTTGATGTTGTCTTTTGCTTCCTGAATCTTGAAAAACAGGCCTTTGTAGTTGGGGTCCAGGGCCTCGAGCTGCTGTAAGGCGATGAGGGCGTTGCCCCATTTGCCTTTCTCTGCATACTGCTCGGCCCGGTCGACGAGCTTGACCCCGAGGTTTCCCGCCACAAACTCCTTGAATAGGGTGTCCTCCTGGAGAGAGGGCAAATAAGTCTTGGCAAGCTCCAATTTCTTGGCGCCCTGGTAAATTTTCCCCCTCTGAACGTCTTTGATTGCCTGATCGAACAAGCTCTTGGCGGCTTTCTCCTTTAGTTTCTCCAGTTGCCCGGCCACTTCTCGATTCGACGGGTCATATTCCAGTGCCCTTTCGAAGAACATGACCGCTCTCTGCCAATCCATAGCCTGGGCGGCGGCGTTACCCGCCTTGATACAGTAACCGACGTTGTCCCTACTCCTGGCTTCTTCATAGCGCTTCGCGGCGTCGAGATACCCCGGGTTTATGTCGACTACGGCCTTGAAAGCCTTCGTTGCGCCCCTCCAGTCCTCCTGCTTTTCCAGGTCGATGCCCCGCTTGTAGTACGCCCCTGAAGCCTGCTGGACGGCCTGGGCAAGCTTGTCGCCAGTGTCTTCATAACCAGGGAAAATCTCATTGATTCTATTCAATTTCTGGATCGCCGCTAGCCAGTCGTCTTTTTTTAAGTCCGCATCGGCCTGGCTGTAGAGCGTCTTGACCAGTGATTGCAACTCGCTTTTCTTTCTGTTGACGTCTTCATAAAATGCTGCGATGGCCTTGTTCTGCGGGTCAAGCTTGTAGGCAAGGTCGGCCTCCTTGACTACTTGTTCGAGCCTGGTTATGTCCGCCTGCTTTTCCGCCGGCATCAACTGTTTGGCTTTTTCGAAATGGATCTTCGCGGACTCCTGCCTGGCCTTTTCGAGGGATTCTTTGTATTCTTTACTGCTCGGGTTCTCCTCAAGCGCCTTCTGATAAAACTCTATCGCCTCGTCCCATCGCCTCTCAGCAGCAAGCTGTTCCCCCCTCTTGAAGCTTTCACCCCCCGCGCATCCGACAACGAAAGCGACACAGAAAAAAACCGCTAAGCACTTACTTATGCTGAGCCTTCCCATTTCTATCCTCCTCGAAAGTCGAAATTTCCTCATCACGGCCCGACCCTGACCTTTATCGTGTTCTGCGAGATACCCTGTACCCTGACGGCCTTGCCGTTGATGCGCAAGGCGGCTATGTCATCGGCTACGCCGTGTACGTTTCCCCGGACCTCCAGGTCTATTTCCACGTGCCCATTACGGTATTCTCTTTGGTTGACCTCCTTCACTCCCTTGACTTCGTTCGTGATCAATTCCTTGAATTTCACCAGATCCCGGTAAGACCTCAGTCCCGACGCAATCAGTTTTATGGTCGTGGTGTTTGTAAGCTCGTAAGACCAGCGGTTGACGAGTTGATCGGTCAGTTTTCGTGCGAGCTTGCCCGATGCCTCAACGGTCATGGACTTGAGCGCATCTTCCATGCCCGGACCGGACTGGATCTCACTGTCCGTGGCTATAACCTCGGCCGTATCAACCTTCACTGCCCTCGCGGACAGGTCCACCTTGTTGAACCTCATCTCGACCCCGTTGACGGTGAACCGACTTGTCGAGGCCTCGGTCCTCCCGACCACCAGGACCTCGGCGCCGTAACGGCTTCCCAGTTTCGAGGCGGCGGCCGCATCATCGGCAACGACCGTGAGATTATACCTACCAAGTTCCCGATTGACATCTTTGGTCTCCACCAACTTGAATCCCTGGGCGAGGAAATGCTTTATCATGGCCGACTCCGCAACCTCGTCCCTCTTCTCTCCCTGGACTATCAGAACCATCAGCCTGGGTCGGGACTTGCGCGACAGGATCAGGTTGACCGCTTCCAGTTTGTCCTTCAACCGGTTTACGCTGACGTCGGCTTCGATCGTGACACGGTACTGGTTATCCTCTCTTTTTTCATCAAGGACCTTGTACGTGTTGATGAAACCACGGGACTCGGACAGTATCTGGTCGATTTTGACCTGATAATTCTCTACCTCGGTAAAGCTCGACACCATGACGCCAACCGCCTTCTCAACGGCTTCCCTCTGGGCGTTGTCGATGGCCTTGTCGCGGGCGACATCGACCATGTTGTTGTGGATTGTAGCCACACCCTGAGCCTCAATCCTCGTTTGAGCGAAAAGACTGCCGCCAGCAAAAGCAAGACAGAGGCCGACCACAACGATTTGTAAGAGCGTCTTCCTTTTCTTCATGATTGTTTCACCACCCCATGGGAGGTCTCGGTGCTTTTTGCCGTCAGCCAGGCCTTGTTCTCGTCGATGAATTCCTTCAGCGCCACCTGCCAGAACCGCAATGTCTTGCCCGTCAGGTTCGAGAACTTCATCGTGCTCATGACGGACCACGCCGGTCTCATGGCCTTTCTTATCAACCGGTCGGACGTTATCGGCCTGACTTCTATCCTGTTCCCCAAGTCGGCGAACTCGATTATCTTCAGCGCAAACTCATACCAGCTGCATCTTCCGCGGTTCGTCAGATGGTAGAGACCCCTGTGGCCTCCTTCCACAAGAACCTGGACGGCGGCGGCAAGGTCACGCGCGTACGTTGGAGAACCGACCTGGTCGGCAACTACTTCCAGCACATCCGAGTTTCCCGCTTTTTCCAGGATGGTCCTGACGAAGTTCCTGCCATTCTTGCCGTACAACCAGGCCGTCCTCACCAAGACATAATTATCGGTCATTTCGCGCAGATAACGCTCACCGTCGAGCTTGGATTGGCCGTAAACATTGAGGGGGTTGGTGGGGTCATTCTCCTTATAGGGTTCTTTTTTCGTCCCGTCGAAGACGTAATCGGTGCTGAAATGGACGATACAAACAGAGTCGCCACAGGCTTCCGCTACGTTCCTCACGCCCTGCGCATTCACCGCAAAACACAGGTCCCGGTCCGTTTCGCATCCGTCCACATCTGTGTATGCTGCGGCGTTGATCACACAGTCAGGCGCCACTTCATCGATCACGTCCCGGCAATCATAGGCTGAGGTGATATCAAATTCGTCGATGTCCTTACCTACGACCTCATGATCGGCAGAGAACCTCGAGAAAAGCTCGCTTCCCAACATGCCTTTGTGGCCGAGGATAAGGATCTTCATGTGTACTTCACGTCTACCAGAAAAAGTCCGTTCGGAGGGGCCGTAACACCCGCTTTGCGCCGGTCTTTTGCTTTCATCACCTGTCTGAACCCCTCGGGAGAAAGCTTTGACTTACCCACATCAACAAGGGTTCCGACTATGTTCCTGACCATGTATCTCAAAAACCCGTCCGCCTCGACCGAAAAAAAGACCATGCCCTTGCAGTCGGACTCGAGGCGGCAGTCGAAAACTTCTCGCACCATACTCTTCGATTCGTGGCCGGAGGCGCAGAAAGAGGAAAAGTCGCGCCTTCCCGGCAGCATCCCCGCAGCCTCTTTCATGGCCTCCAGGTCGAGATGACCGTAAACATGCCAGCAGTAGTTCCGCAACAGTGCCGTCCGGGTAGGGCTGTTGAAGATCCTGTACTCGTAAACCTTGCTCTTCGCGTCGTACTGGGAATGAAACTCTTCGTCCACTTCTGTGATTTCTTTGACGGCGATGTCCTTAGGGAGAAGGCTGTTCAGACCTCGCAGGAGCGTTCTTTCCGCTAGGCCCGTCGTCGTTCGAAAGTTCGCCACCTGCCGGAGGGCATGCACCCCGGCATCGGTCCTTCCCGAACCGATGAGCGTAACGCGCTCACGGGTCATCAGCAGTATTCTACCTTCGACCGTCTCTTGAATGGTCCTAACACCGACTTGCCGCTGCCATCCGTAGTAAGCCGTACCGTCATACTCAAGGACCATCTTGAGGTTCTTCATCTAATGTTCGAAAACCATGGAATTCGCCGAACCAGCGTGTGCCCGTATGCAGATAACGGAATACAACGACAATCTCATTGCCGACCTTGCAACAACTGCCCGCAAGTCTTCAATGCCTTTACTGCGGGGAGGTCCTTACCCTCCAGCAGTTCCAGGAAGGCGCCTCCTCCCGTCGAGATGTAGGACATGTTGTCGCGTTCCCCGGCCTTCGCTATCGCCACATCGGTATCGCCACCACCGACTATTGAAAGGGCGTACGTATTGGCTACGATATGCGCCAGGGATGACGTCCCACGGCTGAAGGCGTCGATCTCGAAAACCCCCATCGGTCCGTTCCAGACGATGGTCTTCGCGTTGCTGAGGGCTTCTGTAAACAGCGTGATAGTTGCCGGTCCTATATCGAGGGCCATCCACTTGGAATTTATTTCCTGCACAGGGACGATTTTTGTCTCCGCTTCAGCGCTCATTTCTTCCGCAACGACGCAATCTACCGGAAGGTACAATTTTACACCCAGTTCTTTTGCGGTCTTCATGATGTCCCGGGCCTTGTCCAGGAAGTCGTCTTCCACCAGAGACTTCCCTACCTCACAACCCAGGGCCTTCAGAAAAGTGAAGGCCATGGCACCTCCCAGGATCATCTTGTTCACCTTCTTCACCAGATGGCCCAGGGCATCGATCTTCCCCGACACCTTCGAACCGCCGATGATGGCGACCAGGGGCCTCGCGGGCTTTTCCAGGGCTTTACTGAAATAAGTCAATTCCTTCTTCATGAGGAAGCCGGCACCGCACTCCTTGACGAATTTTGTGATACCCACGTTCGAGGCATGACACCGATGAGCATTCCCGAAAGCGTCGTCGATATAGACGTCGCAGTAACTCGCGAGTTCCCTCGCGAAGGCATCGTCGTTTGCCTCCTCTCCCGGATGAAACCTTAGATTCTCCAACATGACGATGTCCCGGGGTTTCATCCCGTCAACGAGCTTTCTGACACTCTCACCGATGCAATCGTCGGCCAGTTTGACTTCCTTGTCCAGCAACCTTGCGAGCCGCCGCGCAACCGGTGCGAGGCTAAGCCCTTCTACCCTCTTGCCCTTGGGGCGCCCAAGGTGCGAAGCGATGACGATCCTGGCATTTTCATCTAGGGCGTAATTGATCGTAGGAAGCGTCGCCCTGATCCGCGTGTCGTCGGTGATGATCAGGTCTTTATCCAACGGAACGTTGTAGTCAAACCGGCAAAGCACTCTTTTTCCTTTGATGTCCATTTCGTCGATGTATTTCATGGGTAGGTCAACCTTTCAGGATATTTTTTGAAGTTCCAAATACTGGCATGGCAGGACTCACCTTCTCGCCCCGCTGTTCGGCATCTCACACTGATTTACGGTTGATTTTTATAATATTAGATAACTAAACAGGTCAAGGGAAATAAATTTCCGGTTCACCTCATCAGAGCCAATTTTAAATTGCATTTATCCTTATGGGATGTTAATTTAATTTGTTACCTGATTACAGAATCAACCTAAATAGGAGACTGCTTTATGGGACTTACAGAAGACAGGATAAGAGACTTTGAGGAACGAAAAGCGCGGCTCATGACGATGGGCGGCGAGAAGATGATTCAGCGACAGCACGAACTCGGAAAGCTCACGGCAAGGGAAAGGTTGGACCTCCTCTTCGATAAAGGGACATTTCAAGAGGTCCAGCTTTTTGTAAAACACCGCTCGACCCTCTTCGGATTAGCGGAAAAAGAAATCAACGCAGACGGCGTCGTTACCGGCTACGGGAATGTGAACGGCCGGACCGTGTTCGCAGCCGCCCAGGACTTCACCAGCGCCGGTGGGAGCCTCGGCGAGATGCATGCAAAAAAGATATGGAAAGTGATGGACATGGCCATCGCCGCCCGTAAACCCTTTATCGCCTTGAACGACTCGGGCGGTGCCAGGATCCAGGAAGGAGTGCCCGCTCTCGACGGTTACGCAGGCATCTTCTACCGGAACACCCAAGGGTCGGGCTACATCCCGCAGATCACGGCCATCATGGGACCGACGGCCGGGGGTGCGGTGTATTCGCCGGCCCTAACGGACTGGGTGTTCATGGTGAAAGGTACGAGCTATATGTACATCACCGGCCCCGACGTCATCAAGGCCGTCATCGGTGAGGAGGTCACCCATGATCAACTCGGCGGTGCCGAGGCCCATGCTACCAAAAGCGGCGTCTGTCACTTCGTCACGGAAAACGACGAAGACTGCATCAACAAGATAAAGACGCTCCTCTCCTACCTGCCCGACAGCTGCCACAGCCCGATACCGATGAGCGAAAGCACGGATACGGCCGACCGTGAATGCCCCGAATTGGACAAGATCATACCGGACAAGGCTACCCGAGGTTACGACATGAAGAAGGTCATCGCCGCCGTCGCCGACAACGGGGTGCTTTTCGAGCCGCATGAGCTTTGGGCAAAGAACATGTGCGTCGCCTTTATCCGTATCATGGGCCTTCCTGTCGGCGTGATCGCAAACAACCCCCGTTTCGACGCCGGCGTCCTGGACACAAAGGCATCGGATAAGGCGTCCCGCTTCATCCGTTTCTGCGACGCCTTCAACATCCCCCTCCTCACCTTCGCCGACGTACCCGGGTATATGCCGGGAACAAATCAGGAATGGTCGGGGATCATCAGCCACGGAGCCAAACTGCTCCACGCATACGCCGAAGCCACCGTCCCCAAGGTCACCGTCGTGACGCGCAAAGATTACGGCGGCGCCTACATCGGTATGTGCAGCAAGTACCTGGGGGCTGATTACGTCATGGCCTGGCCGTCGGCGGAGATAGCCGTCATGGGCGCGGAAGGCGCGTGCAACATCGTCTACCGCCGCGAGATCGCCTCCGCTGAAGACCCGGCAGCCAAGAGGAAGGAGCTGGTCGCCGCTTACGAAGCACAGTTCAACAACCCCTATTTCGCCGCCAGCATGGGGATCGTCGACGAAATCATCGCTCCAAGGGAAACGAGAAAGAAAGTCATCGCCTTCTTAGAAGCTTACAAAGACAAAGCGGAGGTCAGGCTCCAGAAGAAGCACAACAACATACCGCTCTGACCTAAGGGGCGAAAGGGCGGTACTTAATCACCGCCCTTTCGCCTATCATTATTACGCGCAGCCACACTTTGTTCCGGATGCGCCGGCGCTTGCGAGGGCCCTTGCCACCCTCTTGAGTATGGCTTCTCTATCCAGGATGTCGAAAACCCTGCTGAGTTCCGGCCCTTCGAGCCGTCCTGTGACGGCTGCCCGGATAGGCGTAAAAATGGCCTTTCCCTTCAGACCCGTCCTTCCTCTCACGAAATCGATCGCGAAGGCATAAAAACCACGTTCCGGACAGTTGCCGTCCGTCAGTGCTTCCTGAAGGGCGGCGAGAACCGCCCCTGATTCATTCTCCCTGAGCAACGACGCGGCTTCGACTGAGACCTTGAAATGCTCATCGAAAAATATCTCGACTTGATACGGTGCGTCAGAAAGGCGTTTCAGGTTTCCCTTCACCACCCCCAGTACCGCCTCCACCCATTCATCGGGGCGCGACCGGACGTCCAAGCCGGCCTCCTCCAGGAAGGGAATGACCCTCGCGGTAAGGCCTCCCAAGTCCAATTTTCGGATATACATGGTATTCAGCCAGTCGAGCTTTTCCTCGTCGAAGACGGCTCCACCCTTCCCGATACGGTCGAGCGAAAACTCATTCACGATTTCCGCCAACGTCATGACCTCGCGGCCCTCACCGTACGAGCTCCCCATAAGGGCGAGATAATTGACCATGGCTTCCGGTAAGATGCCCTGACGCCTAAATTCGCGAACGGTCACGGAGCCATGCCGCTTGCTTAGTTTGGCCCGGTCCTTCCCCAGGATCAACGCATGGTGGGCGAAAACCGGCGGCGTAAAACCGAAGGCAGCGTAAAGCATCAGTTGGGCGGCTGTGTTCGACAGATGGTCTTCTCCGCGGATAACATGGGAAACCTTCATCAGATAGTCGTCGATGACAACGGCAAAATTATAGGCGGGTACGGCGTTCGAACGGAGGACGATGAAATCCCCGATATCCTCGGCGTTGAACTTCATCGGGCCTCGGATGAGGTCGGTGAATTCGATCAGACCCTCCTCCACTCGGAAGCGGTACGCATATGCCCTGCCTTCATCGTCAAACTTCTTCCCCTGCTCCACCGTGAGATTCCTGCATCGACCACCGTACCGCGGGGCTTTTCCTCGCGAGAGAAGTCCGGCACGTTCTTTTTCCAGCTCCTCTTCCGTGCAGTAACAGCGATAGGCCCTTCCTTCCGCGACGAGGCGCTCGAGGTAGCCCCTGTAGATTTCCAGACGCCCCGACTGGCGGTAAGGCCCGAAAGGGCCGTCTTTTTCAGGACCCTCATCCCAGTCGATCCCCAGCCACATCAGGTCCTCGAGGATATTCCTCTCATAGACATCCGACGTCCTCACTCTGTCGGTATCCTCAACCCGCAGGATGAAATCACCACCATGATGGCGGGCGAAGAGCCAGTTCAAGAGCGCCGTCCTTGCATTGCCCACATGCAGGTCTCCCGTCGGCGACGGGGCGAATCGTACCCTAACCCTCTTGTCTCTTTTCATAGCTCCTTCAGTGAAACCACGGCGAAAACAGCGACACCTTCTCCGCGTCCTACAAACCCCATACCTTCGTTTGTCCTGGCCTTTATGCTGACCCTGTCCGCCGGAAGGTCGAGCAGGGATTCCAGTGTCTTTCTCATATCCGGGATGTGGGGCGAGAGTTTCGGTTTCTCTAAAACGACAGTGACATCGACATTATTCACGGCGAAACCGTTTTTCCTCACGAGGCCGAAGATTCTGTCCAGGAACACCCGACTCGAAATGTCCTTGAAAGCCGGGTCGCTGTCGGGAAAATGGCACCCTATGTCACGCTCCCCGGCGGCGCCGAGGATGGCTTCTCCCACTGCATGGAGGAGGGCGTCGGCGTCGGAGTGACCAAGGAGTCCCTTCTCGAAAGGGACCTCCACCCCGCCGAGGATCAGCTTCCTCCCCTCCACCAGCCTGTGACTGTCATACCCGAATCCGACCTTCATCGTTCGCCCCCGGCCGTCCTCTTGTTTATCAAATAATCTGCGTATTCGAGGTCTTCCTGGGTAGTAATCTTGATGTTTTCATACGACCCGAGCACAACCTTCACCGGTATGCCCATCCTTTCTACGAGGACGGCGTCGTCGGTGCCGTAAAAGTTCTCTTCATAGGCCCGTCGGTACGCCTCGCGGAGGACCATTTTTTTGAAGGCCTGCGGCGTCTGCGCCAGCCACAAACCATCCCTCCGTAGTGTATCGACAACAAGGCCGTCGATCCCGACGTCCTTCACCGTGTCTTTTACCGGGACAGCGAGCGTCACCGCACCGTGAGATGAGCATTGTTCGACGGCCCGTGACACTTGTTTCACTGTCACAAAGGGCCTGACGGCATCATGGACGACGACCACGTCATCTTCCGCCTCAGCCTCCCCGAGGGCATCCAGGCCCCTCTTGACCGAATCCTGCCGCTCCTTCCCACCGACAAGGACCAAGTCAACCTTCGACAGACCGTACCCTCCGACGATGACTTCCCGGACGAAGGTCACATCCCCCTCCGGCACAAGAAGGACCACGCGGTCTACCCTGTCACCCATACGTTGAAACACCCTGAGGGTGTGCACCAGCATATGGACACCGCCGAGCGGCATATATTGCTTCGGAACTTCGCCGCCGACCCGCCTCCCTGTTCCTCCCGCTGGTATGATGACTTCCACTTTCATCGCTATGCCCGGAAAAGGCAGAAAGGCCCGGGCTGCTCTGGGCTGCCCGGGCCTTTCGTCTTCTCAGTTACCGGAACCGGCGGTCGTGCTCTTGTCGTGACCTGCCTCTTTCAATTCGGAAAAAATCATCCTGCCGGCGGTGGTCTGGAGAACGCTCGTAACCATAACCTCCACCGTTTCCCCCTGGTGTCGGACGGCGTTATCAACGATGACCATCGTGCCGTCGTCGAGATAGGCAACTCCCTGGCCCTGCTCCTTGCCCTCTTTGATGACCTTGACCGTCATCAATTCACCCGGTAGGACAACGGGCTTAAGGGCATTGGCCAATTCGTTCACGTTCAGAATCTTGATGCCCTGGAGCTCGGCCACCTTATTCAGGTTAAAATCGTTGGTTATGATCTTGCCCCCCATCTTCTTCGCCAGCGCAATCAACTTTCCGTCAACCCCTTTGATCTTCGGGAAGTCATGGTCCACGACCTCGATGTTGACCCCAACACTCTTCTGCATCCTGTTTAGGATGTCGAGGCCCCTGCGTCCTCTTGACCTCTTAAGGGAGTCCGACGAATCGGCGATGTGCTGCAGCTCGTCGAGGACGAACCGGGGAGTGATCAACGTCCCCTCCACGAAGCCCGTTTCACAGATGTCCGCTATACGGCCGTCGATTATCACGCTGGTGTCGAGTATACGACAATCACCCTGCCTGGTGCCTTTCGACGTCCCGAAAGGGGAAAAAGACAACTCCTCGCTCTTCTTCGAACCGATCACAAGACCCAGATATCCTAAGATACAGGTCAAAAGAACGTATATCCACGGGGCGATGTCCTGCCTTTCCAGTATGCTGACGAAACTAAGCCCGTAAGCAAAAAGAAAGGCGATCAGGAGTCCGATAATCGTTCCGATCACGCCTCCAAAGATCACCCTGAGGGATACTTTCCTGATAGCCTGTTCGAGCTGAATCACAAATATTGCTACTAAAAAGCCGGCCAATAAACCTAATAAAGAAACTGGGAATGAAGTGTAATTAAAAGCTATAAAATAACCGCTCAGAGAACAGGCTATGATCAAAATGAATCTGATGACCAGTTGTGTCATGCTACCTCCTTTCTAAGATTATCCTTCTAATTAAACGTAGTTATGAATATGTCAAAGAACCCATGAGAGAAAAAAAACGGTACATGGCCGCCTCTTGGCTCCCCATGTACCCTGGAAGAAGTACCTTCTTAGGCAATGCCTTTCATCATGCCTCGCATCGGGAACAAGGCATTTATGTCTTCTTCGACTCTCGTTTCTTCGGATTTGCTGACGACAGAGATTTCCTTGATCAACAGATTTTTCGCCGTATCCATCATCTTTCTTTCACCGAAAGAAAGGTCCTTGTCGAGTTTCAGGATGCATAGGTCACGCAGCACCCTTGCCACTTCGTAAACCGACCCCGTCTTTATCTTCTCTAAATAGTCGCGGTAGCGTTTGTTCCAGGTCTGTTTATCGATGGTGACGTCCTTTTCTTTGAGGATTTCATAAATCCTGGGAATTTCGCCGGCGGAGATTACGCTCCTCAGCCCTGCGGATTTTACGCTATCAAGAGGGATCATGATCTTCATGTTGCTGCCGAAGATCTTCATGATGTAGAAAGACTGTATATTTCCCATCAAGTCGCGTTCCTCTATCGCCTCGATAACACCCACACCTTGAGCGGGATATACCGCCAAATCCCCTACCTTGAACATCTTTTCCTTTTTACCTCCTTGGGAATTTCTGAGGTTTTTTACATAACATATTCCCCGCCCAAGGTCAATTCAATCCTTGATTCAGCCGAATTATAGGCCCTGAAACGGTTCACATCAAATAAAATGCTGCTTGACGCCGTCGAGGTCCCTTTCCATCGTAGCGGGACCTTCTTCGAGGTACCGTGTCACTATTTCACGGAGACGGTGGTAGAGGAGAGGGTCGGCATTCAGGTCATCGAGCCTTCGGTACAGGCCCTTGCGCCTGCCGAGCCTGAATACCAGCCGATCCAATTCCGGCATCCCGAGATAACGGTCGATAACGGCGACCATTTTTCCCCGGTCTTCAGGGAGCTTTCCCTCCACTTCCTCGAGGAGATTCAGTATATGATCGCTCACAACCCTACTCTCGATGCCTTCAAGGTGCTCGAGGAATGTCCTGATTTCCCGGACTACCCCATCCTCATCCAGAGGTTCAAATAATCCATTTTTCATGCTGTCATACAGAGGAGTTCCTTTCCTCACCTGCAAGGACCGCAACCTGATGAAGGCAGGGTTGATCTGATTCAACACCCGGGCGGACTCGACGGCATGCTCTTTCGTCCACCGTACCCCGCCGAGGCCAGGCATGACGTACTCGGAAAGCGAGATTCCGGCCGCCACGATCCTGCGACCTCCTTCAATATGTTGCTCTGCCGTGGCCCCCTTCCTGATGAATTTGAGAAGTGGGTCGTACCCGCTTTCCATGCCCACATGGATTCTCGTCAACCCCGCTTCACGGAGTAGTTTCAACTCTTCAACGGTCTTCTTCGCCGCCGTCAGTGAACGACAGTAGGACGTTATTCTCCTGACATCTGGAAACTTCTCGCGAATAAAGCGGATGACTTCGGCGAGGTCGTCCGTCTTCATGACCAGAGAGTTCGAGTCCTGCAAAAAGACCGACTCTCCGCCGAAATAAAGCCAGGCCGCGACAATCCTGAAACATTCGTCGTAAAAGAGCTCATTGTTGAAAACACAGTCTACCGTCGCATTACCTATCTTTCCGCCTTCTCCGAGTTTCCAGGAAAGGGCGATTATTTCGTCGGCGATTTCCCTCATGGCCCGGATATCTTGCTTGACCTCTTCCACGGAGCGCATCTCGAACTTCTCTCCCCTGTAAGTGTGGCAAAAGGTGCACTGGTTCCAGGGGCAGTTGCGGGTCACGCGGATGAGCAGACTCCTCGCCTCGCTCGGGGGGCGGATGGGGCCGAGTTCAAAAGAACGGTTCGTACTCATAATTTACGATTCTCCTGCGATGAAGTAAAAAACAGACAGCGAAAAGCAAAAAGGCCAAAACGTCGAACTCGTTAAGGCCCCTCCACTGTCGACTTATGTGTCTTTTCTCTAAATTTTACGGGCAGCTATGCCTTCTGTCAAGCCTGCCTACTATGTCAGACGCCCTCCGCAGTCAACTACTTCTCTCCACCCACTGCCTCGCTTCCATTCCACCGGATGCCGATTGTTCCACACCTTCACCCTTTACTTTCGGCGACAAGTTCCTTAAGAACTCCGGCGAAGACGTCGTAGGCCTGCCGGCCGAAGAGTACGAAACGGACAAGTTCGACACCCTGATGTTCCTTGAGGTAATCGATCGTCGTTCTCAGCGCTATCCTTGCTGCCTCTTCGAGCGGATACCCGTAGGCACCGGTGCTGAGCGACGGAAAGGCGACACTCTTGAGTCCGTGAGCAGAGGCGAGCTTCAGGCTCTCCCGATAAGCGCTCTCAAGGAGCGCCGCCTCGCCGCTCTTCCCGTCGCGATAGACAGGGCCGACGGCATGGATCACGTACCGCGCCTTGAGGTTACCGCCCGTGGTCAGGACGGCCTTCCCCGTAGGGCAACCACCGATCTTCCTGCACTCCGCCATGATGACCGGGCCGCCCGCCCTGTGGATGGCTCCGTCTACTCCGCCGCCGCCGCCAAGCCGCGAGTTGGCGGCGTTGACGATCGCGTCTGTCTCTTCATTCGTGATGTCCCCCTCTACCAGAACGACCCGCGAACCGTTTACCTTGATTTCCATCGCTCCCTCCTTTTCATCCATACACCGGGGTACCCTCCCCTTTTATCAGCATCCGATAGGTCTTTTCGACCCTGTCCCAGTTTTCCTCCCGGTCCATCGACCAGTACCGTCCGATCACCGAAACAACACGGCCGACACCGATTTCCTCGGCCTTCTTCTCGATCATCTCGACGTAATTCGCCCCGCTCTCCGGTTGTTCACCCCGTCTGCCGAGCATGGCATGAACGAAGACATCCTCGAGACCTTCCCGTTTCGCCATCTCCATGAGCGCGACCAGATGGTCGACCGACCCGTGAGAGCTGAAGAAGGAAACTATCCCCATCAGATGGAGAGAGCGACCGTTTCTCTTTGCCGCCCTCATTGCGTTGAGGAAGGCGGTATTCCTGAAAAAAGACCCGTCCCTGACCGCCCGGTCGATCCTTGACCTGTCCGAATAAACCCGCCTACCGGCCCCGAGATGGAGATGGCCGACCTCGGAATTGCCCACCGTCCCTTCCGGCAGGCCCACGGCTTCGCCCGCCGCCTTCAGCTTCGAATGGGGGAAACGTTCCCAGAGGCCGTCCATGAACGGGGTTCCGGCACGGGCGATCAGATTTCCCGCCCGGTCCTCATTTATTCCCCAACCGTCAAGGATTAGGAACAACAACCTCCGCCTGACAGGCGGCATGTTCCCGCACGCCTCGATAAGTGAACGCCCAGTCATAGCCGAGGGGCTGGGAATACCCATGATTTCGAGGACGGTCGGGGCGACATCCGCCAACTCGCCCTCCCTCCTTAAGGTAAGGCCCACGTCTGCTCCCGCTAAGATGAACGGGACGGGGCTGTCCGTATGGCCCGTGTCCACGACGCCGTCGGGGTAGAGCCATTTTTCCACGGTCCCGTGATCCGCCGTCACGATGACCTGCATACCTGCCCGTAGGGCCTCTCCTACGACCCGCCCGGTGTGGTCATCAACGGCCTCCACGGCCCGGATGACCGCCCGCTCGTTCTCGATGTGACCAACTACATCCACGTTCGGAAAATTAACGAAGACGACGTCACAGGCCCGGTCGTTTATCTTATCCACGACCGCTTCTGTGACCCGGGAGATCGACATTTCGGGGGCTTCATCGAAAAGGACAACGTCCTTGCGCGTGGGCACGATGACCCTCTCCTCACCCGGCAGAGGCTCGCCTTTCTTGCCGTTCAAAAAATAAGTGAGGTGAGCGGCCTTCTCGGCCTCTGTGACTTTCGCCTGCCGGAGCCCCAGCATTGAAAGCACATCGCTCAAGGTATCCATCAAAACCCCCTCCGGCGGGAAGGCAACTTCCACCGGCAGGCCCCGCTGATATTCGACCATGGTGACAAAGTGAAGCCCCATCCCTTCCACCACGGGGAACTCCTCAAACCCGTCTTCCACAAGGCTGCGGGTCAATTCGACCTCCCGCTCGCCCCTGATGTTGTAAAAAATGACGGAGTCGCCCTTCTTGATCCTTCCGACCGGACTACCTTCACCGCCGAAAAGGACGAGGGGTTCCAAGGTCTCCTCCTCTTCACCCCTGCGGTAGGCCTGCCTGACGGCTGCCGACATGGCACGCGTGCTTTTAGTCCTCATTGCCTTCTCCAAATCTCTCTCAGATTCACCGGACATCGTCGGAAAACGAGCAAAAGTTTTTTCTAAATGAAAGGGTTTTCAAATGCAAAGGAAACTTTAGTCACCCCTTTCCTGTTGAAAATCCGCTTTCTTAATGTTACAAAAAATCGGGATGAAAACGCAGTTGATCTCAAAAATAGCCACAGACAACGCCGAAAAGACCGACCTCGAGATCTTGCAGGAACGGGCCGAAGTCCTCGGACGGGCCGGGGAACGTCTTTCGGCAGCCCTGGAAAGCCTAAAGAATATCGGCGACACAATCGAGAAAAAAATGGCGTCTTTTTATGAAAGAACCCATAATGTCCAGGGTCCTTTTC
Organism: uncultured Syntrophaceae bacterium; assembly: GCA_964597995.1. Lineage (GTDB taxonomy): Bacteria > Desulfobacterota > Syntrophia > Syntrophales > UBA4778 > UBA2207. Next base: position 2,616 of record CAZRAC010000015.1, on the reverse strand, counting down.
CCTTCAAGGAAGTGTTCGACAAGCATTCACAGGTTGAATTTCTTCTCGAAATAAACAGTGATATAAAAAGGTACAATGAGGCCAGGGAATACGCAAAACTGCGCTTCTACTACCTCATCGTGACCAGAGAGGCCATCGGATTCCGCCGTCACAAATCCGTAGAGGAGCAATACCCGATACCACCGAAAAAGAAGGTGCTGAAGAGACTTTGATAGACCGATTCCAAAAACAAAGAATGAGGATGGTCGACACGCAGCTGCGGTCGAGGGGCATAAAAGACACGAGGGTACTGAAGGCCATGGAAAAAATCCCACGGCATCTTTTTGTCGACGAAGCCCTCCAGGATCAGGCCTACAACGACTGTCCCCTCCCCATCGCGGAGAACCAGACTATATCACAACCTTACATGGTCGCCCTGATGACGGAAGCCCTTGGACTCAAGGGGAAGGAGAAGGTCCTCGAACTCGGGACGGGGTCCGGTTACCAGACGGCCGTCCTTGCTGAACTGGCCGACCGCGTTTTTTCCGTCGAGCGGATCGCCTCGCTGGCGTCGAGGGCGAGAAAGATTCTCGACTCACTCAATTACTTCAATGTCGCCATCCGGGTCGGAGATGGAACGTACGGGTGGCGGGAGGAAGCACCCTTCGACGGCATCATCGTGACTGCAGGGGCCCCGGAGGTCCCGAAGACCTTGGTAGAGCAACTCGCCGTGGGCGGCAGGCTCGTCATTCCCGTCGGCGGTCGATACTCTCAGAATCTGATGAGAATCACCCGTATGTCTGAAGATGTCGACGACATCGAAACGGAGAACCTCGGGGGATGCCGGTTTGTGGACCTGATCGGTGAGCACGGATGGAAAGAATGATGAGGCACCTGGCGACGACGGGTTGAAGATTGTCCATGCCCACTTACGGAAAACTGTTCATTCTGGCACTGATGGCTTCTCTTCTTATCGGTTGCACAGGGCCCGTCGTAAAAAAATCGGAAAACCCCCGAGGGGTTTACCATAGGGTCAAAAAGGGTGAAACCCTCTGGAGTATATCTCACGCTTACCACAAAGACATCCTGGACATCGTCGTCGCCAATAAGATAGACAACCCCGACTTGATCGAAATCGACAGCGTGATCTTCATCCCCGGGGCGGATCACCCGGAAGAGACGGCGGCGGCGCCGGCAAAGGCCGAGACAACGATAAAGAAGGAAGAGGCCAAACCGGAAAAAAAGTTGCCCCCACCTCCTGTGGCAAGAGAAGAAAAGAAGGCACCACCAATGAAACAGGCCGTTCCCGCGGTAGAGTCTCCGCCTAAGGACAGGTCGCAACAACGCCCGCCGGAAAAAGCGGAATCCAAGAAAATCGCCGACGAGGTCCGCTTTATCTGGCCGGTCAAGGGCACTGTCATCGCCCGGTTCGGCATCCAACCCAACGGGCTCAAGCACAACGGGATACGGATAGCCGCAAAAGAAGGCACCCCCGTCGTCGCTTCCGCCGCCGGCGAGGTGATGTTCTCCTCTTCGATCAAGTACTACGGGGAAACGGTCATCATCAAGCATGACTCCAGTTATTCTACGGTCTACACCTTCCTCAAGAACAGGAGGGTCAAGGTGGGAGACCGCGTCAGGAGGGGTGAATGCATCGCCTTCGTCGGACGCCCTGAAAACGGCGACGGCAAGCCCTGCCTGAACTTTGAAATACGACAGAACAACAAACCGCGAAACCCGCTTATGTTGCTGCCCCAATAAAAAAGCGCCCGAAAGGAAATTTCATGAGAATCAGCGAAGAAATCTATGTTTACGAATGGACAGATTATTTCGACAACAACTGCAACAGCTTTTACATCGGCGGTGACGCCAAGGTCCTTGTCGACCCGGGGCTGAAAAGGTACGTCCCCAACCTTCTCGAGAGCATGGAAGAAGACGGCGTCGCGAGAGAAGACATCCGGTACATCATAAATACCCATTCCCATCCCGACCACTACGAAGGTTCCGTTATGTTCGACGGCGGCGGTGTGGGAATCGGCCTCCACGAAGAAGAGATCAAATTTCTCGATGCCGGCGGAAAGTATCTATATGAGCTCTTCGGGCTCACCTTCCCGGAGGTAGACGTCAACCTTGTCCTCCGCGAGGGAGACATCACGCTCGGCAAAGAACACTTCCAGGTCCTCCTCGTACCCGGGCATTCGCCCGGCTCGCTCGCCCTTTACTGGCCTTCGAGGAAGGCCCTCTTCTCGGGAGACGTGATTTTTGCCCAGAATGTGGGAAGGACGGATTTCCCCGGTGGGAACAGCGTCCTCCTGAAAAGGAGCATCTTGAGACTCTCTCAACTGGACGTAGACACCCTGCTGCCGGGCCACATGGGGATAATCGACGGAAAGGAAAGGGTGAAGATGAATTTCGATGTCGTCATCGAGCATATCTTCCCTTACGTCTGAGCCGTGCTTCTCAAACTGGAACGATGCAAGGCATGGAATCGGCACCGCCTTTTTTCGGTCGATACACAAAACCTATGAAGCGCGCCGACTTCAAAGCGGCTTACCTGACGACGTACGAGAAGGGACTTTTCCCGGAACGGATAGACAGGGCCTTTTCCCTGCTCGAAGAGTGCTCGGTCTGCCCCCG
>CAZRAC010000014.1:0-46977 GCA_964597995.1 uncultured Syntrophaceae bacterium | reverse complement strand
GAAACGATGGGGACAAAAATACTAACCAGTTGAACTTATTCACAGATTATTCCGGACAGTGATGGTTTAAATATTGAAGAATTCCGCCGGTTGGACTGTAAAATGCCCAAATTCTGTCTGTCAAGGAGATTCTGAGAACCCATTTCCAACGAGGAGTTTCTATTTTTTACGGGGTACAACAGACCGGCAAACGGTCAGGTCAGAAACGGAAGACCGTCTTCAGTTGGAAGAAGCTGCCCTTGGTACTGTTCTCCGCATAGGCATCATAAAGATAGGTGAAGGTCACACTGAATTTCGAGAACCTGTAGTAAAAATCGGCCCCGGCGGAAAAGGTCTCCCGCGCGCTGTTCGGGACCTTAACGCCGTTTAGCTTCTTGTCCCGACTGACCATCCAGTTAAAGGACGGCCCTAACTTGAACCTGTCGGTCACGTTGTACCCGAGCAGGCACTGCAGGTGAAGCTCGTCCCCCGGCGAGACGTGATTGTCGTGGTTCTCGAGCCGGAAGAAATACTTGACCGCCGCGTCGATGCTGAAATCCCCGAAGGCCTTATACAGAAAAACCGTGGGCTTTATATCGTACTGGCCTGTGCCGACATTGGCGGCCGAGGTCGAGTCATATTTCCCCGTGGGGAGTTTAATGAAGAGCATGGGCAGGATATCAACGCTTTTGATAGGCAGGAAGTAGCCGGCGCCGACGCTTATGTCCCCGAGGCCGGAAGATTTCTGGTGCCGGGAATCGATTTCCAAGTAATCGAAAGGCGCAAGGGCCGTGAGGACCAAGTTGGGAGTGTAGTAACAGAACCGGAGCAACTCCTCCGCCTTGGAGAGCCCGTAGTCGCTTTTGACTGTGTTCCCGTGGGAGTCGGTCAGGTCGTCGGCTGTGTAAAAGGAGGTGTAGGTCAGCAAATAAAGCCCCTCGGGGGCCCGAGCCCCATCATAGAAGTTAACCGCTTCGGCCTCGCCGGGCATTTGCGCAAGTATGACTACGGCAAAGAAAGCATATAAAGCCCACCTCATGATTGTCAACCTCCTTTTAAAATGGGGTTGACAATGCCACAAGCGGGCTGATTTTACAAGGAGTAAAAGCCGCTTTTCCCCAATAACACGAAACCGTCGACTAAGAGGCTTATTTCGACGGCAGTCGAGGCCTCCTTTGGGGGTCCGGTTTTCGGTGCAGCGGGCAAGGCGCGAATCTATTTACGGAAATCTTGCAGCCTTTCATTTGTGTCTCTGATCTCGAAATGCATCTCTTCTTCGAGTTTCCAGCCCTCCGCTTCGGTCAGGGCAATCCCTTTATTGTACAGGGTTTTTATAGCGGCGATTGCGTCGGCACTGTTTTTCATGATGCCCTCAGCCAAGGATTTGACCTCTTGTCTCAATCTATCTGCGGGAACGACTCTGTTCACAAGGCCGACTTCCTCGGCTTCCCTTGCCGAGAAGAGCCTTGCTGTGAACGAAAGCTCCTTTGCCTTCATCAGCCCTACCCGCCGCGGGAATGTTTGGCTTAAGCCCCAACTCGGCCGGAGTCCCCAACGTGCATGGGTATCCCCGAACCGGGCATCTTCGGAGGCGACGATGAGGTCGAAATTGATGCTCAACTCCAAACCCCCCGTGATACAGGCCCCGTTGACCATCGCGATCACCGGTTTTGAGAGATTCTTCACGGTGTTTATGAGTGCCTTTGCGGGAATGTCGACGATAGGCCCCACTTCACCCTTTTCGAGCTTCCTGGCCCCTAAGACCTTGAGGTCCAGGCCTGCACAGTAAGCCTTGCCGGCACCCGTGACTACGACCACCCTGACCTCTTCGTCCTTTTCGGCGGAGATCATGGCCTCCCTCAATTCTTCGAGCATTTCGGGCGTGAGTGCATTCATCGCCTCAGGGCGATTCAGTGTAATCCAGAAAATCCCATCCTCTTTTTCACAGATGATCTGCGTAAACGACATCCCTTGCCTCCTTTCGGAAAGAAGTTCTTTGACGCAGAGGCATTACACATAGCCAGGGGGTATCGGTCAAGGGTTTTTTAGGCAACGAGGGCGATTCAGTTTTTCTTGACATCTACCCCTTTCGGTTATATATAGCCATATAGCAATATGAGGTGATGGGAATGAGGGACTTCATCAAAGTGACAAAGGCCTTGTCCGACCCCAACCGCGTCAAGATCATCAAGATGCTGCAGAAGAAGGAAATGTGTGTCTGCGAACTCCAGGCGGCACTGGACATCGCCCAACCGACCGTTTCCAAGCACCTGAGGGTTCTCGAGGATGCGGGGCTTGTCTCCTTCAGCAAGGATGGCCTCTGGGTCAACTACAGGCTCTCCGACGGAAGGGAAAGTCCGTATGCCGCGACTCTCCTGGGGAATCTGAGGCACTGGCTTGAGGATGACCCCCATATTGTGGAATTGGTCGGCAAGCTCCCCGACATCAGGCGGGAGGAGATCAAAAAGAGGTGATACATTTTTTGTCTCGGGTATATTGCCAAATGGCACAATATGAATCGGATAAGGTTGTTCTATCATGATTGAGGATTTAGTCGTCGCCGGTCTTCTGGCAATCAAGGATTATGTTGCGACCCACGTCCTGACCTGTCTTGTCCCCGCCTTTCTGCTCGCCGGCGCGATGGTAGCTTTCATCAACCAGGAAGCAATACTGGACCACCTCGGAGAAAGGGCGAACAAGCTTAAATCTTTTTCCATGGCGGCGCTTGCCAGTTTTTTTGTGGCCGCCTGTTCCTGCACGGTCATCCCTGTTTCAAGCGGCCTTTATTACAGCGGCGCGGCCATCGGCGTCGCCTTCATAATCCTGTGGGTTGCACCCTCGGCGAATATCCTATCGCTCATATATACGGGCAATATCCTGGGCGGAGAGATGGTAATCGCGAGGGTTGTCGCCGCCCTTTTCATGGCCTTTATCGTCGGGTGGGTCATGACCTATGCCTTCAAGAACGAGAAAAGGGAGGTTGCGGATTTCGGAGGAAGTAAGACCCAGGGAGGAGTCATCGCCCGGCGGCACCTCATCCTCATGGTCCTCATCCTCCTTTCCCTGCTGTTGCCCAATTACGTCGTGCAGACAGGGTCGTACCTGTATAAAGTCACTGTGTGGCTCGCGGCGACGGCCGTAGCGTCGGTGTATGCCTGGAAGGCATTGACGGTAGAGGAAGTCAAGAGTTTACTGAGAGAGTCCTGGTGGTTCGTCAAGCTCATCTTCCCGCTCCTCCTCGTCGGGGTCTTCCTTGTCGGCGTTCTCGGGAAGCTCCTGCCCGCAGACTGGATCAAGGGCTGGCTGGGGGGTAACGGCGTGGCGGCTTCTTTTTTCGCCACCCTCATAGGCGCAGTCAGTTATTTCGCCACCATGACGGAGGCGCCCTTTGTCGATACGTTGATGAAGCTCGGGATGGGCAGGGGACCGGCGCTCGCGTTGCTCCTGACGGGGCCTGGTCTGAGTCTGCCCAACTGGATCGCCATCGCCCGGGTCTTCGGTATAAAAAAATCTTTTGTTTATGTCATAACCATCATCGTGGTGGGAACCTTTGTGGGATGGTTCTTCGGAAATTATGTTCTTTAAGTAAGGAGGTAAGACCATGAAAATTCAAGTATGCGGACCCGGCTGCGCAAGGTGCATTGCGACGGAAAAGAACGTCATCGATGCCTGCGCCGCCCTGAACCTTGCCGCCGATGTCTCCCATGTCTTCGATGTCGCGGAATTTCGTAAACTGGGCGTCCGGGTCACCCCGGCTGTCCTCGTGGATGGGAAAATCGTCGTCTCGGGAAAGATACCGACGGTTGAAGAGCTGAAGAAGATTCTGTCCGAAGCAAAGTAGGGGTACAAAGATGGACATGAAGGTACTGGCTACAGTTTTTTTCTCTGTATTCATCGCCGAGCTGGGTGACAAGACACAACTTGCCACATTGGCGTTCGCCGCCGACAAGGAAGTGAGTAAACTCACGGTGTTTTTCGGCGCATCGCTCGCATTGGTCGTCGCGGCGGGTATCGGGGTCCTGGCAGGCGGCTTCGTCGCCCAGCACGTGAGCGAAAAATATCTTCACTACGCCGCTGGTCTCATTTTTACCGGCATAGGGATTTTTACTCTGATAAGGGCTTAGAAAAACTCTTGGCTTCCGGTCCGCGATCGATTGCCTTCCAGGAAGGCGGCCGGAGCTTATTTCAATGCCTCTTCGATGGTTGAGGCGATCCGTTTCGCCATGGCGGAAATGACTTTCTCCGACGGGCCTTCTACCATGACGCGGCACATCCGCTGGGTTCCGGAAAATCTCACGAGGATTCTTCCCCGACCCCGGAGCTCGTCCTCGGCCTCATCGAGGACCTTCTTTACCGATGGGATCTTGTCGAGGTCTTTCTTCCTCGCAACTGGGGTGTTGATGAGTACCTGCGGCAGGGTCGTCATTATACCGGCGAGCTTGGACAGCCGTTCGCCCCTTTCCTTCATGACGGCGAGCACTTGGAGGGCCGAAAGGATGCCGTCGCCCGTCGTGGAGTGGTCTAAAAAAATGATGTGGCCTGATTGCTCGCCGCCGAGATTGAACCCTCCCCGTAACATTTCCTCCAGGATATAGCGGTCGCCGACCTGGGTCTTGACGACGTGAATCCCCTCTCTCTTCATGGCGATATCGAAACCCATGTTGCTCATGACCGTCGCGACGACGGTGTCTTTCTTCAGGGTATTCTTGGCCTTCATGTCGAGGGCACAGACGGCCATTATGTGGTCGCCGTCGATCTTTCTGCCCTTCTCGTCCGAGAAAATCACCCGGTCGGCGTCGCCGTCGAGGGCGATCCCTGCGTCGGCTCTGTGCTTCCTGACCGCTGCGCAGACGACTTCGGGGTGCATGGCGCCACAGTCAAGATTGATGTTACGCCCATCGGGGTGGGTCCCGATGGGGATCACCTCTGCGCCCAATTCCTCGAAGATGAGGGGGGCGACCTTGTAGGCAGCGCCGTTGGCGCAGTCGACCACGATCTTCATCCCGTCGAGGGTCATCTTGCGGGGGAAGGTATTCTTCAGGTAGGCGATGTACCGGCCTTCGGCATTACCTATCGCCACGGCCCGGCCGACATCACCTCCGGTGGGGAGGTCCTGTTCCTTCACATCAGAGAAGACAAAGCGTTCAATCTCCTCTTCCATTTCATCAGGCAGCTTGAACCCGTCGCCGGAAAAGATCTTGATGCCGTTGTCCTGAAACGGGTTGTGGGAGGCCGAGATCATCATTCCGGCATCGGCCCTCATGTTGACGGTCAGGAAGGAAACCGCGGGCGTCGGAAGGGGACCTACCGTCATGGCGTCGACACCCATGGAACAGATGCCCGAGACAAGGGCGCTTTCGATCATGGAGCCGGAAAGACGGGTGTCTCTCCCCACGAGTATCCTGTGCCTTTTGCCCTTGTTCTTGAAAACACGGGCCGTCGCCCGCCCTATCTTCATGACTGTTTCGATGGTCATGGGAGGGACGTTTGCCAAGCCCCTTATGCCGTCCGTACCGAAAAGCTTCCTCATACCCGATCCCTGTATTTTTAAACCGTCGGTCGCATCTATTATCGTTTCGTTTCTTCTTTGTCAACAAGGCGCAAAAGGGATTCTTGGAGTCCCGTCATTTCCCCTTGACAGGCGGGTTGGGAGGCCGGACAATGCGAAAAAATAAGTCTCTAATGTCCGCTTTGAAGTTGCCCGGTACATCCGATGCCGAAAATCATAAAAATACTGTCGTTATTTCTCCTCATTGCGGCATCCTCCTTTTCTTTTGTGCATGCCCAGGAGAGGGCATTTACGGCCGAGTACGTTTACGCGGCGGGAAAGCTGGACGACAGGGCGACCGCGCGGGTGCTTGCCCTGGAGGGCGTGAAGGACCGTCTCTGGAGAAAGCTGTGGGACGACCTCGATGGGCTTGTCCTTGTCAAGCAGTTGAACCTCACTGCCGAGCAGATGGCCGCCGTCGTCCCGTCCCTCGCAGAGGTCCTGGTTGTGGATGAAAGATGGGACGGGAGGACTTATAGGGTCGAGGCTGAACTTTTCGTGGGCAACCTAAACAGCCTTCAACAGTCCCTTCTGACTTTGAGCAGGGATGAAGGACGGCTGAAGGAGCTCGCAGAGGGCAGGAAAAGACGGGAAGATGCCCTCGGGAGAATGGCCGTTCTCAACGCAGAGGCAACGACAGCACCGGGAGGGGCGAAGGAAGGCCTCATCGGGAGGTACCGCCTCCTGGCGCGACAACTCAGCGAGTCGGACTTGATGCTCAAGGGTTCCATCGCCGAAAGGTCGGGCAGGTGGCGGGAGGCGAAGAAGGCTTATGACGAAGCGCTGAAGCTGAACCCACGGAACGAATCGGCCCTCTACCGTCGGGGGATAGCCTCGGCGCAAATGGGGATGAGAAACGATGCGCTCCGCGATTTCAACAGGGTTTTGAAGGCTAACCCCGAAAGCGACTCAGCCCTGTACATGCGAGGCATCGTCTATGCCCGCATGGGTAAATACCGGCAGGCAGTGGCCGATCTTTCGCGCGCCATCAAAAGAAATGACAGGTTTGCCCCCGCTTACTACCAGCGGGCAATGGCACTGGACCGCCTCGGTAAGACCGGGGAGGCCGTCGAGGACCTGACACGCGCTATCGAGCTGAACGGCGAAAACTCCCAGTATTACCTGACCCGGGGTGCCCTCCTTGAGAAACTCGGACGGCGCGTAGAGGCCTCGCAGGACCTCACAAGGGCCGTCAAGCTCGACCAGAAGCATGAATTGACCGCCGCCGGCCCGCTCGATAGGTCCTCTAAAGACAACCAGGCGGTTAAGGAGCTCGCCGAGGCCATCGCCAAGAATCCGACCGACAGTGAGGCCTATTACCGGCGGGGTATGTTCTACAGTAATATAGGCGATTGCCTGTCGGCCGTCAGTGACTTCAACAAGGCGATCGAGCTGAACCCGAAGGACGCAGCGTCCTATTTCATGCGGGGCGTCACCTATGGTATGATTGACCTATCTTACGATTCCCTGAAGGACATCCGCGTATCGGCAAGGCTTGGTTATAAACCGGCCCGTGAGTACATGAGCGCCCGGGGACTCAAGTGGTGAACTTAGCGTTTGAAGGGAGAGAACTATGGCCGGTTTTTTTGAGATAAATGTGAAGACGGACTTCTCGGCGGCCCACTGTCTGAGGGAGTACGATGGCGACTGCGAACGGCTCCACGGCCACAACTGGACCGTCGAACTATCTGTCAGATGTCGGGGTTTGAATGAGATCGGCATCGGTGTCGACTTCCGGGACGCAAAAAAGGCACTGAAGGAAGTCGTCGGCCGACTCGACCACAGCCACCTCAACGAGTTGCCTGCCTTCCAGGAGGAAAATCCCACCTCGGAGAACATCGCCCGGTTTCTCTACGGCGAACTCTCGCGGAAACTCAACGCCGACGGGGTGAAGGTCTCGCAGGTCAAGGTTTACGAGACCGCGGGAGCAGGCGTCTGTTACTGGGAGGAATGATTGTCCCTCAAGGTCAACGAGGTCTTCTACAGCATCCAGGGTGAGTCCTCCTATGCCGGGTTCCCCTGCGTCTTCGTGCGTCTAACAGGTTGCAACCTCCGTTGCTCCTGGTGCGACACGGAATATGCCCGGGAAGAGGGCGCCGCCATGGACATCGGGGAGGTCCTCGAACGGGTGAAGGGTTACGGCTGCCGTCTCGTCGAGATCACGGGCGGTGAACCCCTCATTCAGGAGGAGACGACCGAACTCATCCGCCGCCTCCTCGACGAAGGACTCGCGGTCCTCCTGGAGACGAACGGCAGCATGGACGTGGGCGCGGTGGACAGGCGCTGCGTAAAGGTCGTCGACCTGAAGTGCCCCTCCAGCGGAGAGAGCGGCTGCAACAACTTCCGCAATCTTGAGCGACTGACGGAGAAAGACGAAATCAAGTTCGTCGTCGGCGACCGCGCCGATTATGAGTATGCCTGCAAGGTGTTGCCGCTGATCCGGGAAAGGTGTCCGGGCAGCACGGTCCTTTTCTCGCCGCTCTCGGGCCGGATGGAGCCCCGCAGGCTCGCGGGTTGGATACTGGAAGACAGGCTCTTCGTCAGGCTCCAGCTCCAGCTCCACAGGGTGTTATGGCCCGAGAAAAACCGCGGTGTTTAGGGTGGCCGGATGAAGAGAAAGGCGGTCGTGCTCACGAGCGGGGGGATCGACTCGACGACGGCGATGGCCGTCGCCCGCGAGGAGGGGTATGAGCTCTACAGCCTTACCTTCGGCTACGGCCAGCGCCATGCCGTGGAGCTCGACGCGGCGCGCAGGGTCGCCGAGGCCTTCGGCGCGAAAGAGCACCTCCTGATCCGTCTCGACCTGCGCAAGATCGGAGGCTCGGCCCTGACAGCCGACATCCCGGTCCCCAAATCCCGGACCGGAGGGGAGATGCGTCAGGAGATACCCGTCACCTACGTGCCGGCGCGGAACACCATCTTTCTTTCCTATGCCCTCGCCTGGGCCGAGGTCCTGGAAGCGCCGGATATCTTCGTCGGCGTCAATGCCATCGACTATTCCGGCTACCCCGACTGCCGTCCCGAGTACATCCGGGCCTTCGAAGAGATGGCCAACCTAGCTATCAAGGCTGCCGTGGAAGGCCGGTTCCGGGTAAAGATCCACGCCCCCCTCATCAACCTCTCAAAGGCGCAGATTATACTGAAGGGCAAAGCCCTCGGCGTGGACTACTCACTGACCCACAGTTGCTACGACCCGTCGCCGGAAGGCAAGGCCTGTGGCCGATGCGACAGCTGTCTTCTCAGGAAGAAAGGTTTCCGCGAGGCCGGCGTCGAAGACCCGACGGTTTACGCCTGAGGGAAAGAGCGGCCGATTCAAACCCGCCCTTGACATACTTAATCAAAACGATTAAGGTTCTCTTCAACTCGCCGCCCACCGAAGGGCAAAAGACGGGGACGGCACTCATGGGGGTAAAACAACCAAAAGGAGACATAAGATGAAAAAATTTATTCTGATCCCATGCCTCATCGTCTTTTCGGTCCTGCTCCTGAGCAGTGTTTCCGCCTCGGCCGCCGAAAAGATCGGCTTCATCAACATGAGGGAGATCATAGATCGTTCCGACGCGGGGAAGGCAATAAAGGCGGAATTAGAAAAAGCTGTAGAGGGAAAGAAGGCCGCCATCCAGCAAAAGGAAAAAGAACTCAAGAAGGCAAAAGAAAACCTCGATAAACAGCGCTCGGTGCTGACACCTCAGGCCATGCAGGAAAAGGAGATGCAATACCAGGTCGAGTACAGGGAATACGAAAGACTGGTCAAGGACTCCGCTGAGGAGCTCCGGGCAAAGGACCAGTTTATGGCGAACAAGCTGTTCCCTGAAATCATTAAAGTCGTAAAGGCCATAGGTCAAAGGGAAAAGTACGCGGCCATCCTGGATGAATCCGCCGCCCTCTATTCCTCGAAGGAAAACTCCCTCACGGACAAGGTCATCAAGGAACTCAACAAGACCTATCAGGGCAAATAGGAGGGTGGAGGTGGAGACCATGTTGGGAACGATGGACTGGGGTATGAAGAACCGCATGTCGCAGCTTTTCAAAGAAGACGGCCGTTGTTTCTTCCTCCCCATCGACCACGGCTACTTCCAGGGACCGACAAGCTGCCTGGAAAGACCCGGTGAGACCATAGCGCCGCTCCTCCCCTGGGCCGATGCACTCTTCGTGACCAGGGGCGTGCTTCGCTCCGCCATAGACCCTGCGAAGAGTAAACCCATCATCCTCCGGGTCTCCGGCGGGTCGAGCGTGATCGGCAGGGACCTGGCGAATGAGGGCATCACGACCTCCATCGAGGAGATCATCCGCTTGAACGCGACCGCCGTCGGGGTATCGATCTTCGTGGGAAGCGACTATGAATACGAGTCGTTGATGAACCTGGCCGATATCGTCAACGACTGTGAGGACTTCGGCATCCCTGTGATGGCCGTGACGGCGGTGGGCAAGGAACTCCAGAAACAGGAGGCCCGGTATCTCTCACTGAGCTGCCGCATCGCGGCGGAATTCGGCGCCCGGGTCGTCAAGACCTACTGGTGCAAAAACTTCGACAAGGTCGTCGAGGGATGCCCGGTCCCGGTCGTGATGGCTGGCGGGCCGAAGTGCGAGACGGAACTGGAGGTCCTGGAATTCGTCCACGACGGGATGCAGCGGGGCGCCGTCGGGGTGAACCTCGGGAGGAACGTCTGGCAGAACCCGCAGCCCGTCGCCATGATGCGGGCGCTCCACGCCATCATCCACGAAAACGCCTCGGTGAAAGAAGCTCATAAACTTTTCACCAGCCTGAAGAAATCGACCTGATCCCCGGAGACGGCGATGCGCGTCGCCATGTATTACAACAACAACGATGTGCGACTCGAAGAGATGCCCATCCCGGCGATAGGCCGCGGTGAGATACTGGTAAAGGTCATCGCGAGCGGCATCTGCGGGAGCGATGTCCTGGAGTGGTACCGCGTCCGGAAGGCGCCCCTCGTCCTGGGACATGAGATAGCCGGCGAAATCGTCGAAGTGGGCGAAGGCGTGAAAGGCTGGAGGACCGGCGACCGTGTCTTCGTTTCCCACCACATCCCCTGTAATACCTGTCGTTACTGCTTGTACGGCCATCACACGGCCTGCGAAACGCTCCACACGACGAATTACGACCCGGGTGGATTCGCCGAATTCATTCGGGTACCGGCCTTGAACGTCGACCGCGGGGTCTTTCTCCTCCCCGATGAGCTCTCTTTCGATCAGGGTGCCTTCGTCGAGCCCCTCGCCTGCGTCGTCCGCGGGCAGAGGGTCGCCGGGCTTCAACCGGGCCGGTGCGTCCTCGTCCTGGGAAGCGGCATCTCCGGCATACTGCACATCCTGCTTGCCCGGGCCCTCGGCGCAGGCCGGATAATCTCCACAGACGTCCATGATTACCGCACCGGAAAGGCAAGGGAATTCGGTGCCGACGCCGCGTTCCGCGCCGACGACGACATACCGGAACGCGTCCGCGACGCAAACGGCGGAAGGCTCGCCGACCTCGTCATCGTGTGTACCGGCGCCCTCTCTGCCTTCCACCAGGCCATGCAGTGCGTGGACCGCGGGGGGACGGTCCTGGGCTTTGCCACGACGGAACCGGACGTCCGGCTTCCGGTCCCGATAAACGAATTCTGGAGGAACGAAATCAGACTCATGCCTTCCTACGGAAACGCGCCCCTCGACGCCATCGAGGCCATCGAGCTCCTGCGGGCCGGGCGGGTCTCCGTCGACGGGATGGTCACCCACCGGCTGGGCCTCGAGGAAACCGGGTTGGGCTTCAGACTGACTGCCTCGGCCGGAGAATCCCTCAAAGTCATCGTCGAACCTCATCGACCCCCGCGGGGATGACCCCGCATACCTTGTAATCCCACAATAAATCCGGTAATCTAAAGTATATTTAATTGGTTAAGAATGTTCGGGCTTAATTTTTCGGGGGGGCGTCAATGCCCCGTTGCCCGTCAGGGGACGGACTGTCATATGAAATTTATCGACGAAGCGAAAATCTACGTCAAGGCCGGCGACGGCGGGAGGGGTTGCGTCAGCTTCCGGAGGGAGAAGTACGTCCCCAAGGGCGGTCCCGACGGGGGAGACGGAGGCGACGGGGGCGACGTGGTCGTCACGGCGGCGGCCGGCTGCCGGACGCTCCTCGACCTCAAGTTCCACCAGCATCACGTCGCGAAGCGCGGCGGCCACGGAAGCGGCAACAATCGCCGGGGCAGGGACGCCGGCGACGTGGTTGTCACCGTTCCCATAGGGACGGTGATCACTGACGCCGAGACAGGGGAGGTCTTGGGGGACCTCACGAAAGACGGCGAAAGGGTCGTTGTCGCCAGGGGGGGTATCGGGGGGAAAGGGAATGCCTTCTTCGCTACGGCGACCAACCAGGCCCCGCGGTTCGCCCAGGAAGGGACGACGGGAGAAGAGCGGTGGCTAAACCTGGAGCTCAAGCTCCTGGCTGATGTGGGCATCATCGGTCTGCCGAACGCGGGCAAGTCCACCCTGATCTCCAGAATCTCCGCCGCCCGGCCCAAGATCGCCGACTATCCCTTCACGACACTGGTCCCGAACCTGGGCGTGGTCAAGTACGGGAACGCGGAGCCCTTCGTCGTCGCCGACATCCCCGGATTGGTCGAGGGGGCGCACCGGGGGACCGGCCTGGGGATGCGGTTTCTGCGCCACATCGAGCGCACGTCCGTCCTGGTCCATCTCATCGACCTTTCCCGGCAGGACGAAGGCGACGCCCGGAAAGATTATGAAGTCATAAGGCGCGAGCTCGGTCGGTTCAGCGACAATTTAATCCAGAAACCCGAGGTCGTGGCCTTCAATAAGGTCGACGTCCCCGCCGCGCGGGAAAGGGTGAAAAAAGAAATTGACAGATTCAGGGAAAAGGGCATAGAAACCTTCGCCGTTTCGGCCGCCACGGGCGAGGGATTGGAAACCCTACTGCAAGCGATAATCAAGATACTTCGGCGTTCGAACTGAGAAAGGAATAACTACCGATGTCGGATCTAAGAAAAGATATAATGGCCGGCGTAAAAAAAGTCCTCATCAAGGTGGGGACGGGGGTCCTGACGGGCAAAGACGGGCTGGACCTCACCATAATCGACAACCTCGTCGAGGACATCGCCGAGATCACCCGAAAGGGCTGCCGCGTCGTGATCGTCACCTCCGGGGCCATCGCCTCGGGCAAGCACCGGATGGGAATCACGGGCAAACTCAAGAGCATGCCGGAGAAACAGGCTGCGGCGGCTATCGGCCAGAGCCGCCTCATGCGCGTCTACTCCAACGCCTTCGGAAAGCATAACCTCTACGTCGCTCAGATCCTTCTCACCATGAGCGACCTCACCGACCGTGCAAGGTACATAAACGTCCGCAACACCCTCTCGCAGCTGATGGAGTGGGGTGTCATCCCGATCATCAACGAAAACGACACCGTCGCCGTCGACGAACTCAAGTTCGGCGACAACGACCATCTCGCCGCCATGATAGCCAACGTCGTCGAGGCGGACGTTTTGATCAACCTCACCAACACTGAAGGTCTCTACGACCGGAACCCCAAGGACAAGAAGCGGGCAAAGCTGATCCGGATCGTCCGGGAGATCACGGAGGACATAGAAGCTGCGGCCACAGCGGAAGCGGACCCCGTGGGGATGGGCGGGATGAGGAGCAAGGTGGTCGCCGCGAAAAAGGTGACGGCCTGCGGCATCCCGTACATCATCGCCCGGGGCAAAAAAAAAGGCATCCTGCGCGATATCTTCGCCGGCAAGGAGATAGGCACGCTCTTCTTGCCCGTCGCGGACCACCTGAACAGCCGCGAATACTGGATCGCCTACACCCTGAGGCCGAGGGGCAAGGTATACCTTGATGACGGGGCGAGAAATGCCATCCTGCACCATGGCAAGAGCCTCTTGCCCTCGGGCATCGTGAAGGTGGAAGGACAGTTCAATATGGGCGACCCCGTCCTCTGCCTCGACACGGAGGGCAAGCTGATCGCCAAGGGGCTCGTCAACTATAACTCTGAGGAAGTCGAGAAGATCAAGGGCCTGAAGACCTCGAAGATCGAACAGGTCCTTGGCTACAAACACTACGACGAGGTCATACACCGGGACAACATGGCCGTGACGCGGGACAAGAGGTTATGAACATCACTGTCCGCAGCGCGACCCTGGAGGCGACGAAAGGCCGTTTTTCGGCGCCTCCAGGGGGTTCAGGCCCGGCAGGGTCAGGTGGCCTCGCCGCTTTCATGGGGGCTTTTCCCCGCCTCGAAAAGTTGCCTTGCATTATTCAGGGCCATGTCCAGGAGGGCCTTTTTCTCTCCCCTTAGGGGCCTCTTGACTGTGACCTTTCCTCCCCGCTTTTCCGAGAGCCACTCTTCCGTGACGGCCTTGTCTTCGATGTCGACGGGGATCAGGACCTCCGGGGGCACGGATACGCCCCGGTCATAGTACTGTTTGAGGAGCGATGAGATGATGGCCGCCGGGCCCATATCACTTCTCACGGTGGGGAAGGCCTTCCTGCCCACGAGGCGGCCGTCGCGGACGTAGATGACACAGGTCCACGTCGACCCTTCCTCACGGCAAAGACCGAAGACGTCGATGTTCGTCCTTGACTCGGAGACGACCCGCTGTTTCTCCAAGGTCCTTTCGATGGCGACGATCATGTTCCTGGTCCTAGCCGCTTCCTCGAAGCGGCGTTCCCTCGCCTCCCTCACCATCCTCCGGCGGAGGTCGGAGAGAAGCCGCCTCTCTCCTCCGCGAAGGAAAGTCACGGCGTCTTCGAGAATACGCCGGTAGGCCTCGGGACTCACCCTTCCGACGCAGGGCGCCAGACAGCGCTTGATCTCGTACTCCAGGCAGGGCCTCTTGCGCCTCCTGAATTCCGCCTCTCCGCAGGTCCTGAGCGGGAAGATCGGCTGGAGGAAATGGAGGGTCTCCTTCACCGCCGTGCTTGAGGCATAGGGGCCGAGGTAGACGGCGCCGTCCTTTTCCGGCCGCCGGACCACCTCCAGGCGGGGAAAGGGGCGCTCGAAGTCGACCCGCAGGGAGATGTAATCCTTGTCGTCCCGGAAGTAGACGTTGTAACGCGGCCTGTATTCCTTGATCAGGTTGTTTTCGAGGATGAGGGCCTCTTTCTCCGTGTTGGTGACGATGAAATCTATATGGCGGACCTTCGACACCAGAAAGGGGATCGAGGGACGCGAATCGTTCCCGCCGAAGTAAGAACGGACGCGGCTCCTGAGGTTCTTCGCCTTCCCCACGTAAAGTACCCGCCCGCCGCCGTCCTTCATCAGATAAACGCCGACGTCCCGCGGGGCCTTGCGGAGTGTATCCTTGATTTCATCCGTCATCGACATCGGCCCGTATTCACGCTCCTGTAATCTTCTGCCGTCATCCTAATTCGAGCCCCAGGTCTTCAAGCTCCCTGAGCCTGTCCCTGATCCTGGCGGCCTGTTCAAACTCCAGGTTTTCGGCGGCCCTTTTCATGTCCGACCTCAATTTCCGGATCATCGTGAGGAGGTCCTTCTCGGAGAGGAACACCTCCTCCTTGTCGGATACAACCGGCACGGTGTAATAATCGGCCTCGTAGACGGACGACAGGAGGTCGGTGACGGATTTCCTTATCGACTCCGGTGTGATGCCCTGTTCTTCGTTGTACCTCCGCTGTATTTCCCGCCGCCGGTTCGTTTCCTGGAGACTGACGCGGATGCTGTCGGTGACCCTGTCCGCGTACATGATGACCTCCCCGGCGACGTTCCGGGCGGCCCGCCCGCTCGTCTGGATGAGGGAACGCTCGGAACGCAGGAAACCTTCCTTGTCGGCGTCGAGGATCGCCACCAGGGAGACCTCCGGGATGTCGAGTCCCTCCCGCAGCAAGTTCACGCCGATGAGGACGTCGTATTTCCCCAGCCGCAGGTCGCGGATGATCGCCACCCGCTCCAGGGTGGCGATGTCGGAGTGGAGATACATCACCTTGAGGCCGAGACTCTGGTAGTGCTCCGTGAGGTTTTCGGCCATCCTTTTCGTCAGGGTCGTCACGAGGACCCTCTCCCCCCTTTCGACGCGCCTGCGTATCTCCCCCAACAGGTCCTCCACCTGGCGCTCTACGGGCTTCACCCTTATTTCCGGGTCCATGAGGCCCGTCGGCCTGATGATCTGCTCTACCACACGCCCTTTCGCCTTCTTCAACTCATACTCGGCCGGTGTCGCCGAGACGTACAGGCGCTGCTGGGGGTATTTCTCGAACTCCTCGAAGGTGAGCGGCCGGTTGTCCAGGGCCGAGGGAAGACGGAATCCGTATTCCACCAGCGTTTCCTTCCGGGAGCGGTCTCCCCGGTACATCCCCCGCAGCTGGGGAACGGTCACGTGACTCTCGTCGATGACGAGCAGCGCGTCCTCCGGCAGGTAATCCATGAGCGTCGGCGGGGGCTCTCCCGGCAGCCTGCCCGTCAGATGGCGGGAGTAGTTCTCGATCCCCTGGCAGTAGCCCATCTCCTCCATCATCTCGATGTCGAATTTCGTCCGTTGCTCGAGACGTTGGGCCTCGACGAGCTTTCCCTGCGCCTTCAGCTCCGCCAGTCTTTCCGCCAGCTCCTGCCGGATGCTGTCGATGGCGCGCCGCCTGTTGTCCCGCGTGGTGACATAATGACTCCCTGGATAGACGGTCACCCGGTCCAGGCTCTCTATCCTCCTGCCCAGGAGCGGGTCCACTGCAGAAATAGCCTCGACGGTGTCGCCGAAAAACTCTACGCGGATTACTTTTTCTCCCTCGTAGGCGGGGAAGACCTCGACCACGTCTCCGCGGACCCGGAAGGTGCTCCGGTGAAAATCTATGTCGTTCCGTTCATACTGGATATCCACAAGCCTGCGGAGCATGTCGTCGCGCCGGAGCTCCATCCCCTTTTCCAGACGGAGGATCATCCCTTGGTACTCCTCCGGGGCACCGATGCCGTAAATGCAGGAGACGCTCGCCACGATGATGACGTCCCGCCGCTCGAGGAGGGATCGGGTCGCCGAGTGCCTCATCTTGTCGATCTCGTCGTTGATGGAGGCGTCCTTCTCGATGTAGGTGTCGGTGCTGGGGATGTAGGCCTCGGGCTGGTAGTAATCGTAATAGCTGACGAAGTACTCGACGGCGTTCTGGGGGAAAAGGGTCTTGAATTCCGTGTAGAGCTGGGCCGCGAGGGTCTTGTTGTGGGCGATGACCAGCGTCGGCTTCTGCACCTCCTGAACCACGTTGGCGATCGTGAAGGTCTTGCCCGACCCGGTCACACCCAGCAGGACCTGATGGGGATAACCTTGGCGGATTCCGGAGGCGAGTTTCTCTATCGCCTGCGGCTGGTCGCCCTTCGGCTCGAAATCCGTTATCATCTTAAAGTCAATCATAACTATGCCGAAAAAAGTATATTCCATCGAAAAATGAAGGTCAATGCCCGGTAAGATTCAGTTTACGGGACGACGAATCCTGTGATAATAATGGCGGAAGCGGTGTAAAAAAGCTCAGTACTCTTTATCGATGAAGGAGAAACAGCAATGAAAATCATCCGTTTCCTGTCGGGTAACGGCAAGGCCTTCTACGGTACGCCGGACGCCGGTGACCTGCACCACGCTCGGATCATCGAAGGGGACATCTTCGACCGCTTCGAGGTGACGGAGACGCGAATCTCCGTCGGCAAACTTCTCCCCCCCGTCCCGTCCCCGAACGTCCTGGCCCTGGGCCTGAACTACCGGAGCCATGCCGACGAAACCAACATAACTTACCCGGACATGCCCATACTCTTCCTCAAGGCAACGAACAGTCTTCTGGGGTCGGGCTCACCGATCGTCCTGCCCAAAGCCGGCCCGGAGCGTGTCGATTACGAGGCCGAACTGGCCGTAGTCATCGGCAAGGAGGCCAAGAACATCAGCCCCCAGGACGCCTGGGAGTTTATCATGGGCTACACCTGCGGCAACGACGTCAGCGCCCGGGACTGGCAGTTCGAAAAGCAGAAAGGGCAGTGGGCGCGGGGGAAGAGCTTCGACACCTTCTGCCCTCTCGGCCCATGGCTGGTCACAAAGGACGAGATCCCCGACCCCGGCAATCTCAGGATAAGGACGCTTTTGAACGGTGTCGTCATGCAGGACGCCACGACGGCAGCTATGATCTTCGACGTCCCGGCGATCGTGAGCAATTTGAGTCAATCGCTGACCCTCTACCCGGGGACGGTTATCCTGACGGGGACCCCGGAAGGTGTGGGTTATACGCGTAAGCCCCCTGTCTTTCTCAAAGAGGGCGATACGGTCGTTGTATCGATCGAGAAGGTCGGCGACCTCGTAAACCCCGTGGTGCGGGAAGTCTGACGTCCCCCGGAAACCCATCTGACGAGTTCGGCGGGGCGGGTAACATTTTTTCGATTTGCATTTTTCCGTCCGACCTGTAGCCCCCAACCCGTCATCGAATGGTTGGGGCTACCTCTGATCATTCCCCGTCCGTTTTTGCTTGACAGGAAGAGGCCTTTCTCTAAAAGAGATGCAATAGACCTTGCTTATGCTCAATCCCCGTAGGTTGGAAAGGATTCCATCATGGATGTTCTGACCCTGAGCCGGTGGCAATTCGCCGTAACCAGCATGTTCCATTTCATCTTTGTCCCTTTGACGATCGGGCTGTCCGTCCTCACGGCTTACTTCGAAACGCGCTATGTCGCGAGCCGTGACGAAACCTGGCTGAAGATGGCCAAGTTCTGGGGCAGTCTCTTCCTGATCAACTTCGCCCTGGGCATCGTGACGGGCATCACGCTGGAGTTCCAGTTTGGCATGAACTGGGCCGAGTATTCCCGGTACGTGGGCGACATCTTCGGCGCTCCGCTCGCGATCGAGGCCACGGTCGCCTTTTTCCTGGAGTCGGTCTTCATCGGCGTCTGGATATTCGGCTGGGAGAAGGTATCCGAGCGAGTGCACGCCCTGTCTATCTGGCTCGTGGCCTTCGCCACCAACCTTTCTGCCCTCTGGATCCTGCTCGCGAACGGCTGGATGCAGCGGCCCGTGGGCTACCACCTGGTGACCGACGCCGCAGGCCGGGTCCGCGCCGAGATGGTCGACTTTGCGGCGCTCCTCACCAACTCTTTCGCCTGGACCGAGTTCTTCCACACCGTGCTCTCGGGTTACGCGGTGGCCGCCTTCTTCGTCATGGCCGTTTCTGCCTGGCATCTGTTGCGCAAGAACGAGACTACCTTCTTCGAACGCTCCTTCAAGGCTGCCGCCCTCCTCGGACTGGTCTCTACGCTCCTGGTGGCCATGACGGGAGACATGCACGGCGTAGAGGTGGCCAAGGTGCAGCCGAGCAAATTCGCTGCCATGGAATCGGTCTGGGAAACCCAGCGCGGGGCCCCCATGCACGCGATCCTGATCCCGGACGAAGCCGGCGAACGCAACAGCCTAGAGCTGATCTCTATCCCGAAGATGGTGAGCTTCCTCGCTTTCCACGACCCCGAAGCCGAGATCCGGGGCCTCAAGTCCTTTCCCAGGGAGCTGCGGCCGCCGGTCTGGCCCACGTTTGTGAGCTTCCGGGTCATGGTGGGCCTGGGAATAGCCATGATCCTGGTTTGCCTGTTGGCCGTCTGGTTCTCCCGTAAGGAGGACATCGCGGGTCGGACATGGCTCCTGAAGCTGGCCCTCCTGAGCCTGCCCCTGCCTTACGTCGCCGGCCTCCTCGGGTGGGTGGTCGCCGAGGTGGGACGGCAGCCCTGGATCGTCTATGGAGTCCTCAAGACCGCCGACGCCGTCTCGAAATCGGTCAGCACAGCCCAGGTCGCGGGCTCGCTCGCGGGCTTCACCTTGCTCTACGGGGGGCTCGCGGTGGTGGACGTATGGCTCCTGGCCAGGTATGCCCGCAGGGGACCGGCTTAACCCGAATGCCTGCCGGCGCAGCAGCCGGGAGAGGAGGAGATGACGATGGAATTGCAAGTACTCTGGTTCGCGTTGTGGGCCCTGCTGTGGACTGTTTACTTCATACTCGACGGGTTCGTCCTGGGGCTGGGCATGTTATTCGGTCGGCTAAGTCGGAGCGAGACGGAGCGACGGATACTGCTGCGCTCCGTCGGGCCCGTCTGGAACGGCAACGAGGTGTGGCTCGTGACCGCCGGGGGCGCCACCTTCGCGGCCTTCCCGACCACTTACGCCCTTATGTTCAGCTACTTCTACACGGCGCTATTGCTTCTGCTCTTTTCCCTTATCGTCCGGGGCGTGGCCATCGAATTCCGGGCCAAGGTCGACACCACGGCCTGGCGGACGACCTGTGACGGGGCCATCGCGGTCGCGAGCTTCCTACCGGCGTTCCTGTTCGGCGTGGCCTTCGGCAACATCTTCCGGGGTCTGCCGATGGATGCGGTGGGATACCATGGATCGTTCCTGGGCCTGCTGAACCCTTACGGCCTTTTGACCGGGGTTCTCTTTGTCCTCCTCTTTGCCCACCACGGGGCTCTTTACGCCTCAGTGAAGACGGTCGGGGCCTTGAGCGACCGGGCGCGACAGGCGGCCCGCCGCCTCTGGCCATGGGTTCTGGTCGTGGCTCTGGCCTTCCTTGCAGCCTCGAAGCCCGCCACACGGCTCTCCGACAATTACCTCCACTGGCCGGTGCTGGCGGTGATCCCCCTGATCGCCGTGGCGGCCCTGGCGGCCATCCGGTTCTTTGAATCCAAAGGGTCGCTGCCGGCGGCCTTTGCGGCTTCCTGTGTCACGATCCTCTTTGTCACCTTCACGGGGGTTGCGGGGCTCTTCCCCAGCCTGATCCCCTCCAGCATCGACCCGGCCTACAGCCTGACGATCTACAACTCCTCGTCCAGCCCGTACACCCTGGCGGTGATGACCGTGGCGGCGCTTATCTTCGTGCCCATCGTGATCGCCTACAAGGTCTGGGTCTACCGGGTGTTCAGCGCCCCGGTCGAGGAGAAAGATGTCTTGACCGACACGGGAATGTATTGAATGGCGTATAGCTCGAAGGGTTTTTGGGACGCTTTCCTCGAAAAGAACGGCTGCGAATTCCTGCGGGAGGGCGGCGACCACACCGTTTATGTTGATCGAAAAGATAAGAAAGTAAGGCTGTTAACCCAAGCTACCTGATAATAGGCCCATGAAGCAGTGAAAATGCCTGATCGGGCAAGCAATGCTTGCCTATCTCAATGACGCCATACTGCAATGCTCTCCGGCTGTCAGCATCCGCTTTCACCGAACAGGGGTTTATTCAGCATCATCCAGTCGGCGACCGTAAGTTCAATCTTCTCTTTTTTCTTCTTGGAAGGTGCGTACCTTTTTAAAACGTTCAAGGCCCGGATGCCCTTGTGAAGAAGGCGCCCGGTTTCGTTCTCTGCGTTCAGGATATAAATGAGCCGTAGGAGCTTGTCCTCCGCCTCCCCTATGGGTTTCTTGGAATTTTCCCACCTCGAATAAGTCGCGGCGTCCACAGACAGGAGCTCCGCCATTTCTCCGCTTCTCAACCGTATTTCTTTTCTGAGATACCGAATCTCCTGCCCCTCGAGCAGCCCGTCTTTGCAGACGATATCCTTTCCGATCAAAAGATGGAGATCCTTGACCTTAGGGATTTCAACCGCCGTCTCACCGCATTTGGGACACCTGTACTGGTTGACCCCATGAATGTATACATTATCCAAGCCGCACTCCGTGTAATGATACGGCTTACCCTTAATGACCTGACACGCCTCCTTGCAGTGAATACAAGTATTCACAGTCCCTCTCCTTTCCTCTACACGCCGCCTTTCACCGTGATCAGGATGATCTTATTCCGATCCGGAGAAATCTCCACGATGACTGCCCCGGGATGGCCGTCGAGATCGTTCCCGATGATCTCGTATCTTTCCTCGCCAGGCTTCTCAGATGTCTGGAGAGGACCAAGGGAACCCTTTTCGATGATGTTAAACACATCCTGGACAGTGTAATTTCTTTCTTCCATTCGCCTTTTGGCGTGTCCTGGGATCGTGATGGACCCGCTTTTGGTGAGAATACCTCTGATGACATCAAGAATTTCATCGGCAGATTGCCTGTTCATGTATAGTGCTTAACTTACTTTTGGCTTCGGAGTCAATATAATTGATTTTAAGTCATAATGTGGAGTCATCTATCGCGCTCGGCAAAGATATTGTTGATCTTGGATCATGTATGAAAACTTAACAAATTGATGGAATGACCAGAGTTTTTCGCCGGATATCCATTTGTAGGCGAACGTGCTCATCCGTCCCTGATGGCCCATTCAGCGCCGAACTACAGGAATCGGAGTACCTTGGGATAGACAGGTGACGCCGTAGGTGTGCGAAAGGGTCCGGTTGTCCCCGTGCACGTATGGACCATCTTTCCTGTAGTTGGGGAAGTTTGACGTTCCCGAATCCATGCGGCAAGTTCGATGAGGTCGGCAATATCGAAGATTCTCCATGAAAGACTATCCTTTTGTCGGGAAAATATATAGACAGCACCAACGGCCTGACCAATTCGAGCCGTAAGCTTTTGTTTCCATACATGTATTTTTTTTTGATACCATGAACTTGGGTTAAAACGCCGGAAAGGAGATATGTATGCCATCGTTCCGCAGCCACAACGTACTCGCCGCTCTCCGTTTGATGTCGCGGGATTGAATAAGGGGATGAGCAGCGAAGAAATAGTGGCTGCAATTCAAGAATCGAGAGAAAGGGTATAACGAGTCGTTCCATCGGATCGACGGAAAAAGACGCCCCCGGGACTCTTCGTTGAGCATCAACCGCCGCCCAACAGCATCAACGGCGCGAACACGGACGACGGCTTTTTACGATTCGGTCGCCTTGCGTCATTCCGGCGAACGTCGGAATCCAGTATGCTCAATATGTTATGGATGCCCCTGTATTTAGGACTTTGACTTTGTGATTAAATCGCCTTACTGTCATTTCGTGCTTGACTTTAACCTGCCCCGTACTCGGGGCGGCGGAATCCAATGTTTTCAATCTGTTCTGGATTCCGCCCCGATTTTCATTGGGGTGACGGGTCGGAATGACATGAAGGAGTGTTTTCAGGTGTCTCGTATTGAGTACGGGGCAGGTTTAATCGATTTCGGCATGACGTTTTTAGATTTTTTACGAGGGCGTCCCCTATCCTGTCCCAGCAGCTGACAGGTGGCTCTCTTAACCAAGCCAACGGGAGAAGATGCCATGATATCTAAAAAAGATTTTCTATCAACATGGATTCTATTGCTCTCTTTATGCTTTTTGATGTCCTGCTCTTTTTCGAAGGACATCCAGATCAGCCGCTATGCCCAGAAGCAGCAGATTCACAAGATCATAGATGTGCTTCAGCCGAGTATCGATGCGGGCGAGGAAGTTTCCGCCTTCGATCTCTATTTTCTGTCCGCCTCCTATATCAGTGTCCGAAACTACAGCAAGGCGCTGGCGACCATCGATTTGATGCAGAAGCGGATTGATGCGGGAGACAAATCCTATGTAGGTTCCGATCTGACCGTCTATCCTCAGATCCTTCGGGGTACGGTCTACCTGGAGCAGGGTGAGCCGCAGAAAGCGATCCACGAAGGGGAACTGGCTTATAAGCTGTTGCACGAAGGCGGCCGTGACCGAGCGGGCTTCTACACCTCCCAGCTCATCGATATCTACAACCTCCTTGGCGTTGCCTATGCCGTTTCCGGAGAATCGGCCAAGGGGCGAAACACTGCCCGGAAGCTGGAAGGTGTCTCCGCTGACGCAATCAACGGTGCCGCCAAGTACATTGCGCTGGCCCGGATCTACATGGCCCTGAAGAAATACGATCTTGCCCTGGAGGCCATCCGGAATCCGGCCGCTAAAGTTTCAGGGTTCATCACCGCCTTTTTCGATCAGACCTTTCAAGAGATCCCGAATCTATTTGTCCTGACGAAGAGTCTCTATGAAACCGGCAGAATCAAAGAGGCCAGGGAAGGATATGACCAGCTTCTGCGCCATCCGCAGATCGCACAGATCGGAGGCATCTACTGGATCGTCCTGCTAGACAGGTCCAGGATCGCTTTGTCCGACGGACAGCGGGACATTGCGGAGGACCTGCTCAAAAAGGCGATCGACGTGATCGAGACCTCGCGCTCTTCGATCACCTCCGAGGCCGGACGCATCGGTTTTGTCGGAGACAAGCAGACCGCGTATTCCGACATGACGAAGCTCTTACTTGCGGCCGGCCGGTACGCCGAGGCCTTTTCCTATGTGGAGCGCTCCAAAGCCCGCGCCCTGGTGGACTTGCTTGCCAGTCAGAAGAATATCGGTTCCCGTGGCCTCAAGAAGGAGAGGGTCGAGACAACACTTGCCGAACTCGACAAGGCGGAACGCGATCTGGCCGTGGTCGCCCCAATCGATGATCAGGGAAGCCAAAGCAAGACCCGTTCAATTGCCTTAGCCTTGAAGAAGGATCTGCAGGAGAAAGCTCCCGAGTTGGCCTCTCTTGTTTCCGTTACGCCTCCCTCGACAGCCGACATTCAAGGCAGGCTTCAGAATGACGAGACCCTGCTTGAATACTACTGCTCCGGGCAAGACTGGTATCTCTTTGTGGTCACCCCCAAGGTGGTTACGGCGCAAAGGATTCCGGCAGCGGACCTGGAAGGGCGTATCGATATGTTGCGCAAGCATATTGCGGAACGCAACAATGCGGGATTCGAGGAAGAGAGCAGAGCTCTGTACCGCCAACTCTTTGCGCCGGCGATGCCCTCGATCAAAACAACCAAAGTGATTGTAGTTCCGCACGGGCCTCTGCACTATCTCCCCTTTGCCGCTCTTTCGGACGGCAAAGGATATCTGGTTGACCGCTTCAGCATCCGCATGCTTCCCAGCGCCAGCGTGCTGGTTTTTCTCAAGTCACCTGCAAAGCAAGGGGAGCAGAACGCTCTGATCTTCGGCAATCCTAATCTCAATGATGAAAGATATGATTTAAAATTTGCGCAGGACGAAGCCCTGGCGATCGGTCGAATTCTTCCCAACTCCAGGGTGCTCCTGCGCGGAGAGGCTTCCAAGGCCAACCTGCTCGCGTGGGGAGAGAGATATTCCCTTGTTCATTTGGCGGTCCATGGCGTCTTCGATCAGGAGAAACCTCTCGATTCAGCACTGTTGCTGGCGGCCGATGGAAAAGGGAGCGGTCTGTTGAGGGTCGGTGACATTTATCAACTCTCATTGAAGGCCGACCTGGTCAGCCTGAGCGCCTGTGAGACAGCCCTTGGAAAGGTTGCGACAGGCGATGATGTCGTCGGATTCACGCGTGGTTTCCTCTATGCCGGAGCGCGCTCGCTTCTATCCAGCCTATGGCAGGTAGACGACAAGGCCACCCATGACTTGATGGTTGCCTTCTACAGCAATTTATCCAAGATGGACAAGGACGAGGCCTTGAGGCAGGCGCAGATCAAAACGAAGCGGCAGTATGCCCATCCTTATTACTGGGCGGCGTTTCTTATTACGGGGAGTGCAAGATAAGGCGAGAAGCAGAGGCGTTAGGATGAATACGGGACGCCCTTTACGTGTTTACATGTGCATGACGAGAAAGGGACGATCAGGTCATTAATGCCAAGGTAAGCCGGAGTAAGGATGTGTATTTGACGAGCTCCTAAAAATAAAGATGTAAAGGGCGTCCCGTATTCCACCGAAGCGGCCGAGAAGGGACTCAATGGAAGTTATAAACGTGTCTGGAAAGAACGAGGGCCGATACGGCCTGGCATGGCGGTCGGGTGGCGACGTTATTTGTTCTGTTTCAGTCTGCTTTTTGCCTCTTTTTTCCGGGCTTTGGCGATAGTTTTCAGCATTTTTTTGTCCAGGGGCTGTGGGCCGGCAGCCGCAAAGCGGTTTGATTCGGCAGAGGGCGGCTTGGCAGCGGCGCCTTCACGATCGGTTATCTCGACGGTCCTATCATCGAGTTTATTTGTCGTTACCGTGTCTTCTTCATGCGGTCTTTCCCCCTTGCGGCTTCTACGCACCCTGGCCCTGGCTATGATGGCTTCGGCCATCATCCGCCCGAAATGGCCGATAAAACCGGCGGCGAGAACAAGCACCACCCACTTGAGCACGGACCAGGTGCTGATATAATCCACGAATTCCGTCAAAAGATAACACCCCGATATAATCGTGAAATGGCACCGTTCACCAAGGAACGCTCTTCAGGGGCCGCCTTTTTTTACCGCATAAAGAGCGACGATGGCAAGGCCTATTCTCCCATCAACACTGCAGGAGTCGTTCTCTTCCAGAAGTTCCGTATCAGAGTAAGCAGGCTTGGTCGATCCCGGCAGAGCGTTTTTCGGTTTTCACGAATGATTCCATTAAGTTCAGGTTTGTTTCCTACCTTCGGGCCGGCGAGGCCTGGTTCCGGTGGTGCTTTCTCTTGACACCCCGCTCGTTTTTCTATTATGGTCTCCCGCCTGAAACACGAAAGACCTGAAGGGGGAGGATGCCATGGACGTCGTAAAGATCATGCCGTGCCTGGATATGAAGAACGGTCGGGTGGTGAAGGGGATTCATTTCGTCGACCTGAAAGACGCCGGTGACCCGGTGGAGAACGCCGCATTCTACCAGCATGAAGGGGCCGATGAACTCGCGATGCTCGACATCGCGGCCACCCTCGAGAACCGTAAGACCCGGCTCGAATGGGTGAAGGGTGTCGCCGCCGTCATCACGATACCGCTCACCGTGGGTGGGGGCATCTCGTCCCTGGAGGACATCGAACTGCTCCTGGCGGCGGGGGCTAGCAAGATCTCCATGAACAGCGCGGCCGTCAAGCGCCCGGAGCTGGTGAGCGAGGCCGTTGCCCGGTTCGGCAGTGAGCGCATCACCGTGGCCGTTGACGCAAGGCGCAACAAGGCCATGCCGTCGGGGTTCGAGCTCGTCGTTTCCGGGGGTACACTTCCGACCGGCAAGGATGCCATCCGGTGGGCGAAGGAATGTGAGGCGCGGGGGGCCGGAGTGATCCTGCCGACGAGCATGGACAGCGACGGGACGCAGGCAGGCTACGACCTTGAATTCCTCCGGGCTATCTCTGGCGCCGTTGGGATCCCCGTGGTCGCCTCGGGCGGCGCGGGGAAGCTGGAGGATTTTTACCGCGCCGTGAAGGAAGGGGGCGCAAGCATCCTGCTCGCCGCGTCGGTCTTGCATTATCGCATCCTCAGCATCCGGCAGATCAAGGAATACCTGCGAGAAAGGGGCATCCCCGTTTCTCTGTAGATTCCGCCTTCCTCATTTTGCTTCTTGTGTAGTTATTCATCCAGGGCCGCCAGCATTTCCTCGACGGACGAAAAGAGAAGCCCTTCTTCGCCGCAGAGGCGCCAGACGGGCCTCCCGTTCTCCAGCAGTACCTGTACGGAGATACCGGCTACCCCGTTTGAAACCACGCGATATCCCGCCCGTTCCAGGGCCCGGTAGGTCCACATAGCCGGCGTTCCGTCCCCATGGAGCGACACCGTGCCTTTTCCCCGGCCCACAACCACAAAGGCGCCGGATTCCTTATCGAAGTCGATGGCCCCGTCGGAGAAGGTCGCGGAAAAGGCATCATCCAGAACGAGGTCTTCGGGGACGCCTTCTCGTAGGGGTCCACCCGACGGCAGCAGCCAGAGGCGGTCCGCCGAGCGCAGGGCAAGATCGAGATCGTGGGTGGCAAGGAGTACGGCCCGGCCGCTCTCGTGGGCGAGGCGTTTGAGCAGGCTCATCAACTCCACCCGGCGCGGTAGGTCGAGGAAGGCCGTCGCCTCGTCGAGGATCATCACCTGGGGCTCCTGCGCCAAAGCCCTGGCGATCTTCACTTTCTGCCTCTCCCCGTCGCTCAGTTCGCAGACCGCCCTGTGAGCGAGCGCCTCGATGCCCACATCCGCCAAGGCCCGTGATACCGCCGCCTCGTCTTCCCGGCTCAACCGGCCCATCCAGTCGGTATACGGATGGCGCCCCAGGGCCACGAAAGACAAGACGGGCATCATGCCCACGGCGACGCGTTGCGTCAGGACAAGGCTCATCCGCTGCGCCAGCGCGCGTGCCGAAAGCTCGTGCAGGTGCTTACCGGCGATGAAGATCGTCCCCTCGATCGGCGCCTGCATTCCGGCAAGGGTCCGAATAAGGGTTGACTTCCCCGCGCCGTTGGGTCCCAGCAGGCAGACGAAATGCCCCGCTGAAAGGGCGACGTCGATGCCTTCGGCGACGACGCACACCGGGCGCCTGTGGTGCCGGTAGCCGATGGCAAGTCCTCTCGTTTCCAGAATCGGGTTCTCTTTCATCCGTCCGCCTCCATCGTGTGCCTGCGCCGCAGTATCACGACGATCACGACGGGCGCGCCTATCAGAGACGTCACGGCATTCAGGGGAAGGGCCATCTGGGTGCCGGGCGCCTGAGAAATAAGATCAGCAAGGAGCGCCAGCGTCGCCCCGAGGATCATGACCGCGGGAACGAGCCGGCGATGTTCCGATGTCTTGAGGAGGACCCGGCCCAGGTGGGGCACGGCGATCCCGAGGAAACCGATCGGCCCGCAGTAAGCCGTGACGGCGCCCGCGAGCACCGAGGCGCCGCCGATGATCCAGGAACGCACGAGGCGCACATTCACCCCCATGCTGCGTGCATACCCCTCTCCGAGGAGCAGCGCGTCAAGGGGTTTGACAAGCGCCCAGGCTACGGCAAGGCCGCAGAGGACGGTGGGCGCAAAGACACCCATCTGTTCCCAGGTGACGCTGCCGAAGGAGCCGAAGGTCCAGGTGATATAGCTCTGCATCTGATGCTCCAGGGAAAACTGCATCAGTACCTGAACGGCTGCGCCGGTGATGTATCCGAACATAAGACCGACGATCAGCAGGGTGAGATTGCTCTCCACCCGGCGGGCCACGCTCAAGACAATGCCGAGCACCGCCGTTGCGCCGAGTATTGCGGACAGTGTGAGGGAGATATTGCCGGCCAAGCCTGCCCGTTCCAGGAAGATGTTCCACTTGAGACCGCTGGCGGCCATGACCACCAGGGCGACGCCGAGACCGGCGCCTGAACTGATCCCAAGGACAAAAGGGTCCGCCAGAGGATTGCGGAAGAGGGTCTGCATCTTGAGACCCGCAATACCAAGGGCAGCTCCGGCGAAGATGCCGGTCAAGGCTCTGGGGAGCCGGAAGAGAAGCACGATCTGCCGCCAGTCTTCCGTCGTGTCGGCCTGACCGAGAAGAATCGACACGACAGCCTTCAGGGGAATCCAAACCGATCCGAGGGATAGCTCCAGAGTGAAAGCCGCGGCCATCGCTAAAAACATGCCTCCCCACACGAAGGGTCCCGTGCGCGGCAGGAAAGGCTGTGGCAGCGTCCCCGGTAAGGTTGATGATATATGCGTTTCGCTCCGGCTTTTTGTCATAGAATTCCTTTCAGGGGTTTCCCAAAATCGACGTGGGTGATATTTCCTGCTTCGAAACGATGCCTTTTCCGTTATGAAAGGCCTTGCTCATTTTCCCCGTGCTCTGAAGCCATCAGTGCCGTCCGGCATGTTCGGCGGCAGGTGTAAGTGCCAGATCAGCTTATGCCCCGGAAGCAATTCCGGGTGCAGGATGGCAATCATGTCTGCGAGCAGCAGATCCGGACGGGCCACGGTTGCCTGGTAATAATCATTGCCCCCTCCGGGACCGATCTTCCCATTATTGCTGTATACGCGCTCGGCCTGAAAGGACCGGAAAAGTCTGTAGCGGCTGTCCTCGGCGGCCACGGACGCCAGCGAAAAATGATTCTGGTTCTGCGTGAACCAATAGTCTGCGTTCCGGCCGCGGAACATGGCCGTTTCCACATTCACGGGCCTGCTGCCGGTGCTGTTGTCGTCAGCCCATACGTACAGCCCTCCCGCGTCTCGGACCAGGTTGGCAAAATAGCTTTTTCCGCCGGCGATGTACCAGGAGCCCTGGTAGGAGCTCCCGTACAAAACGGTGGGCTGAAGGTGAACCCCCCGGGTCTTTGCGGCCATGGCGAGGTAGCGCCGCTCGACATCGTCGAAGACACGTTCCGCCGCCGCCTCGGCGTCGAAGAAGGCGGCGACGAATTTGACCCACTCAGCCCGGCCGAGGGGAGAACTCTCCTCGTAGTCCGAAAGGAGCGCGATCGGCAATCCCGCCTCCTGAGCCTTGATGTGGGCGGCATAGGCCGGATTATTCGTCCACCAGCTCAGCACCAGGTCGGGGCGCAAGGAAAACAGCCTTTCCATGTCGAACTGGGACGTCATGCCCGACCCGACTCCCACCTCGGCGATAAGGCCCCGGCGGATGAGGTCAGACACTTCCGGATCGTTCACGTATTTCCCTTGGGTGATCCCGACGATACGGTCCGCAAGCCCGAGCATGGAAAAGAAAGGCGCGTGCGAGGCGGAGCGGAGAACGACACGTCGGACGGGAATCTCGATGACCGCGCCCCTTGCCGGCTCGACCGGCAGGGACCGGCGTGTTCCCCTGGGAACGAGCACGAACGTCGCTGTCCCTTTTGAACCAGGAGCCTGACCCGGTTCGAAGACCGTGACGATCTTGCAGCCGTCGTGATACGACACGTCAAACCCCTTGGCATAGCGGATGCGGCACTGATTTGACGCCGTTGCCGCGGGGCGTTCGCCCTGGGGTTCTCTTTCGCAGGCCCGTCCTATAGAGGGGGGGTCGGATGGAGTCCCGCAGCCGGAGCAGAGAAGGAAAAAAATGAGGAGTTGGAGGATCCGCCTGCTTTTTTTCAACCGTCGCTTCATCATGACCTTGTTGCCCCTGTTGTTCGGCGGCCCCGCGGGTCCTGTATCGAAGCCCGTAGGGGCCGCCTCTCCGCCTTCAGAAAAGTATCTTGGCCCCGCCGACGAAAATAATACCCTGCATGGGGTAGCCCAGGACGTACTCGTACTGCCTGTCGAAGAGATTCTCGATCGAGGCGGTCAATTCCAGGTTCTTGATAGGCCGGTAAGACCCTTTCAGGCTTACCACGGTGAAGTCACCTTTTTCTACGGTCTGACCGTAGGTCGGCGAAGAAAAATTGAAGTCGGTGACGTCTTCCTGCCCCCGGTAATTGACGATGAGCCGTCCGTCCCATTTTTTCTGTCCGACCCGCATTCCAAAGGCGGCGGTCCACCTGGCCGTATAGGTCAGCCGACTCTCGATGCCGTTGACTTCCTGGAGATATTTTGTTCGGTAGGTGACATTGGCAAAGGGTTCGAGGATCACCCCTATCCCAAGCGCATGACCGATGTCGTAGGCGGCGTCCAGCTCCAGCCCCTGCAGGGTCGCACTGTCGGCGTTTTTATAAGTGCTTGCTGCGAGCGAGGTGTCATAGTAGCGGACGATCTTTTTTCTGAAGTCCGTATGGAAGAATGTGAGGTCGCCCTTGAAAGGTCCCCTGGAGTAGTCGACCCCGGCATCGTACGTGATGCTCTCCTCCGGCTCAAGGTCGGGGTTGCCGAGGTAGTGCGTTCCCCATGAGTAGTAGTCGGATGCAAGTTCCATGGGCGCCGGGGCCCGGAAGGCGGTCCCGACGTTGCCCTTGAGGCTCAGGGCGTCGGTCAATTTATAGACTGCGCCGCCCCTCGCGGTGACGTGGTCGAGGTTTTCTTTTCGGGGCTTGAGATCGGCAATTCCCGGTGTGGCTAGTATCTCGTCCTGGAAGTAATCGTAGCGCACGCCGGCGTTCAGCAATAACTTCTTATCGAAAAGGCTGAGACGTCCCTCACTGAAGACACCGTAGCTGTCGTACCGGGAATCAGGGTAGTAGGGCGCGCCCTCGTTCCTCCAACTTGTCGTCTCGACCCTGTCCCACTGGCCGCCCACGACCACCCTTTGACCGCCGACGGAGAAGGTCTTCTGAAGGTTTGCGCCCTGTGAATCCCTGTCGGTTCTATTGATCCATGAATTACCGGGACCCAATCCCCAGAAGGGGGTGCTGTGGTCTTCGTCCCTGTCCCAGACGCAGTAGTACTTTGCCTGGAACGAGGGGGTTTGATAGCCGACGTCGACGGCGTCCCGCTTTATGTCTTTGTAGTCGTCGGGGTCGGAGGCGTATGTCGGTCCGGGAGTCCCGATATCCCAGCCTTTCCAGTGCTGGTAACCGACGGAGACGCGGTGGTCGTTGAACAGCTTGTAGCCGAAACGGGTTGAAACGGTTTCGTCTTTATAGCCTGAGTTCTCGATCTTGCCGAAGTCCGGGGTCCGATAGTCGCCCTGTCCCGACCGGCTTGCGGTGACATAATAGTCAAAGCGGTCTTCTTTTCCGCCCGCTTCGGCGCCGGCCTTCCAGTAACCGAACGAACCTCCTTCACCCCCCACGGAACCATGAAACCCGTCCCGCCCCTGTTTGGTGATGATGTTGATGACGCCGCCCATGGCGGATGAACCGTAGAGGACGGAGGCCGGCCCCTTGACTATCTCGATTCGTTCGATGTCGTCGACGGGTATCTTTGCGAGATTGACCGTGCCCGCATTGTTGCCGTTGATGAGAACGAGGACCCGGCTGTTCAGGGGGTCGCTCATGGAATCGGTCGCCAGTCCTCTTATTTCTATCATGCTGGTGAGGGCGCCGCTGTACTTATGGACGTGGCCGACGCCGGATTCGGCAATGAGGTCGCCCGCGTCTTTTGCTGTGGAACTCTTGATGTCCTCGGCGGTGATGATCTGGACCGACGAGGAGACGTCCTTTTTCGGCTCCTCGACCCTGGTAGCGGTTACGACCACCTCTTCCATCTTCGATACGTGTTTTCCTTCCGCCTTATCGGCAGACACCTCTTCGGCAGGCGCGCCGGGCGGCGCGCAAAGGCATGTAAAAAGGCATACGATAAGATAGAAAGTCAGTTCCTTTGTCGTGAATGAGTCCTTTTTTTCCAATTTTCCTTTCCTCCCTCGGGAAATAATCATTGAGAATTATGATTGTGAAAGAGAGAGGTCTTCCGGCTTGAGGGCGATCGCTGTTTCGGATGCCTACTTGCCCGCCTTCCCATCCGGCTGTTGCGCCGGACAGTGGCTCGTCTGATGTTTCGGGCTTTCGTTCCCTTCACGGCTGCGGGGCAGCGGGAGATTCACACTCCTCTTCCCTGACTTCTCTTCACGGTTTCAGTACGGCACGCCCGGCATGCGCTGCCGCGGCAATACGACAACGTCTCTGAAGCCTGGTTGCTCACCTCCTTTCACCAGTTTCCGAAATATCGTTGGGGTCTGCGGCGATGGCCATCCTCGTCACGCCGGCCCTTCTCATCGCATCCATGAGCGCGACTACGCTGCCGTGTTCCACAGACCGGTCGGCATTGATGACGGCGACGGCCTCCGTCACGGTCTCCTTCCATCGGGCAGCGCGCGAAGCCGCCTCTTCCGGGGAGGAAACCGGTTCTTTGTTGAAATAAAGCCTTCCCTCCTTCGTGAGCGTCAGGGTCGCCGTTTGGCGAACCTCATTGCGCGCCGTGACGGCATGTGGGAGGTTTACGGAAAGCCCCTGCTGCACAGTCATGGACAGGGTTGCCACCATGAAGAAGACGAGGAGGAAGAACATGGTGTCGATCATCGGGATGATCTCGATGCGGGCCTTCCTGGTGAGGTGGCGTTTCAGTTTCATACCGATACCCCCTGCCTTGAGCCGTGCAGGTCCGCTTCTCGGCTTTCTATGAGCGGCCGGCGCTGTGCGCCGGCGGAGACGCCAAGCGCCAGTTCGAGGCGTGTTGCCATTGTTTCGATGCGATCCGTTTCTCGTTCGATGCGGGCCAGAAAATAGTTGTAGGGTATGAGGGCCACGACCGCCACGGAAATTCCCGCCGCCGTGCAGATAAGCGCCTCGGCAACACCCCCGGTAACGGCGTGGGGCTGTCCCAGACCGGAGGAGGCCATCACATTGAAGGCGTTGATCATGCCGATGACAGTGCCCAGCAGGCCGAGTAGAGGCGAGAGTGTGATGATCGTGTCGAGCGCCGCGAGACCCCGCTTCATGGCCGACACCTCGACGACGGCTGCGGCTTCCATGGCGCCTTCCGGTTCGACGGGATGAGTAATGCCCGCGTAAAGAACCTTCATGATGGGCAGACCGCTTTGTATTTTTTCCGACTCGACAATCTGCCGGGCATTCTTAATCTGTCCTTCGCGGACAAGTTCTATGACTTCTTCTCCCCGATTTTTCTTTCTGATGCGCCTGAAGAAAAGAAACCGGTCGATAATGGTTGCCACCGCTACGAGCGAACAGAGAACGATGGGGATCATCATCCATCCGCCTTTTACGAGAATGTGCCACATCTTGTCCTCCTCTTTCAGTAAACGATCGAAGGGTCACGCCACTCACTCCGTGAGGGAAAAGCGTATCGGCAAGATTGCTCTGGATGTCACCGGCCGGCCGTTTCTTCTGGCCGGTAGAAAAGTCGATTTCTTCAACGCCTCCAGAGAGGCTTCGGCAAACATCCTGTCGGATGCCTCGATGACCTCGGCGCCGGTAAGTCTTCCCGTCGCGTCGATGACTACCGCAAGAATAACCTTTCCTTCTTTTTTTCTTTTTCTTGCCAGAAAGGGATATTCCGGTATCTCTCGATGCAGAAACTTTGGTCCGCTGGGAGAGCCGAATCCTGTATTCCTTTCACCTGCGCCGTTCCCCCGGCCGGAACCGCCTGCGGCGCCCGATTCGAGCCCTATCCCGCTTGCCGGGGCGTTACGGGTAGAAGATTCATGAACAGTGATGTTCTCTGTCACAGTCTGAGCCGGTCCCACCTTCTGCTCCACCGTTGTTGATGTCTCCTGCGGCCGTAGGCGGGCCTCTTCTCTTGCCTGCGGCCTGCGCATCTCCAGGCGCGGCTTGCCCCGTGGACTGTCCTGTTTTTTTGTTTCGCCGCCTGAAGGAGCAGAGGAGCCCGGCCCCTCCAGCATAAAAACCTCGATCGGCCCGGCCATTCGCGTGACCATGACCGGAAATGGAATGAAGAGCGCCGCTCCATGGATCAGCAGCGAGGCAGCGATGCACTTTGTCCAATTTTTTCTCAAGCTTCCCCCGACACTCTCTTTAACGGACAACTGCGCGCCCTCCCTCACCTAAAGCCTCGTCCGGATACCCTGTTGATCCGCAATCGCATAAAAAAATCCCCGGACCTGATATTGCTCAAGTCCGGGGATGCCGTTTTCCATCCAGTATGTTACTGCAACCACCCTCTTCACCACGGAGGACAGTTCACATTAAACCAACAAGAAGGTCTTCCGGCTTCCGGATCATCTTACTCGCCGCGCCTTCCCATTCCGTTTGTAAGGAACAGTGGCATTACCTGCGGCTTTCATCCCCGGTTACGGCGACGGGTCCGCGACGGATTTTCACCGTCTTCCCTTTTATGGCCTGTTCGGCCTCTTGTTTGCAACCTACATAAAGCAAATATGCAGTTGGCGTCAAGTTTTTTTTTGGTCGAGGATTTTCATCGCCGATAAATGGTTCGCCGCACGTTTTATTCTTCTCACCGATTCTTGTTTATGCTACATATCGGATGGAAATCAGCGGGTTCCATGATGGAATCCTAATCCTTTAAACCATCTGTATTTCTGATGGCCCGTACAAGGAGTACCATGCGCCTTCTTCTCGTCGAAGATGACCTGAAGATTGCCTCTTTCGTCCTGAAGGGGTTCCGAGAGGCGGGCTTCACCGTGCAACAGGCCAAAGACGGGGAGACCGGCCTCCACATGGCGCTGCACGAGCCTTTCGATGCCGCCATCATCGACATCATGCTGCCCAAGCTCGACGGCCTGAGCCTCATTCAGCGGTTGCGTCTCAAAAAGGTGGACATGCCCGTGATCATCCTAAGTGCCAGGACTTCGGTGGATGACCGCGTCAAGGGCCTGCAAAGCGGCGGCGACGACTACCTGACCAAGCCGTTTTCCTTCTCCGAGTTGCTGGCGCGGGTGCAGGCGCTTATCCGGAGAGCGACGGGGGCGAGGGAAGCGACCCGCCTTGTCGTCGGGGACCTCTCCCTGGATTTACTCAAACGGGAGGTGTACCGCGCGGGAAAGAGGATAGACCTGCAACCGAGGGAATTCTCGCTTCTCGAATACCTGATGCGCAACGAGGGCCGGGTCGTTTCCAAGACGATGATCATGCAGAATGTGTGGAACTACGACTTCGTTCCTATGACGAACGTCGTGGAGGCCAGGATGTGTATCCTGCGGGAAAAGATCGACAAGGAATTCAGTCCGAAGCTCATCCACACGGTCCGTGGTGCGGGGTATGTCTTTAAGGAAGGCGTTTGAGATACGTCGGACGCTGGTCTTCCGGCTTACCTTCTGGTACGCGTTAGTCTACATCGTTTCCTCTCTCGCGGCGTTTGCCGTCTTCTACATCGTCATTGCCAACGAAGTCAGGGAAAGAACGGATCAGGAGATGCTGAGAGAGCTCGCCGAGGCGGCTTCCATCCTGAAATCGAAGGGTGAAGATTCTTTCAGGGCCGAAATGGACTTCGAGGCGGAATCCGAGGGCGTTGGGGACATCTTCTTTCGCCTGCTCGACCGGGCCGGCGGCGAGGTCGCCGAAACGGACATGACTGCCTGGAAAGGGGTAGGTATCAACTTGAATGCCCTGGCGCGCGTGGCGGCCGGGGGCGGCCCCGTGTTTGAAACGGTTGCCGTTCCTGGGAAGCCGTACGAGGCACGAATCATCTACGGACTTCTTGAGTCGGGCCGGATCATCCAGATCGGCTGTTCCCTGGAGCATGACGCCGCTTTTCTTGGCACAATCCAGGATATGGTCATGCCGGGTATCCTGGTGGTGGTAGCCCTTTCGACGCTGACCGGGTGGTTTATGGCGGCCCGTGCCCTGGCCGGTATCAAGGACGTCACGCGGACGGCACTGGACATCTCGGAGGGGGCCTTCGAGAAGCGGGTGAATATCCAGGCCAGGGGTGAAGAGGTCAAACAGCTCGCCGTTGCCTTCAACCGGATGCTGGACCGCATCCACGAACTGGTGAAGGGTCTGAGGGAAGTGACAGACGACATAGCTCACGACCTGAGGACCCCGATTACCCGGATACGGGGGTTTGCCGAAGCGGAACTTATCGCCGGCAAATCGGGGGAGGAGTCCAATAAGCTTGCGGCGGACACCGTGGAAGAATGCGACAACCTATTGCAGATGATCAACACCATGCTGGAGATTTCCGAGATTGAGGCGGGCATCAGTGTACTGTCCAAGGCGGAGGTGGACTTAGTGCAACTCGTCGGCGAGGCCCTGGAGCTCTTCCGGCCGATTGCCGACGAGAGGGAAGTCCGCCTTGTCTTTCACGGCCCCGCACATCTGTCTGTTCAGGGCAACGTGCATGGCCTTCAGCGGATCGTCGTCAATCTCTTGGAAAATGCCGTTAAGTACACGCCCGGAGGGGGATGCGTAACCGTTGCCCTGCGCGGCGACGAGCATGCTGTCAGTATCATCTTCCGTGACACGGGGGTCGGCATTGCCGAAGAAGACCTGCCCCTGGTCTTCAACCGGCTTTACCGGTGCGACAGCAGCCGTTCTCAGCCGGGATTCGGACTGGGCCTCTGCCTTGCATCGGCCGTTGCCCGCGCCCATGGGGGCCGTATCGCGGCGGAAAGCAAGTTGGGAGAAGGAAGCACTTTCACCGTCACGTTACCCCGTTAGGATTGTACCCCGTAAATCCATCCAAGAAATGCCATTTCCCATGCCAACATTACGAAATCTTAATCTTCCGATAATCTTCCCATAATCTGACTGTGCCATAAACGAAAAAATAGAGCCTTTCCCAGCGGGAAACCTGTTTATCCTTCAGGCGATACGTTGAAGGATACGCGACAGACAAGCAGGCAAAGGTGGTGGATTGAGCCGCGCCTTTGCTGGCACGGCGCGGCAAGGGCTCTCGATGGCTGTGCCTCAGGCGGGCGCATTGAACTCGGGTAAAAGCAAGGCTCGGCATGAGGCGGCAGTGGTTTCATGAACGGTTGTTTAGCTACCAAGGGGGTACATTTTGGCAGAGACCGATCGTAGCGCGTCCCTTCCCCTTTACGGGATTAAGAAAGTTTTATTGCAACTGGTCGATACCCGGGTGCTCATTCTATTCGTAGCGCCGCTCGTTCTTTATATTGCCTTCTCGCATTTCATG
This sequence comes from uncultured Syntrophaceae bacterium, assembly GCA_964597995.1. Lineage (GTDB taxonomy): Bacteria > Desulfobacterota > Syntrophia > Syntrophales > UBA4778 > UBA2207. Next base: position 9,438 of record CAZRAC010000014.1, on the reverse strand, counting down.
CCGCTGATAGAACCTGATGAAAGCCGTTATTTTGAGATAGCTGACAACATGTTGGATTCCGGAGATTATGTCACGCCGCGTCTGTCCGGTGTGATATACTTGGAAAAGCCTCCCCTTTCGTATTGGGCCTCTGCTTTCATTCTACATATCTTCGGCGAGAACGATTTTACAGCCAGGCTTTATGTAGGTATCTGCGCCTGGGCCTGTCTGTTGTTGGTCTATTCCATAGGTTCTGTGCTTTATGACAGAAAGACCGGGCTTTATGCATCGGGGGTGCTGGGAACCACTCTCTTCTTTTTTGTCTTTGGAAACTTCAACATCCTCGACATCCCTTTGACTTTCTATACGTGCTCGGCCATCTGGGCTGGATACCGCTATTTGACCGGCACTATCGGTAATAGGTCATGGCTCTATCTCCTTTATCTGTCCAGCGCCCTGGCCTTCTTGACCAAAGGGTTGATCGGTGTGGTCTTCCCGTTTGCGATTCTCAGCTTATGGCTTGCCATCAGCGGGCAGGGGAAACGAATCCTAAAGTTGTTCTCCCTTTTGGGAATAGCGTTGTTCTTGGCCATCACATGCCCGTGGCTCATTCTGATTCAAAAAGAACATACGGATTTTTTCAGGTTCTTTTTCATTCAGGAACATTTCCTGCGATATACGACCACGATGCACGGGCGAGACAATTCCGTCATGCTCTACGTGCCGGTCGTAATCGCTGGTTTTGTCCCATGGACGCCTTTTCTGATAAGGGCTGCCTGGGAAGTAAAAAAAGACAGGGGCTTCGCTTCGAACCTTACGGGAAAAAGTTTCCTTTGGACATGGATCGTTTTTATCTTCGTGTTTTTTTCACTGTCCTCTTCAAAGCTCATTCCTTATATCGCCCCGATATTCATACCCCTGTCGGTCCTGATAGGAGATGTAGCCAGGAATTACGATGAGCTGATTCCTCGTGCCCGGGGTCGATACCAGTCGTTTTTATTGCATTTACCACTTGTTATACAGTTCATTCTGCTCGCTGGGTTCCTTTTGTTGCCCATCTTTCTCGGTGATGGTTCACGCTTGGGAGGTGACCTGTCGATTTTTCATTCAAAAAAATGGGCTTGGCTGATTACCCCGCCCTTACTAAGCCTGACCATGCTTATGATTCTCCCTCATATGGTTAAAAGGGTGTACCGTAGCGGGTGGTTTATGGCGGTCTACCTTCTGTCCGCGTTCTTTCTGATCTCCATGCTTCCTGCCGCTTCCACCTTCCTGACCCCTTACAAATCGGCATACCCTGCTTCCGAGGCCATCAAGACGATGGTGCCTGTGGGGCAAGAGGTTTATCAGTACAAGATATGTCTATACGGGATTTCTACTTATGATGAAATACGAACCCCTATCGTCGGCGACTTTGGCGAATTGAAGTACGGAGCAAGCTTTCTGCCTCCCGATGAGCGTGAACATTACTTCCTTTCGGTGGAACAATTTAGGGAGCGGGTCGGTAAGGGAGATGCGGCATACTGTTTGACCGAATATAATGACAATTACAACGAATTGAAGAGCGCGTTTCCAAACCTGGATATTCTCTGGACAAACGGGGCCTACTATCTATTAAAGCTTACAGCGGGAGAAGTAAATCGATAACATCTGCGCCTCGCGGCTTTTCGTTTTTGGGCCCTGAAGGCAGTGTTCGTGGTCCATATTCATAAGAGACAGCTGATTCTTGATCATCGTGATGAAGGAGAGTGCAACGGACGGACAGACCTACCGGGTCATGGATCGGGTCTAGTCCGTCGGATACCGGAGGCATGTAATCCCCCCTTGGCATGGGCAGCCGTCGCCGTGGGGGCCGACGGGATCATCGTCGAGGTCCACCCGGAGCCGGGAAAGGCCTTGTCGGACGGGATGCAGTCGCTGAAACCGGAGAAGTTCTACCGGCTTATGAACGACCTGGCGGTGCTTTCGGCTGCCATGCAGCGGCTGCATCGGCTGCCGTCATGAACTTGGCTGTCGGGACGCTCCCACAACGCCGGGGCATGGGTGTTCATCAGTCGGTGCTGGAACTCGTGACAGGAGCCGTGCGTCATTACCGCCATCTGCCGCGGCTATATGGGTCTTCACACGAGGGAGACGACGTGTACCTCCGCATCATCTTTGTCGGTGTGAGGCCCGAAGAGGATGGTATCAGGTTCTCCCTGGACACGGACATAATAGGACTGGACACTGTTTAAACTGTTCCGGACGGCCCAGGCGGTGAACTCTCTTTCTCCAAGCTGAAGCTTCATGCCCTTGATCGGATATTCCAGGACGGTGCGCTCCGGGATGCCGCCCGCAGGGCCGACGCCGTGGAAATCTATCTCCGCGGCGTGTACGGCAAAGAGGGCGCCTTGCCAGGCGACAGCTCCGGCAGGGCCGACCTCGAACCATAGGCCAATTCCCGGCAGGCCGTGGATGTTCAAGTGGTATCCCGTCTCGATGTCTTTGATGGGCATACTCGCCCTTGCCGTCACCTTTGTTCCCAGGGCGGGAACTGCAAGAGGGAGAATTTCTGCTCCTCTCAGTGGGGTCGGTAGGAAAGCAGCGGAAATACCTTCCTCCGAAAGGATCATGATAGGGAATCCCATGCCTTTCTTGAATTGCAGCGACACGGCGGTCAGGGAAAGACCAAAGCGTACGGTGGGTACGCTGAAGCTTTCCGCCGATCCGGTTATGATCCACAGGGCGGTCTCCTTCGCCTCGAGCTCCTTGAGGGGTGCCTTCCACGACATCCGTTTGATGTCATCCGTCCAGAAATGACCGTCCGTACCGAGGCCGTAAGCCTTTAAGACGGTCATCAACTTTTGCACTGCCTCGAAATTTTTGTCGAGGGCGGTTATCCATACCTTCCTCATTCCTTACTCCTTACTCCTTCTTTCACGTCATCCTAAAGTCAACACAGTCACCTGGCTGGGACAGATGGACGTTCCCGACGTATTGGGTATCATGCCCAAGGCGTTTTGTCCCGTCACACTGGTCAGTCGTTGAGCGGGTGCTCCGTCCACGAGAATGGTTAAACAGCCGACCATGTAAAGGGTCTGACCGCAGTCCATGGGGGCGACGACCCCCAGTAAAAGCCCACCGTTATCTCCGTAACTGACCAATCCCTTGGACAATAAATTGAGGGCAGGCATGCAATCCACCAGGACATTGTAAGCCGCCGGTGCCGTTGCGGCCGACATATTGAAGTTGGGATACGGAATGGGCACCGGTCCCGCCGGCGTCGGTGTTTTGCATACATCCGGGAACCCGAGATTCATTCCCGCTCCCATCGACAGCATATACATCGCGTCTCTCCTTTATCCGAGATGAATCTGTTCGGCGTTGACGGTGACGTTTTCCTCGGCCACGATCAGCGAATTTTTGGCGTGCATCGTCATAAGGTCTTCCACCAGTACCCGCGACGATCCGGCCTGGAGTTCATCCTGACCCTTCACGAACCTGAAGGAGCTCTCCAAGCGCTGCGTCAACCGCCGGAAGATCTGATCGGCGAAAACCGCCACCATCTTGAGACATTTGACCTGTATCTGGAGCAGGCGCCCCGTGTACTGAAACCGATTGACTTTGGCGCTGCAGTCCTCCGCGTGGATTTTCATCCTGTCGGATACGCAGGAAAGGACTCCCTGAGGCGCCAGTGTCATGCTTCCTTCGGAGGTCAAGGTGAGGTCGCCCTTCTCTATATGGACGTTGACGGGACCGTCGAAGCGCAGGTCGGTAGACGGATCTCCCTCCGGGCTTCTTTCGAGAACCGCAAGGACGAAATTCCTGCCGGAGACGTCGATGAAAACGATGACGGCATCGCCCGGTCGCGGCTCCATCAGGCAGCTCGCAGCCCTGGTTGCCTTTATCTCGCTTAAGGTGGTGTCCACCGTGAACCGGCCACCTGCACTGCACCGGATACGCCCATATTCCAGGCGGGGATTATGGCTGTGTTTTATATCTGCCAAAGCATTCATATGAACCTCCTTGAACATCACAACTTGAGACCTTTGCTTAATGGGCAGGGGTATTAGCTTGCGTCAAGATTCCTCTTCCCTGCTCGCATGTCATCCCGTCGGCGGTGACCAATTTTCCGCCTCGGCCCTATCCTTGTCTGTTCCCCGAATGAGTGTTTCATTGGCCCCGTCCCAGACGGTTCCTTCTGTGACCGTGCTGTGCATCCGGGCCATGAATAGGCTCGCATCCTTGAAATCGGCCGCCGTCAGGTCCGTGTAGGAGAAATCGGCATAACCGCAGTCGCATTTGTGAAACCGGGAGGCGCGGCACTTCGCCTTTTCAAAAACGGCGTTATACAGGATCGCTCCGGAGAGATCGGCCTGGGAAAGGTCCGCCTCACCGAAATAGGCCTGGGCGAGGTCGCTTCCGATCAGGTTGGCTTTGATGAGCTTCGCCCCCATGAACATCGCGTCCCGGCTCTTGACCCCCGCAAGGGTTGCGCCCGTGAGGTCCGCGTTCATGAAGTTGGACATGGAAATATCCGCCCCTGTGAAGTCGGAGTTTTTCAGGTCGGAACCGGAAAAATTGACCTGCTGAATGGACATCCCCCGGAAATTCTGTTCCGCAAGGTTGCAGTTCTGCAAGAGCACCTTGAACAGCCGGGCGCCCCGGAAGATCGCGCCGGTCACGTCCGCTTCGAGGAAAGCAGCCTTGACCAGGTCGGTATCTGTGAAATCTGTTTTTTTTAGCGAGGTGTGGAGAAAGCTGTTCTTTTCGACCTTTGCGCCATGGAATGTTGCTCCGTCGAGAAGGGCATCCTGAAAAAGCGACCAACTGACGATGGCCTCCGTCATATCCGCCCCGGTCATATCCGCCCCGTTGAGGATGGTCTGGAAGAATCGCGCCTTGCGGAATGAGGCCTTCTTGAATTTCATGCTGCTCATATTGACCTTCGACAGATCCGTGTCGTCGAAACGGGCGAGGGAAAAGTCACATTCTTTAAACCCGGTCTTGACGATGTTCACACCCGACAGATCGGCTCTCCGGAAGGACACGAACTCGAAGCGGCCCCCTGTAAGATCCGCGCCCGACAAGTCAATCTCTGAGAGGTCCGTATTTTCTATCCAACGGTGTTGTCGTATGCTTTCCAGCACTTCCTGTCTCGTCATTTTAGATACTCTTCCCTTTTGTCGAGCTGGGTCATCTTTAGGTTTGCTCCCGTGACGTCGGTCTTTCCCACCGTTGCTTTGAATAAATCCACTCCGAAAAGGTTAGCCCCCTGAAGATTCGCATTTACCAGCCTGGCCTTCCTCAAAGAGCCCTGAAAGAGATTCATTTCCTGCATTCTGGCTCCTTCGAGGTTCGTTTTAGTGAATCTCGTGTGCTTTGCCGAGATGCGCCGGAGATCGGCCTGATTGAGATCGCAGTCTTCAATGATGGATTCATGAATGACCGCCCCCTTGAAGGATGAGCCCGCAAGATTTGCCTCTCTTAGACACCCGTGTTTCATTTTGATATTACGAAAATCCGCCTCCGGAAAGGCGGCCTGTCCGCCCATCCGGGCCTTGTCCATGTCGGCGCCCGCAAAAGTCACGTGTTTTCCTTTCGCGCCGAAGAAGATTGTCGAATTCAGGGTGGCGTTGGAGAAATCCGTGTCGTCCAGGCAGGCGTTCTTAAAAACGCATTTTTTGAAGTTGCCGTTGAGGAAACGGGCCTGCGTGGCTTCCACCTCGGATAGAATGCACATATTGGCATCCACCCCGGAAAGCTGCGCTTTTACAAGTTTCGCCTTCTGCAGAATGGACATATTCAACTTAACGTCCTGCATGTTTGCCTCGGTCATGTCCGCCTCCTGTAAGACGGCGGAACGGAATTCGGCGGTTCGCAGATCGGCCTTTTTAAAGAGCGCCTTGGTAAATATCCCCCGATACGCCTTCGCCCCTCTGAGACGGGCAGCTGAGAAATCGGCCTCCATGGCGAGTATCTGGAAGAGATTCGCTTCCTCGAGGTTCGTATTGCAGAATTTTGTTTTTTGGCACTGGGCGGTGGAGAGGTCGATGCCGTGCAGGTCGAGGTCGGATAGATCCACCTCGGAAAGAATCGCCCCGGACAGGGATTCACCCTTTCCGTACAGTTCTATAACTTCTTCCCGTGTGAGCCTCCGTATCTTTTCCGGATCGATGCCGGTGCCTTTGAACTGGGCCTTCACCGAGTCGGGAATGCCGCCCGATTTTGCAATATCGATTTCTTTCTGCGCCGCGGCAAGTTTCGCCATGCCTTCCTGGTAGCGGATTTCCGCCTCTTTTCCCATCTGGCTGATCTTTCTGGCTGCGGCATCCATCTTGACTTCCGCTTCTCTAGTCAACACGCCTTGATCTCTGATCTTTTCCCGCTGGGCGGCGATCTGGTCAGCCATTTCCCTTGCCATTTGCGTGATCGACTTTTGCGGCTGCGACGGAGACAGCAAATTTTCCGCGTCCATGTTGAGATTGCCGAGGATTACCTTTACTTCGTTCATCATTTCTTTCTGGATGGCGTTCCCCGCATCAACCTGCGGCTGCAAGGCCGCCTTAGTTTCCTCTGTCAGTGAGGCCGCCAGGGCCCGGATGTCGGGAAGCGAAAGGCTGAGTCCCGAGAAAGGCTTCTTCTCCACGGGTTTTCCGGGCTCCGGAAGTTCCGGTTCGACTGCGTGCTCCCGGGTAAAATTCGGCGGCAGCGCCCCCATGATCCATTGACGGAGGTCGACCTTCTTCCGCCCTGCATCGAGGATGTCTTTCCCCTTCGGGAGCGCGATCCCCCGGGAGTTGGGATAGATAGACCGCCACTTCTGCACTTCCGCTTCAGACATCCCGTGTTCCGGAAAAACCACCAGGACCACAGGAGCGTCCTTGAAGGCCTTCTCCGCGTCTTTGGGAGGTTTATCCCCAGCATCCTTCAGCGCGATGATCGAACAGGCGTCGCCTACCTCCTGCTCCATCAGGAGCGCCTCCAGCTCAGTCGTGACGACAATCCACGGCGTACGATCGTCCGCCGCAGCCGCAGGAAGCACGCGGGGTGCCTCTTCGGAACCTTCGATCAGGACCGCCTCCTGCGGATAGATGCCCTCGCGAAAATCTGTTCTGCAGATATTTATCCCATTGAGATACGCCTCGTGAAACCGTGGGATCACTATGCCAGGGGGTATTATCAGCGGCAGGGGGTTTCCCCGGGCATCCTTTTTTTCCTTCAAACCCCATTCTGTCCTCTCATTCGTCGTCTCCGCCGGATGGACGCCGAACCACGCACGTTCAACGGTTTTTCGGGTGAATCCCACGCGGTGAAAGAGGGACTGCATGCCCGGGTGGGATTCCAGATTCTTGCGGCACTGCACGACAAACGGAAAACCCCGGTCATGCCAGGTATCAACGGACCCGGCGACCGCTGTAGGATGGTCGGGATCGACGCCGGCTTTAGCCAGAACATCGGGTGGCACCCGTTCTTTGAGATGACCGGACAGTTCTTTCTGGGCGTCCGTCGCCTTTTCCTCGGCCTGTTGTACTTCCGCCATGATCTTATCCAGATGCCCTTCCACCCCCGACAGCTTGTTCCGGATGCCGTCAAAGTCGACCTTGTTGATATTGACGACGTGGCTGTAACGCGCCTGCATGTCCTTCGTCATGCCCTCCATTCTGTTCAAGAGCATGGCGCTCTCCGTCAGGACCATCTTTGCTCGGGTCACCGTCTCTTCCGGCGTCTGCGGCATGACGGGCGTCTTCCCGAGAATTTCGGCCTTGGCCCTCTCGATCTCTTTGGGAAGATTCTTTACTAACAGCATGGCATCGCGGATCTTCTTCTTGGCCGCTTCCAGCGGCGCCGGGTCGATGGGAACCGCCCGACTGAAGACCTTCTTCTGTTCTTCCAGGTAGAATTCGATGGGTTTGGGCGCCTCATCCATCCTTTCGATGTCAAGGAAGATACGCTGCACATCGGCATACTCTTCGTCGAGAATCTCCGTAGTTCCCCGGTGGATGACGACCCCTCGAAGGACTGAAGGAAACAGCCAGACCGTATCGATGCGTGTGGTCACTTCCTGAAAGATGCTGTCGCTTTCCCGGGTCGCTTTCAGGCTCGTTTTTTTCGTCACAAAGCAGCGGGGACGGATGCACGGGATACGGGATTGTATAAGCGGCAGGTCGGGGTGCATGTTCCGAATTTCGATGGACTCGCCGGCACGGAAGAAGCCTTCGATAAACTGATCTTCCGAAGCTGCGTTAAAATACTCGTAGTTCATGTCCTGCGGGAAATTGGGCCAGTGCTCCCGGAGCCACTTGTCGTCATAAGTCCCCGTCTTTTTCATCCGCTGTGGCCACATCATATCCAGGGGAGCGAATCCCGCCGGGTCGGGACGGTCGGCCGGCGAACCGACGAGGAGGTTGGCATGTTCGATATTGGGCAGATAGACCCTTAGTGTTCCGTCGGGCGACGGCGTCGGGTCGATGCCTTTCCCCAGGGGGTTTCTCTCGAATCCTTTGCCGCCGAAGGCGTTCTGCCAGATGAGCGGCATCTCCGTGAACGGTTCCGCCGGGCTGATTTCTTTAAGGATGCCCCCTGTTTTTTTCCAGAAGCGATTTCCGAAGATGTTCAAGGTCTTGTATAGGTTTCCAACCCGGAGGGAGACCTGCGACGCCCGGCGCGTCAGTCCGCGGGGAGCAAAACAAGATCCGGTGACCAGTACTTCCCCCCGCGGTTTTGCCATACCCGGGTCGAATACGGCGCCCTGGCCGAGCTGGGCCGGGATGACCGACCACAGCTCCTGCTCCTTGAGGGATGTGTCGGGATCATTGAGGTCGAAGAAAATCAGGACGGACACGGCTATGTAAAGCCTGTCTGCTATACCGAAAGACTTGATGAGGAGCGACAGCTCGTTTTTTTTATAAATTTTCATGGGTCACATAAAAACCTGAGTTCCTATCGTGACGCGCGACGCGTTCACAGTCGCGACATCTCCGCTTACATTCGTGTTGTTTCCACTGACCGTTACCGTGCCGCCAGATACGGTCGTCGATTCCCCCGAAACGACGGCATTATTGCCCGTTACATTCGTGGCGTTGCCCGTAACCGCCGTATTATCACCGGTTATGCGTGTCACCGAGCCCTCGATCATTGTGCGTTCCCCTCTGACTTCGTCGGCATTCCCCCGGACAACTGTATTGTCCGCTGTAACATTGGTTGCGTTTCCTTTGACTGTTGTATGCGACCCCTGTACGGTTGTGGCATTTCCTCGAACCTCCGTTTTGCTCCCCCTAACGTGCCGTACAGTTCCCTGTATCTCCACGCTGTTACTTGCAAGGTCCAGTGTTTCTGCACCCAACCTTACTTTCTGGCCCCTGAACTCATGTTGATAGGTTTTAAATTCACGGCTTCCGCCGACCTTAAACTCCATGTCCAGTCCCACCACTGTTTCCCAGCTTGCGCCCAGCACGTTGTGGGAATATCCGACGACGA
>CAZRAC010000013.1:44700-47134 GCA_964597995.1 uncultured Syntrophaceae bacterium | reverse complement strand
AAAAAATCTTTCGACGGCCTTCTGTCGAGAATCGGCGAGAAGAAGGAAAAATCCCTTAGCAGTTTCGAAGAGAGGATGAAGGCCGCCTTCGGGGAGGCAAAGAGGGAGAGGGTCGTCCCACGTCTCTGGGCCCGCGACCATACGCTCTGGAAGCCCTACCCCGAAGGGATTTCCAACCGGCTCGGCTGGCTCGAAAGTGCGGAAAGAATGGCCGACCGGGTCGGTGAACTTGACGCCTTTGCCGACGAGATTCGGGACGAAGGTTACAGGCATTGCCTGCTCCTGGGAATGGGGGGGTCGAGCCTTGCCCCCGCCCTCTTCCGCAAGACCTTCGGCGTCAAGGAAAGACACCCGGATCTCTCCGTCCTCGACTCCACCGTCCCGGATGAAATACTCGGCACTGCCGAACGGCTCGACCCCGGACGCACCCTCTACATCGTCTCCTCCAAATCGGGCACGACAGTGGAAACCACGTCTCTCTTCAAGTACTTTTTCGCTCGTGAGGCGGCCGCCCTGGGGGTGCCCGGTGCGGGTCGGAACTTTATCGCGATAACCGACCCCGGCAGCCCTCTGGACGGCGACGCAAGACGCTGGGACTTCAGGAGGGTTTTTCACGGCGACCCGGACGTCGGTGGAAGGTACTCTGCCCTTTCCCTGTTCGGCCTCGTGCCGGCGGCCCTCATCGGCCTCGACCTTGAGAAGTTGCTCGACCGGGCCATCTCCATGATGAAGAAATGCGCTTCCGAAGCGGATAACGAGGCCCTGCGCCTGGGCCTATGGATTGGTGAAGCGGCGCTGGCCGGGCGCGACAAACTGACCTTTTTCCTGCCGCCTGCCCTCGCCGCCTTCGGCGACTGGGTGGAGCAGCTCATCGCGGAAAGCACAGGCAAGGAAGGGAAAGGTATTCTGCCCGTCGTCGGAGAACAGCCGGGGCCGCCCGAGGCATACGGGGGGGACCGCCTTTTCGTCTCCCTGTCTCTCGCGGGCGATGAGGCGGGCTCAGCGGCGCTCGAGGAACTCGAAGCGGCGGGGCACCCGGTTCTTCGCCTGCACCTCTCCGACCTTTACGATATGGGCGGCCAGTTCTTCTTGTGGGAGACGGCGACGGCCGTCGCCGGATGGCGCCTGAAGGTCAACCCTTTCGACCAGCCAGACGTCGAGGCCTCCAAAGAGTTGACCCGCCGGTTCATCGCCGAATACAGGAAAAAGGGAGGACTTCCCGAAGAAAAGCCCGTCGCCGAAGAAGGGGGGTGGGCCGTCTTCGGTCAACTAATGGCCTCGAACCCCCGAGAGGCCTTAGACAAGTTTCTCGGCGGTGCGAGGCCCGGCGACTACATCGCGATCCAGGCCTACATCCGGCAGACGGAGGAGACGGATGCCATCTTCTCAAGCATACGCAAGGCCTTGCGCGACCGGTACCGTACGGCGACTACGGTCGGCTACGGGCCGCGGTATCTTCACTCCACGGGGCAGCTTCACAAGGGAGACGGAGGCCGCGGGCTCTTCCTGCAGCTAACCGCCCGCGACAGACATGACGTCGGCATCCCGGAGGACGACCTCTCTCCGGGAGTAATAACCTTCGGCGTCCTCAAGGAAGCCCAGGCCCTGGGGGATCGCAGGGTGCTCGAGGCGGCGCGGAGGAGGGTCCTCAGGTGCGACTTCGGTTCCGACATCTCGGAGGGCCTGAAGCGTTTACTCTCTGCGGTGAAGTGAAGAGGCTGCGGAATGAGGAAACGGCGGTTTATTACCCCACAAATCTCCTATCGCGAAACAGGAGGAGAACCATGAAACCGGACACAGCGGAACTGAAAAGGCAGGCGGCGGCCTTCGCCGTTGAACTGGTCGAATCGGGGATGGTCGTCGGCCTGGGTCACGGCAGCACCGCCATAATCGCCATAGGCCTCATCGCAGAAAAAATGGCGTCGGGGGCGCTCAAAGACGTGACCGGCATACCCTGCTCGCTACAGGCCGAAGAGGAGGCCCGTAGATTCAAGATACCTGTGGCCAGCCTCGAAGACTATCCCTCCCTCGACATCACGATAGACGGGGCCGACGAAGTGGACCCCCATCTAAACCTCATCAAGGGAGGCGGCGGGGCGCTCCTGCGTGAGAAAATCGTCGCCCAGGCAAGCCGCCGGGAGGTCATTGTGGTCGATGAATCCAAGGTGGTGAACAACTTGGGTGAAAAAAGGCCGGTGCCGGTGGAGGTCATCCCCTTCGGTTGGCATTCCCAGTTGGACTACCTGAAATCCCTCGGTGCTCGCGTCATGGCGCGGAGAAACAGTAACGGCAGTTTCTTCACCACGGACCAGGGAAACCTGATCCTAGATTGCAGTTTCGGCCCGATACACGACCCCTATGAATTGGCCTGTCGGATAAAGGAGCGGGCCGGCGTCGTAGAACACGGCATTTTCTTAGGCCTGGCGACGGACGT
>CAZRAC010000013.1:37357-44600 GCA_964597995.1 uncultured Syntrophaceae bacterium | reverse complement strand
TTTAATGTCGTGGCGAAATGCAGCGTCTTCGGCACCACGACGGCCAAATTGACGGTCAAAAAACTGCAAGAGATCCCTGTCATCACGGCACCGCCGGAAGAAAAGAAGGCAGCGCCTGCGGATGGGGGCAGATAAAGAAGTCGAGTAGTCGAGACCGAAAAATCTTGCGATGGTCGGTCACCACTTGAGGGGGAAGCAATGGCGATACCGGATGTAGAAAAGAGTTGCCTGATCGTAGTCGACGTTCAGGACAGGCTGTACCGGGCGATGCACGAGAAGGAGGCCCTGGCGGAGAACATCCAAAGACTGATCAAGGGAGTTCGTCTCCTGGGCGTGCCGGTCATCGCCACCGAACAGTACCCACAGGGAATAGGACCGACCATCGAGCCGGTGGCTGCTTTGCTGGCCGGCGTCCCCATCGTCCCGAAGCTCCATTTCAGCTGTTGCGGCGACGCGGTATTCTTGAAGACCTTCAAGGACCTCAACAGGAAACAGGTCCTGATCGCTGGCATCGAATGTCACGTCTGTGTATACCAGACGGCTGTGGACCTGCTCGACCGCGGGCATGAGGTCCACGTCGTCGCCGATGCCGTATCGTCGAGGACGACCCGGAACCTGGAAATCGGCCTCCAGGGGATGCGCGATGAGGGCGCGAAGATCGCGGGCACGGAGACCGTCCTCTTCGCGCTCCTGAAAACCGCCGGGGCGGAAAAGTTCCCCGAGGTGTTGCGGATCGTCAAGTAGTCCCGAACGATGAAGCCCATATATCTTGATCACAATGCCACAACCCCCGTCGACCCCGAGGTCTTCGATGCCATGAGGCCTTACCTGACGGAGCGCTTCGGCAATCCCTCGAGCCCCCACGTCTACGGAGTAGAGGCCCGGAGGGCCGTCGAGAAGGCCAGGACTCGGGTAGCCAGCCTTCTCGATTGCGAACCCGAAGAAGTGGTCTTCACGAGCGGAGGGACGGAAGCAAACAACCATGCCATAAAAGGTGCCTGCCTCGCCCGTCGCGATAAAGGCAGGCACATCGTGACGTCGGCCGTGGAGCACCCGGCGGGGATAGAGGTCTGCCGGTACCTCGAGACGATGGGGTTCACGCTCACTGTCGTTCCGGTCGACGCGTACGGCGTGGTGGACCTACCTGCCCTAAAAAAAGCGCTGACCCCGGAAACGACCCTCATCTCCGTCATGCACGCCAATAACGAGGTGGGGACCGTCCAGCCCGTCGAAGAAATAGCCGGCATCGCCCGCGAGCGGGGGATGGTATTCCATACTGACGCCGCCCAGACGGCGGGCAAGATCCCCGTCTCCGTGAAAAAACTCGGTGTCGACCTCCTCTCCCTGGCGGGCCACAAAATCTATGCCCCTAAGGGCGTCGGCGCCCTTTATGTAAAGGGCGGTGTTGCCCTCGAGAGATTCATGCACGGCGCCGGCCACGAAGGGGGGAGGCGCGCTGGGACTGAGAACGTGGCGTCGATCGTGGCCCTCGGAACGGCCTGTGAACTGGCAAAACGGAACCTCAAAAAGAATGCCGCCCGGATGAAAGAAACCCGCGACAGACTGCGGGCCGGCCTCGCGGAAAGGGTCGAGGACCTCCGCTTCAACGGCCATCCCGAAAGATGCCTCCCCAACACCCTGAGCGTGAGCTTCCGGGGCATCGACGCGGGGACGCTCCTTTCCCACATGAGGAGAGTCGCCGTATCCGCCGGGGCAGCGTGCCACGGGGCATCGCTCGAGATCTCCTCCGTTCTCAAGGCGATGAAGGTCCCCGTCGAATACGCCCGCGGCATGGTCAGGTTCTCCACGGGGAAGATGACCACGGCGGTAGAGATCGATGAGGCCGTCCGTGCCGTCGCCGGGGCCGTGAAAAAAATCAGGAAAACACAGACATTTACGGGCGATTAGAACGGATACGGCGTTGCCGAACCGTTCAGTACTTGCCCCCGTGCTCCTGCTTGACCCGCTCCCGGTCAACCTCTCCGTCGGCCTTCTTCGGCAGTTCCTTCACGAAGACCACGTGCTTGGGTTTCTTGTACCTCGCTATCCGGGCGGCCACGAACTCACTTAGCTCAAGGGGGTCGATGGCATGGCCCTCCTTGACGACACAGACGGCCTTGACCGCCTCACCCCACTCCGGGTCGGGGACGCCGATGACGGCGGCTTCCGCCACGTCCGGGTGCGCGAGCAGCACCTTTTCCACTTCCGCTGGGTAGACGTTTTCTCCCCCCGGCTTTATCAATTCCTTCACGGCCTTCCTCTTCACGTACCACAGGTATCCGTCCGCGTCGAACCGGCCGATGTCCCCCGTGTGGTGCCACCCGTTCCTGAAGGTGTAGGCGGTCTCTTCGTCCTTCCCCCAGTAGCCGAGAAAGACCGCCGGAGACCTGACGCATATCTCCCCCGCGGAGCCCGGCGGAACTTCTCTGTCGTAGTCGTCGAAAAGGATGACGGACGTCAACAGGGAGGGGCGGCCTGCACTCCCCGGCCTTTCGCTCAACTTTCCTCCCGCAACCGCCATCGCCTCCGTCTGCCCGTAATTCACATAGAACTCCGCGTTCGGGGCGATCTCCCGGAACCGCTCTATGTTTTCGGGACTGTCGATGCCCCCCACCTTCCGGACGGTCGAGAGGTCGAAGGCCTTTTCCCGGTGGGCGTCGGCAAGCGACTTCAGGATCGGAGGGAAGCTGAAGAAAACCGTTGCCCGCTCCCTCTCGATCAGCTCAAGGCTCATAGAGGGGTCGAAGCGGTCGATGAGGACGTTCTTCCCCCCGGCGTGCATGACCGCCACTGCCATGGACAGGCCGCCGATGTGGAATAGGGGAAGGATGCACAGGTGTCCGTCTTCCTGACCCAGGGAAAACTGGTGGATGAGCTGGACGCCAATCGTCACGATATTGTACTGGGAGAGGAGGGCGCCCCGGGGCCTACCTTCCACGGCCGCGGTGTACATGATGACTAAACCGGCGTCGGCGGGGACATCTTCCCCGTGTTCCGTTCCCCCGGGGATAGAGAGGGCATCGAAGCGCTGGAAGGAGCCTTCCGCCTTTCCTTCCCCCAGAATGTACAATCCCTCGACGGAGCCGACACCGCGGGCGGCTTCCGAGACGAGGCCGCCGTATTCACCGTCGGCGAAAACGAGCTTGGGTGAGCAATCGGCGAGGATGTACCCCAGTTCCTCCGCCTGGAGGCGCCAGTTGACGGCAACGACGACAGCGCCGACCCTCGCCGCCGCGCCGTAGAGAACAAGATAATCGTCGCTGTTTTGTGCGACGACGGCGAGGCGGTCCCCTTTCAGGACCCCCCGGCGGGAAAGCCCCCGGGCAAGCTGATCGCACCGGTCCTTAAACTGGGCGAAGGTCAGCCTACTTCCTCCGAAGACCAAGGCCTCCCGGTGCGGGAACAAACGGGCGTTCCGCTCGATGACGTCGTACAGGTTGTATTCTCGCTCTCTCATATAGACCCCCGGATGTGTCTAATCGTAAAGTCATCAGAACCCGCTCAGCATCATCGGCAGCGCTCACAATCCCCCGTCGGCGGGTATCCCTTGGCCTTCAGCATATCCTTTGCCCCCTTGTGCCCCCGCTTCGCCGCCGATTTCAAGTCCTGGAGAGACCCCCCTCCGTCGCCGAGCAACGAACGAGCTACGCCGCGCAGTGCGTAGGCGGAGGCGCATTCAGGGTCATTTTCCAGGGCTGTGCTGAAGAAGACGGCGGACTGGTTGAAGTTTCCCATCCTCCCCAGGGCAATCCCCCGGAAGATATAAGGCCTGGCATCACCCGGTTCCAACCCCGAGGCGTGGATGAAATCACTTATGGCATCCTCGTAGTCGCCCCGCTCGAGGCGGATGATTCCCCGGTAGAGAAACTCCGGGGCATTCCGGGCCCTGACCTTCAGCGAGGACTGAAAATCCCGGGCCACCTGGGCCGAATCCCCTTCGCCGCCGTATTCCTTGTCGCGCGCGCCGTACACGAGCGCCCCGGGAAGGTCGCGCTCGACAATTCGCATGTACTCCGCCACGGCGCCGTCGTAGTCACCGGACCGGCCCCGAACCAGCACGAGAAGGCGGTAGGCCCGCAGCTCGGAGGGCTTGAGTTCGATAACTCGACTGAGATCCCTTATGGCCTCCCTGTCATGGCCCAGTTTCCAGTGGACGACCCCCCGGCCGAGGATCGCCTGGACGTGGTCGGGGCGACGCTCGAGGAGGGCGTCGAAATAAGAGATATTCGGGTCCTGCATCCGGATATCCTGAAAGCAAAGCTCGAGGTCTTTCTTTGCATCCTGATGCCCGGGGTTTATCTCCAGAGCCCTCTGATAATCCCTTATGGCCTCGGCCAGACGGCCTTCATCACGGTTCACCGTGCCCCGCAGGTAATAGATATCCGCCCCGGCGGGGTTTAAGGCGAGGGCACGGTCCAGGTCGGCGACCGCCTCGGCGGGCCTCTTCATCTTCAAGAAGGCTTCGGCGCGCTTCATGTAAAGGGAAGGGTCCTCGGGAGACAGGGCGATCATCTTCGAATAATCCCCTGCCGCCCGCTCAGGCAGTCCCGACCGCAAAAAGGCGAGGGCACGCTCCGCGTAGAGGTCTATGTTTTCGGGATTGAACTCCAGGGCCTTTGTAAAACAGTCCATCGCCTCGGTGTCATTCGTCCCCGCTGCCATCAACCCCTTCAATGCCCACTGCATCGCCTGGAGGTCCCTGGCGGCCTCCCGATACCGGGCAACCCGGGAAGGGTCTTTCCCCGCCGTTTCCGCCTCCTTCCTGAACCGCTCGACCTCACCGAGGGCCTCATCTTTCTTTTTCCTGACCGCGACGAAGCCCTTCACGCGGTCCCTGTCCTTACGCACAGAGTCGAGGGCCTTGACCGTCTCCAGTGTGTCGGCCTGGAGGCGGGCCGTAACAGTTATCGTTCCCCCACTCTTATCTTCCTTGAGTATGTCGACACGAAGGATTCCCGCAAGGAGTGCCCTCGATTCTCCCCTCGCCAGGCCGAAGAATCTCACTTCCGTCTCTGCCTCGAGGAAGGCTACCGCGTCGTCTAGGAGCATCCGACTGACCTTCTCGCGGGCGATCAGGCGTGCCGACTCCGCTGTATCAACCTCACAAATAGGCTCCGCCAGCTCCCGTGTGAAGCTCATCTCCTGAGCACTGCGGGCGTCGGGAGGGATAACCGGGAGAAGGGCCAGGATCACAAAGATGCCCATAAGTGCAAAAATTTTTCTCGAAAGATTCGCCAAACTGTTTCCCCAGGGCCTTAATGTCACAGACGCAAAGAAGAATCTCTTCCCGCAGATATCGGTTGATTTTTTTGAATTGCCGTATCCCCGCCCGGAAGTGTAGAATGACAAACAAGGTGAGAGGCCCCTATGAAGAACTTCTGGCTTGCCTTCGTCCCGATGTTCATGGCAGTGAATGCCTTCAGCATCCTGCCCATGTTCATCACCTTGACAGAAGGCCTCGACGCCCCCACGGTCCGGCGGGTCATCGTTCAGTCCGTCATCACGGCATCGGTTACGGCGCTTGTATTCCTCGCCGTCGGGGGTTTCCTTTTCGACCTGATCGGGATAACGGTCGCGGACTTCATGATCGCCGGTGGGGCGCTGCTTTTTATCATCGCCCTCCACAACCTCATCGCCACTACCGAAGGGCCGCCGCACCTTACCGACACCGACAGCCTCGGCGCCGTGCCGCTGGGAGTGCCGCTGATCGTCGGGCCGGCCGTTCTGACGACGATTTTCCTCCTTATCGGTCAGTACGGGATGCTCATAACGATAACGGCCACCGTGGCGAACATCCTCATCGCCGGCGTGCTGTTCTGGTTTTCCGGGCCCCTCATCCGCCTACTTGGAAAGGCCGGTGCGAAGACGGTCTCCAAGCTTGGAGACCTGATCCTCGCCGCCTTCGCCGTCATGTTGATCCGAAACGGGATCGTCACAGTTCTGACCGCATCCGGGATTGCCCATTAATCTCTTTACTTCGCAGGCTTTTTCGCCGCCGCGGCCCCTAACTCCTTGGCCTTCATCTTGAGCCGCTTTTCCCGCCTTCGCCTTCGGCGGTCCAGTTCTTTCCGGCGTTCGATCTTCTTGTGTTTTCCCACAGACACCTCCGTAAATAGAGTCATGAATCGCGATCGATCGGGCGTAATAGTAAGAAAAATCGCCCCGCCTTGCAAGCAATATCAATGTAATGTGTCAATGTAATGTCGGCGCGCTGGAGGGGTGAACGAAGGTAGCCCGCCGTTTATCAACCCTTCATATAAACCGGGTTGACAAAAAAACGAGGTTGGTATATTGAAACCCCGTCATGTCAACGAAAGACCATATCCTGAGATACCTCAAGGAAAACAAAGGGAACTGGGTTTCCGGGGAATTTCTCAGCCTGAAGACGAATGTCTCCCGTTCAGCCGTATGGAAACATATGCTTCGGCTGAAGGAGGAGGGTTACGTCATCGAGTCGTCAAGGAAGAAAGGATATGTTCTCCTACAATCTTCGGACCTCCTCCTGGTCAGCGAAATCCAGGAAGGGTTGAGGACGCGCATCTTCGGCAAACAGGAGGTCTTTCATCATCTCGAGACCGATTCGACAAACCTGCGGGCAAAGATACTGGCCGATCAGGGCGCACCGGAAGGAACCCTGGTCGTTGCCGAAAGTCAGGCGGGCGGAAAGGGGAGGAAAGGGAGGTCGTGGTTTTCACCTGCCGGGAAGGGTTTATACGCCTCCTTGATCCTGAGGCCGGCCCTGCCGCCGACCGAGGCACCCAGGTTGACCCTCCTGACCGCCGTCGCCGCCGCGGAGGCCCTGCTCGCCCTGGCACCCGTCCCAGTGCGCATCAAGTGGCCGAACGACATCACCGTAAACGGCAAAAAGCTGGCGGGAATCCTCACCCAGGCAAGCACGGAGGTCGATGTCCTCGATTACGTAGTTGTCGGACTGGGGGTAAACGTCAACATAGCGGAGGAGGAATTTCCCGACGACCTCCGGGACAGCGCGACATCGCTTTTGATCGAGACGGGGGCGACCCACCCGAGGATAGGCATGCTTAGGCTTTACTTAGAGGCCTTCGAGGAGTGGTACGACCGATTCAGGCAGTCAGGCTTTTTGCCCGTCCTCGAACGGTGGAAAGAGCTTTCGGACGTCATCGGCCGCCAGGTCAGTGTCCATGTCTTCAACCACCGGCACACCGGAGAGGTCCTGGACGTCGACCCGGACGGGGCGCTGATCCTCCGGGACAGGGAAGGTGTC
>CAZRAC010000013.1:0-37257 GCA_964597995.1 uncultured Syntrophaceae bacterium | reverse complement strand
TGCGGAAAAACGACCTTGATCCAGCACCTCAACGCCCTGATCCTGCCGGAAAGGGGAAAGGTCATCGTCGACGGGATGGCTACCGACGACCCGCGGAACCGGCGGGAGATAAGACGACGGGTGGGCATGGTCTTCCAGAACCCCGACAACCAGATCGTGGGAACGACGGTGGAAGAAGACATCGCCTTCGGCCCGGGAAATCTGGGGCTTCCGCCGCACGAGATCAAGAGGCGTGTCGAGGATGCCCTTGAGGCCACCGGTATCCGAAACCTGGCCGAACGCGACCCCAACAGTCTCTCCGGCGGGGAGAAGAGACTCGTTGCCGTCGCCGGTGTACTGGCCATGAAACCCCGGTACATCGCCCTCGACGAACCCACATCCTACCTGGACCCGGCAGGGAAAAGGCGGCTCCTCGCCGTCATCAAGAAACTGAACGAGGAAGGACTCACTGTCATCCACGTAACCCACAACATGAACGACGTCGTGCAGGCGGACAAAGTCGTGGTGATGCTGGAAGGTCGTATCTTCAAGGCGGGCACGCCGAAGATGATCTTTTCCGACCCGGAGACGCTGGTCCGATCAGGGCTCGGCATCCCGGGGGCGCTGGAGATACTGCAAGGGCTGCGCGGGCGGGGCTGGAACGTCCGGACCGACCTCCTGACGACGGAAGAGGCCTGCGAGGAAATCGCGGCCTGCCTCAAGAGGGAAGGCGTCACCCGATAACGGCATAAGTGCGAGACCATGTATCACTTCGGACAATACGTATGCAGCGACTCTCCGGTCCACCGCCTGGACCCACGGGTAAAGGTGCTTTCGGTCGTCGCCTTGAGCATCATAACCCTGAAGGCCGGCCTTTACAGCGCGCTCTTGATAAGCGCCTTCATCGTCCTGACGGGCACGACCGCCCGGTTGACGGTGCGCCGTTTCATGGACTCCCTCAAGCCCCTTGTGCCCTTTCTCGCGGTGCTCTTCGCCCTCCATCTCCTCCTCACAGACGGTGCCCCCCTTCTGAACGTACTGCCGGGGGTCGCCGTCACTTCAGAGGGGCTCCGCAGGGGCATCCTCACCACCTGGCAGTTTGCGGCACTGGTGGCGGTGGCGTCCATCCTGACCCTCACTACCTCGCCCTCGGAACTGATAAGCGGCATAGAACGGCTTCTCCGTCCTTTCGGAAAAATCGGTGTCCCTTCACACGACATCGCGGTCATGATCTCCCTCGCCCTACGGTTTGTGCCGACCCTCCTCGCCGAGGCGGAAAAGATGAAAAAGGCACAACTCTCCAGGGGGGCCGATTTCAGTCAAGGGAGCATCATCCGGCGTGCCAAGGCAATCGCGGCCCTGGCCGTGCCCCTGGTTCTGGGGTCCTTCCGGCGGGCCGAGGAACTGGCAAGGGCGATGGAAGGCCGTGGGTACGAGCGGGGGCCACGGACGTACTTGAGAGAACTTCGCCTAACGCCATCGGACTACCGGGCATCAGTCCTCATGGTCGTGTTCTTGGCGGGGAGCCATTTCCTCAACGCCCTTTAGAGATCCCCGAAAGGCCTCTCCCGCACCACCGTTTCGAGAAGACCACCGTTGCTTTTTCCCCATATTATTGTATAGAATTTAACGAAAAGGGGGGCTGTGGTAAGGTCCCTTTTTCGGTTTTCACTGTCGACTCTACTAAAAAATTTTGCGCAAAGGTCCGGATTCCATGGTCATGCCCATGGACTTTCATCGATTCTACGAGGCGATTGTCCGCTACTCACCCTTGGCGATCATCGCCTTGGATAGGGATGGGAACATACTCCTGTGGAATCCGGCAGCGGAGGCCCTCCTCGGTTGGGAAGAAGAGGAGGTCGTGGGAAGGCCTCTCACCGCCTTTTTCCCCGACGAGCGTGAAACGGAAGAATTCAAGCGATTTTTGGCTGCCTTTGAGGAGGACAAGCCTTGCTCGACCCGACGGGCCCGCCTCAAAAGAAAAGACGGGACGGCCGTCGATGTCGATGTCTTTACGTCCCTGCTTCAGGAGGAAGGCAGAAGCGTCGGCGTCGTCGGCATAATCGCCGACATAACCCACCACAAACAATCGGAAGACTTCTACAAGACGATAGCCGACAGTTCCTATGCTGGGGTCTACGTCGTCCAGAAGGGCAAATTCGTGTTCATCAACCGCAAAGCCGCCGCCCTCGCGGGCTATACCCCTGAGGAGATGACGGGGATGGAGTCCTTCAGTATCGTACACCCCGAGGATAGAGGCTTCGCACGGCTCAGCGCATCGTTGATGCTGAAGGGGAAACGCTCTGCCCCGTATGCCTTCCGGGTCATCACCAAGGACGGGCAGGTCCGGTGGATCATGGAAACGGTGACGTCGATTCTGTATGACGGAGAGAGGGCGATCCTGGGAAACTCGATGGACATTACCGAGCGAAAGCGGATAGAGGAGGCCTTGCGGCAGAGCGAAGAGCGGTACAGGACCATCCTCGAAAACATCGATGACGGCTACTACGAGACCGATCTCGAGGGAAATTTCATCCTCTTCAACGAGGCCTTCGAGGTGATACTCGGGTACGGCAAGGACGAACTGACCGGGATGAACTACCGCAAAGTGCTGGACGGAGAGACCGCACCGGTTGTATCTAAAACTTTTGCCCGCGTCTGCCGGACGGGCAAACCGGAAAGGGGAGAATGGAGTGTCACCAAGAAAGACGGCTCCAGGGGTTTCCTGGAGGTCTCTGTCGCCCTGATCCGAAACGCCGCGGGAGAGCCGACAGGATTCCGCGGCATCATCCACGACATCACCGCACGGAAGGAAGCGGAACGGGCGATCACCCACCTGGCCTACCACGACCCCCTCACGGGACTGCCCAATCGCATCCTCTTCAACGACCGCCTCTCCATGGCGATCATCCATTCTCAGCGCAAGAAACTGAAGTTCGCCCTGCTGATCCTCGACCTCGACAATTTCAAACAGGTCAACGACACCTTCGGCCACTCTATGGGTGACCGCCTCCTGTGCAGTGTAGGGAAGCGCTTGCTGAATCTCCTGCGCAAGAGCGACACGGTAGCCCGCATGGGGGGTGATGAGTTCCTCATCCTCCTGCAGGATATCGCCCGCCCGGAAAGCGCAGTTGCGATCGCCAGGAAGATCCTCAAGGAGTTCCATAAGCCCTTTGTCGTCGAACATCACACCCTGACGGTCACGACGAGCATCGGCATCGCCGTTTACCCCGACGACGGGGAAGACGGCGAAACCTTGATGATCCACGCCGACGCCGCCCTGTACCGGGCAAAGAGAGAAGGCCGGAACAGGTGTCACAGTTATCTTCCCTTGATCGATGCCGACATGCTCAAGCAGTGAGGGGCAATGGTTGCCGGCTTTTTCTTGACTATTGGGGGCAATTTCCCTATCCTGCCGAAGCTTATGAAAATTCCTGTAGTCTCCATAAGATAGAGGAGATGCTCTTGGGTTCGATGAAACGAAACTGGGTCTGGGTGGACAACCGCCAGCAACTGCAAAAGGCCTTTGAGGCGATCGACAGCTCGCCTGTGGTCGGCATCGACACAGAATACGATTCCTTCCGGTATTTTCGTGAAAAACTATGCCTCATCCAGGTCAAGACTGCAAAAAAGGTCTACCTCCTGGACCCCTTAGCGGACATCGACATCTCCCCCTTGGGAAAGAGCTTCTCCGACCCCGGCATCGTCAAGGTCCTTCACGCCGGCGACAACGACATACGCATCCTGTCGCGGGATTACGGCTTCAGGTTCTGCAACATATTCGACACCCAGAAGGCCGCCTCCCTGCTCGATTTGCACTATCTGTCCCTGGGCGCTGTCATCGAACATTTTCTGGGAAAAAAACTCGAGAAGACGAAAAGACTGCAACGTTCCCAATGGGAGGCCCGTCCCCTCTCGGAAGAGCAGATCGATTATGCCGCCAGGGACACGGAACACCTGATAGAGCTATACAGGGTGTTGAAGGGAGAATTGAAGAAGAAGGGCCTCGAAAAAAAAGCGGAGAATGCCTTCGAGGAGGAGATCGCCTCGGCGCAGTGGACGGAAAAGACCCTGGACCCGAAAGGATACCGGAAAATCAGAGGCTTCAATGAACTGAGCAGGTCCCAGAAGGCCCGCTTAAAGGCCCTCTATGAACTGCGGTTCCGGAAGGCGAAAGAGACGAACACAGCCGTTTTCCTGATTCTCTCCGACAAGGAACTTATCGACCTCGCCCGGGCGAAAATCCATTCCCCCCGGCTCCTCGAAGAGGAGGTCCCGCTGTCCCCGCGGAAGATGAGATTGTTAGGCCCCGACTTGTTCGAGGTCACAAAGAAGTGATGAAGGCATAGGCGATGAACCTGCCGTCGTGACTCAGGCTGATGTCCACGTCCGCCGGCCGTCCATCGACGAAAAGCACGGGGGGCGAAAGCCTCCGCGAATCTCCGAGGCGCCGGACCTCCATCCTCGCGGTGCCGAGTCCCGTATGAGCGGAGAGGCGACGGATGAGGGCTTCGCGAACCAGGAGGGATTGGTCCGTCGTTGAAACGGCCGCTCCTCCGTCGTCAATAACCTCTACTCCCCAGACCACATCTCCCAAGTCGCCGGTACGCCCGGCGCCGACGGCGTGGATCGACCTCGCCGCGTCATGGAAAAACCGGACCGGCACGGCTCCCTCGGGCGTCTCGGCCATGCCGAGGCTGATGCATCCCCCTTCCCACTCCACCGGCCTGACGGTATACGCCCGCGGGACGGAAGAGATGTCGGGACGGTATTTTTTCATCACTTTGAAGGCGGCTTCTTTTCCCGCCCACAGTGTCCAGAGCATCGCGTCGGCGGCGGACGAAGAAGAGATCAACGCCCGTTCATCGGCTGTGAAGACGCGGCTCACGAAACGTGTATCCCGGCTCTTTCCCACCCTCTCCGGATACCTCAGGTCCACGACATCGTTCCCGACGTGAGGCAAAGTAGTCTTCCTCCATCCGCGCCAGGCGTTCGACGATCTGCCCGGCATAGTCCCTCTGGGCCCTTAGCCCGTTGTAATCCCGCCTTTCGGGGTCGAGGACCTCCATTCTCATGGTAAATTTCTCCCGAAAACGCGGCATCGTGCCGAAGGTCTTCTGTGCGTCCCCTCGCAGGTATACGCAAAGGATGCGGCAGTTCTCGAATTCCTTGACGAAGCGCCCCACGCCGTAGGAAAAGCCTTCCCTATCGACCCGCCCCGTTCGCGACCGCCCGCCTTCCGGGAAAATGAGGAGAGGCTGCCCATGCGACAGCACATAATCGCACCGCTCGAGCGTCTTTTTCATCTCTTCGCGGTCACCGCCACGGTTCACGGGAATACACTTGGCGAGATAGCACAAGACGGCTAGGACGATATTCTTCTGAAAATTATCCCTCTCCGGCAGGTTCCAGGGGAGCCGCCGGAAATCGGTGAAGTGGCGGGGCAACGAAAACATGCCGTAAGCGATGATCATCGAATCCACCATGGTCAGGTGGTTGGCGCAGACGATCCAAGGCCCCTCGTGCCTCTCGAATTCCCGGGCGCACATCGCCCTCAGCGCCTTCAGGCCCCTGACCCGGTAACCCATCAACCGGATAAAAAGGAAGTACAGGGGTGCGAGGATGAAGACGCCGACGCGGCCCAACCAGTATTGAAGCTTCATCGACCTGCCCACCGCCGACATCGGTCTCAGCCGAGCTTTTTCTTTATCAACGCGACCGCGTCGCCTATCGTGCCGATCTTGTCGGCCTCTTCGTCCTCGATGGTTATATTGAAGACGTCCTCGCACTTGATGATGACATCCACCAGGCGCGCCGAGTTGACTTTCAGGTCGTTGAGGATATGGGTATCTTTCGTCGCCTTGTCCAGGAGCGAAACGTCCTTAGTGTAGGCCTTCAAGATGTTGACCATCTCCTGAAAAATCTGTTGTTCATCCATTGTCCCGATCTCCTTGAAACTATATAGATTTTTACTGCTTGAGAATCCGACAGGTCGGCCTCATGACAACGAAGACCGCCTGATCATTTTTACCGTCCGGTCATCCTTCCCATTTCCGGAAAACTATGCAGCTATTGACGTCCCCGAACCCGAAACCCGCCTTGATGACCGTCCGCAGGCCCGGGAATTCCACGCAGGCCTGGGGGATCTTATCGGCAAAGTCGGCGATGTCGGGATGCACATCCTCGCAATTGATGGACGGATGGATAAATCCACCGTGAAGCTGGAGCACAACGGCGACGCATTCGACGGCCCCCGCCGCCCCGAGGCAATGGCCGATCAGCGATTTCGTCGAATTGATGAAGGGGAAATCCTTCGGCCCTCTGCCGAGGGCCTCCGACCAGTTGTGTACCTCCATCGGGTCGGCAAACGTGGCAGTGAGATGGCCGTTGATCGCGTCCACCTCCGCCGGGTCGATCCCTGCGTCTTTGACGGCCGAACGGATGCAGCGCTTCACCCCTTCGGGGTTCGGCGCCGTTATGGAGCCGCCCATGCGATGGCCGCCGCAATTAACGGTGCCGCCGAGGACTTCTGCGTATATCCTGGCACCCCGTTCAAGGGCACTCTCAAGCTCCTCGAGAAGCAGGACCCCTCCTCCGCTGCCGGGCACAAAGCCGCAGGCCGTCGCGCTCATCGGGCGGGATCCCTTCTCCGGTTGGTCGTTGAACTTCCGGCAGATGACCCGCATGGCCTCGAAACCGGCCCAGATGTAAGGGGACGACCCCTCCGAGCCGCCGGTGAGCATCCGTTTCGCCAGGCCCATCCTTATCTTCCACATACCCTCGATGAGGGCCTCGTTTCCCGTGCTGCAGGCCGAGGAATTGGACGTCGCCTGGTTCCCCAGTGCCAGATGGCCGGCGATGAAGGCACTCGTCCCACTGTTCATGACCTGCTCGACGATGCGGCTCCCCAGGCGCCTAACCTTCCCCTCTTTCACTATGGGAACGAGCTGATTGACGATGGTGTCCATACCGCCGATCCCGGAACCGACGACCACGCCCGTGTCCCAGTCGACGCGGTCGTCCTCGGCGTCCGGGACCGAGAAGCCGGCGTCCCGCCAGGCGTCGACTGCCGACACCGCGGCATAGCCGATGTTTTCGTTGATGGAGAGAAGCTTTTCGTGGTCGAAATAGCTTTTCCGAACAGCGTCGAAACCCTGGGGAATCCCGCCTATCTGACAGGTAAAGTTCAGCTCCCCGAGTTCGGGGATAAAACGGATGCCCGACCGCCCCTGCCGCAAGGCCTCTTCATACGCCGCCAGCCCGTGGCCGCTCGGCGCCACCACACCCATTCCCGTTATAACGACTCGTCTTCTCATAAATAACCCGGCCCTGTCTAAAACGTCCCTTTTCGACTGATTCCCATCCCCGCCAGTACCCCCGAGCAGACCGCCTCACCGTTTTCCCTCTCCATCGTGACCCTGGCCTTGAGGCTCCCCCGACGGAAATAGACCTTTTCACCCCTGACGATGACCCGCTCCCCCGGCTTTACGAGGCCGGTGAACTCCACCTGCTCCGCCAGCGTGAAGAGCGTCACCATGTCTTTCACCTCTGCGAGCGGCATCTTCTTCTGGAGCACGGTGAGATAGAGACCGAAGGCAACGACCCCGGTCTGGGCCATGGTCTCGATCAGGATCACGCCGGGCGTTATCGGCCTGCCCGGAAAATGCCCCGCGTAGAAGAACTCGTCCCTCCGGAAACGGTAGGCGCCCGTGATGCGCTCCTCGTCGAGCCACAGGATCTCGTCGATGAAGCGGAACGGGTGCTGCTGCGGGACCGTATTCAGGATCAACGCCCTCGTCTTTTCATCAGCCGCCATAAAGCCCGCCGTTCACGTGGATGACCGTGCCGTTGATGTAGGAACCGCCCGTCGCGAGGAAGGCCACCACCTCGGCCACCTCCTCCGGCCTTCCCATACGCCCCAGGGGAATATCCTCCACGATACGACCCAGCACCCCCTCCGGGAGGTGTACTGTCATGTCCGACTCGATGAGTCCGGGCGCCACGGAATTCACGAGGATGCCCCGCCCCGCCATCTCCTGGGCCAGGGACTTCGTGAAGGCGTCGAGCGCGGCCTTCTCCATCGTGTAAGGGATCTGGTTGGCGTTCCCCGTATGCCCTACGACACTGGAGATGTTGATGATACGCCCTTTCCCGGCGCGGATCATGAAAAGGCGGAGTATGCGCTTCGTCAGGTACCATGCCCCCCGGACTGCGGCCCGCTGGGCGTCGAACTGCTCGACCCGCATGGTGTTGATGTCGGCGTTTACAGACACGCCCGCGTTATTCACCAGGACGTCTACCCTGCCCGTCTTTTCTTTCAGTCCGGTCACCATCGCCTCTACGCCTTCGATGTTCGCGAGGTCCGCCTTCAGCAGAAAACCGTCCCCTATCTCCGAGAGAAGGGACGTCGCGGCGTCCTCGCTTGACCGGTAATGAATACCAACGCGGAAACCCTTTTCCGCGAGGGCCCGCACGCAGGCCGCGCCGATCCCCTTGCCGCCCCCCGTCACTATCGCCGTCTGTTTTTCTGTCGACCCGCCCGCCATAGCCTTTTCTACCTCATTATTCCGCCGACCGAATTCCGCGTACGCCGCGGATAATCGGGATAACTGATCCCTTTGAAGACGCCCGTCCTCGCGTCCTTTACCTCCGCGATCAGCTCATCGTCCACGAACACCAGCCCGTCGCCGATCACGACGCTGGCACCCGATTCCTTCAGATGTGAAAAACGCTTGACCTGGACCTCGTAACGGACAACCCTATTGAAGGGACGGATCTGGCCACTGAAGGACACTTCGCCGCAGCCCAGGGCGCGGCCGGAACCGAGGCCCCCTCGCCAGAGACAGTAAAAACCGAGCAACTGCCAGACGGCGTCGACGCAGAGGCATCCCGGCTGTACGGGGTCGCCGGGCATGTGACACTGAAAGTACCAGGCGTCGAGGCGGACATCCTGCTCGGCGACGATCGAACCCTGCCTTCCTTTCGCCTTGAAGGAAAGGACGCGGTCCACCATCAGGAAGGGCGGAGCCGGTAGCCGGGCGTCGAAGTGCTCCGGCGGGTCTTCGACAAGCCTCCCGTAGGCGAAGGCTATGAGGTCCTCAATCCCGAAACTCTCGCGTACCCTGAACTCCTCGTACTTCATTTTCGATCCTCGACTTTCAGCAGAAGGTGGGACCAGGTAAGACCACCCCCCACGAGGGCTATCGCGATGTGCATGCCGGGTTTCAGTTCCTCCCAGTGCTGGCTTAGAACGGCCGGGGCGCCCGAGCAACCGGTGTTGCCGTAATCCTCCACGTTGTGCCAGTGGTTGTTTTTCTTGATGCAGGCCCGCTCGCAGACGGTTTCCAACATCCCAAGGTTAGCCTGGTGCCCGACGAATTTGAACCGGTCCGAGTTGACACCGGAAAACAACTGGAGATCCCGCAGGGATTCCGTCGTCTTGCGGATGGCGAAACCCTGGACGACGTTGCCGTCCTGCTGAAAGTAACCCGTTCTCGGGATCGTCACTTTATCCCAGGCCGAGGGCTTGGAGTCTACATGGCTCAGCACGAAGGCCGGCGGCGCGGGAACGGTAGCAGACACGACGGCCGCAGAACTGCCGTCGCCGAAAAGAACGGCGGAGTTCCGGTCGGAATAATCCACCACGCGGGTCAGGCTCTCCGGGTTTACCACCAGGACAAAAGGCGGCAGGGATTCCGGCTTCATGCCGAGGAGAAAATGGATCTGCACGCCGAAGCTCGCGCAGGCCGAATTGATGTCGAAGCAGGGGACCTCTATACCGAGCTCGGTCGCGACGGTCGCCGCTTCGGCCGGGGTTACGGTGTCCGGGGCGGAGCTCCCGGATACCACAAGGCCGATGTCGGCCGGCTTGAGCCCGGCGCGTTCGAGGGCCATCCGCGCCGCGGCCGCTCCACTCGTCGCGTTACGGCAGGTGGCGGCCTCGAGCGCGGCCCGGGGGTCGCGATTCTTCGTCTCGCGGATATAATCCAGCGGAAGGGCCGTGCGGCGCGTCCTGATGCCCACCCTCTCGATGATCCATTCGTCGTTCGTCCCGATGTCCAGCTCCTCGAGGAAGCGGTTGGTGATCACATTATCGGGATAGAAATGACCGAGGCCGTGCAGGTACAACATGGTTACACGATCTCCCGTCCGATGATCATGTCCTGGACTTCGCGGACGCCCTCGTAGATGTCGATGATATGGGCGTCTCGCGCGAGCTTTGAGATTTCGTATTCAGACATAAAACCGTACCCGCCGTGGAGGTGCAACCCTTCGTTGGCACAGAAGATGGCCGCCTCCGCCGCGACGTTCTTGGCGAGGGAGGCATAGAGTCCCCTGTCGGGGCTCTTTTCCTGCACCTTGAATGCCGCCTTCATCAGGGCGAGGTCGGCAAGCTCCACGCGCTTCCACATCTTAACCAGGCTCTCCCGCGCCACGGGGAGGTCGCAGATTCGTTGGCCGAACTGCTTGCGTTCTTTCGTGTACTCCATCGTCACGTCCAGGGCGCGCTTGGCGAGGCCGACGCCGATCGCCGCTACCATCGGCCGGGCGTAGTCGAGGACGTCGACGATGTATTTGAACCCCAGCCGCCTGTCGCCGATGACCTGACTACCGTCAATCACCACGTCCTCGAAGGTCACGGCGGCCGTGTTGGAGAGCCGCTGACCGAGCTTGTCTTCCGGTTTTCCCACGATAATCTTGCCCCCTTCGGGGAGGACGATTTCCTTGCTCTGGGAATATCCCTGCCCGGCGTCATCGGTCGCGACAGACGTCACGGGGACGACCACGCAGGCCATGAAGTTCCCCGTCGGCTTCCCCACCTTGCAGAAAACGGTGAACTGCGAGGCATACGAGGCGTTGGTGATGAAACACTTCTGACCGTTGAGGAGGTAACCGTCGCCGTTTTTCTTGATGAAACTCGTCATGGCCGAATTGTCGGACCCGGCACCCGGTTCGGTGAGACAGAATGAGGCCAAAAGCGGCCCTTCGACGAAGAGCCCCAGGAATGCCTCTTTCTGCGCATCGGTCCCGTGCTGGGCGATGACGGCGTTGGCAAGGTCATTGCACATGGCCGAGGTGGAAATACCCGTGTCGCCGTATGACAGCTCCTTGATGATGAGCGCCGTCGAGACGACGTCTACTTCAAAGCCCTTCACGGAGGCGGGGATGCTGAGGTTCAGTATTCCCAGTTCCCAGGCCTTCCGGATGACCCGCCAGGGGAAGCTGTGTTCCCTTTCCCAGGACATCACATGGGGAAGGATCTCGTTCCTGACGAAGCGCCTGACCGTCTCGACATAGGATTGCTGGTTGTCCGTGAGATTCAAATCCATGACTATTCCCGACCTTCTCTCTAAAAATCTGCGGCCCACCGCTCACCGAGAGGAAGCGATGTGCCGCAGTCTGTTTGTGACTGATGAGTCCCTTTTATTGTTATTGTTGGCGGTCCGTTGTCGGCTGCGGGCGTGTGCCGGGGTTGAACACCCGCTCTGCCCCGGAGAGCGTGACCACCGACTGGCATGTCACGCCGACCGTCTTGAAGAAATCCCTGAGGGGACGGCCCGGCCCGACTTCATAGACAGCATCCGCGAGGGCCGCGAGATGGGTCATGTTCTTCTTCCACTGGACCGTATTGCTGACCTGGGCAACCAGGTTGTTGACTATGTGCTCTGCGGAACCAGAATGGAATCCCCCCGTATAGTTGGATGTGACCCATTTTGCCTTTTCACAGTCCACGTATTGCCATACACTCCGCAGGGTGTCGGCGAAGGGGTCTTCGATCGGCTTCATGAAACGGCTGTGAAAGGGAGCGCTCACGTTGAGCGGCACAAACCGGAGCGGCTGCCCGTCGGTTACCACTTCGAGGAGAGCCCTGTGGGCCTCCGGCAGCGCCCACGCCTGACCGCTGATGACCACCTGGTCGGAGGAATTGATGTTGGCCACGTCTATGGGCAAGGGGCTAAGCGCCCGCCGGATGACCTCCAGGTTGATTTCCGAAGAAATAACCGCCGCCATACCCCCCACTCCCACGGGCACGGCGGTCTGCATCAATCGGCCCCTCTCCTGAACCACCTTCAGGGCCCTGGAAAGGGACACAACCCCCGCGGCGACAAGGGCCGTGAGCTCTCCCAGGCTATGCCCTCCGAAATAGGTCGGCACGAAACCGTACCGTTCCGTGAGGCCCCTGAGCATCGCGATCTCCGTCGTAACGATGCAGGGTTGCGTGTATTCCGTCAGGTTGAGCCTCTCATCGTTGCTGAAGCAAAGGGCGGCGACATCCCATCCCAGGGCGTCGGAGGCCTCCTCGTAGGCAAGCCTGCTCGCGGGGACTTGGTCGTAAAAGTCCTTCCCCATCCCCGGACGTTGCGACCCCTGACCCGGAAACACAACGGCAATGCGTTCACTCTCCATCCTGCTCCTCCATTTTCAGAAATCGACAGGATATTAGCATGTTCCATGCCATCACCTTCCCGGAGGGCGCTTACTGCACCTAATATTCGGTAATAATTGATAAAACAACGGGGCATTGTCTTTTCTACAATGCCCCTGAGTGCCCTTTCCCGGCGGTCATTATCGGATATGTTTTTTCGCACTGCGAAGGACCCTTCGCAGCATCAACCCCCCAGGCCTTCCAAAAAGGCCATACAATTGTGACCGAGCACCTTGTGGTTATAGCCGCCTTCGAGGATGCCGAAGCATCCGGCGATACACTTCCGGGCAGCCTCGCGTACCATCTGTCCCATCTCCGTGTAATCGGACCTCTCGAGGACGCCGCCCCAGTCTTCCTTGGCGTAATCGAAACCCGCCGACACCCCGATGATGTCTACGCCTTCTGTCGGTAGGTTTTTAGCCACCTGCTTCAGGAACTCGCCGCGATTAGAAGATGACGGGTTGAAGATCGTCGCATAACCAAGCCCGCCCAGGATGTTTACCGTACCGTCCCCAAAATGGAGGTCGAAATCCAGGATGAAGGCCTTCTTGATCTTTCCTTCCCTCCTCAACTTCTCGAGGGCGATAGCCATGTTGTTGAAATAGCAGAAACCCCAACAACTGTTGGCAGAGGCATGGTGTCCCGGCGGACGTATCAGGCCGAAGCACGGCTCCTCGAGGCCGATGGTCGCGGCCTGGATCGCCCCGCCGGCCGCGAGGGCGGCGATGTCGTAAATCCCCATGCGCCGCACATTGTCGATGTGGTATTTCGTATGCACGGCGGCGATATCCTCCTCGTCGGCAGGCACTGCCGTCACAAATTCTACCCGATCCTTGATGACGTCGAGGATGGCCTCCATCCTCCCCGCCGCAGCGGCCGGGTCCAGCGTGTAAGACCGCTTAAAATCATCGTGGAAGACAACTTTCAATGCTTCACCCTCCTCTCGGCGTAGATGGTAATGAACGAAATCAACAAAAAGACCTTATTCCTGGCGATGCAACCGATGTCGCATTTTCTCATTTCATTCATTATTACGAACCCGGTCGCGGGTCAAACAAAATTATCGGAAAGAGGTATAGATTTACGCCGGCAGGTCTTTCGCCCGACGCATATTCACGGCATGAAGAAAGACGCTGGTAAGGGGCAGGGGGCGCGTTTGTCCTTTTTGTTCGTATAGGATGAGTCCCACAGGCCTCCCGCAAAGGGGCCCGGCGGGACTCATCAGTCGATTAGAGACCTTACCTGCAGGGCACAGTAAATACCAAGAAGAGTCATACGGTCGAGGGCTGTCGAATCTTCATTCTGCCTGACTGTTGACGAATCCCTTGGAAGGAGGCCCCACATCGGCAGGGGTGCCGGCGATCTGGGAGAGATAAGCGGCCCCCAACGTCTTGATGTGGTCGCTCACGTTCGAGAAGTAATTCAAATGCACCTGCTCCTCATCCACGATCGTCTCGAAGAGTTTCATGCTGATCGCATCGCCATTCTCCAGGCATACCTGGATGAATTGGTTGTAACTGTCGATGGTGTCGTCCTCTAATTTAGTGTTGAAGGGGAAGATGGCATCGACCTTCTGGCCCTTTGTCACCCCTCCTTCAGGTTCGACCGTCGGCTCCCCTCCCAGCTCTTTGACCCGTTCAGCGAACATCTCCGCATGCCGCATCTCATCGATGGCGATGAGTTTAACCTTTGCCGCCAAGTCCCCGTAATCCATGTCGTCCAGATTGTAGTGCTGGTTCATGTACTGGCCGATAGCCATGAGCTCCATCGCCCGCGCCCTATTGAGGGCCTCGATTACCTTTTTCTTTCTTGCTTCTCGTCCGCTTTTTTCCATAATCATCTACCCTCCTTTATAAGTTAATCGACGATGACTTATCGATAAAAGTGGCATATACCGTGAAGAAGCGCAAGATGATAGTCTTGCCGATGCTAAAGGTGAAAATCACCCGCTGACTCCGGTTGATACAGTATCTCTTTGATCCGGATGCGCCGCATACCGGCAGGAACCCGCCACTCAATGACATCTCCCTTAGAATACCCCAGAATCGCCGTGCCGACGGGCGCAAGAACAGATATGGCCCCCTTGCTTACATCGGCGTCTTTCGGGAACACCAAGGCATAGTTCATCTCTTCATCGGTATCGATGTCCTGGAGAATAACCCTCGAATTCATGGTAACTACGTCGGGGCGTACTTCCTTTGGGTCCACGATCTCCGCCCTCGCGAGTTCCTGCGCCAGGGCCTCCAAATCCTTTCTGGTGTGGCTGCTGAACTCACTGGCCACCGCGATGATTTCTTCCAGTCGCATCTTGTCGCTTTCGGTGATGTATATGCTTCTGGACACCATGACCTCTCCTCCTCTTTCTTTTCGGCACCGATACAGACAGCGGCGTGCACCGGAGAATCCGGTGGTCCGCCGAACGTGCCGGTCAGGCAAAGATTCTTGTCTATCTCCTGCCGGACATCATAGTATACCAATAGATGATTCCCCGTTTCTATGCAAGTCAATAAGTTAAACGAGTCCCTTTACCCTTTCTTCAACTCGAGATGGTGCCGAGTAGGGATACCTTATCGAAATAGTTTCGGGATCAGCATCGGGGTCTTTCTTCTGTATTCACGGTAGGCCTCACCGAAGCGCTTCTCCAGCTCGGGTTCTTCGATGAATTTAAACACAAGAACACTGCAGGCCACAAAGACCGGTGCAAAGAACAACAGAAGGGACGGGGACCCTACGGCAAACCCGGTCCCGAAGAGAAGGAAAAATACGCCTGTGAGCATCGGGTTTCTCGTGTAGGCGTAGTCGACAAGGGTAGGGGGTGGGCTGACAGGTATGGGGGTTCCTTTCACTTTTATGAAATGCAGGACCGACCATAACCACAGAAAAACACCGACCGCAAGCAGCGGCAGAGAAAGGACACAGCTCCAGGGATAACCGACGGGCGCGGAGAGGTTGAAGACCTCGTCGGCCTTCAGTGCGAGGAATACAGTCAGCATAACCAGGAAAAGGAAGAAGGCGGCGAATACCGGCGCAAGGACTATCCGGGTATGCCGTTTTCCTGTTGCAACTCGATGGATGAATCCGACGATGTTTTTCATTTCTTACCTCCATAAAATCAAGGCCCGTCTGATCACTCCTCCCCTTCGCCCAGTTCAGTCGAACCACTATACCGTCGGGTCGGTTCCTTCGCCCGCAAATGAAAGATGAGGACGATCAGGAAGAGAAACAAGCTATTGAAGAGCAGCGAAAATCTGAGCCCTTCGGTATCGGCCAGCCATCCCAGGATGATGGGACCGATAACGAACCCCAGGTCGCTTATGGCGCGGTACGTCCCCATAGCTGCGCCGTAGCTCTCTCTGGGGGTGATATCGGCAACATAGGCCGACGGAGTCGGGCCTGACAGGCCTATGCCCACCCCCATAACCACGCAGGAAAACATTAAAAACCAGTAACTTTGACTTTGAGCCATGAGCACCAAGGAAAGGGCGGCGACGAGGCATCCCGGAGAAATGACCGCCTTCCTGCCGAAACGGTCGGCAAGCCTGCCCGAGGGGAAGATGGTCATGAACTGGAAGATTGCAACCAAGGTAAGCGCCAGGCCGATCTGTCCTTCTCTTAAGCCGAGACGGCCGCTGCCGAGGAGGGGTAGGATCTCGTTCAACGCCCCCTGGCGCGTGAAGAAGATGCCGAAGGATACGGTAGAGACTAGGATGAAATCAAGATTTCGCAGCAGTGCCCTCACTTCACCCGACGGCGAAGTAGACGGCGACAGGCCTGATTTGTCCGCAACTGGTGCCGCCGCCGGGGTGGTCGACTGCGGGCGTGTCTCGGGGAGACGCAGGTATGCCCAGAGGCCGGCAAAAAAAACGAGAAAGGCATAGACAAAAAAGGGGGCCGCCAGCCCAAAGTATTGGGCGATGAATCCTCCCATGGTCGGCCCCAATCCGGTACCGAGAAGGAGGCTCCCCTGGTAGTAACTCATCAATCGCCCCCGGTTAACTGGTGAGCTTATATCGGCAAGCATAACATTAGCTGCCGTGGTGTACATCGCCGAACCTATACCCTGGAGGAAACGGAAAAAGAGAAGCATCCAGTAGTCGACCGCCAGCCCGCAACCTACCGAGCTTATAGCTTGTATCACCGGGCCGATGATCAAAACAGGCCGTCGCCCCAACCTATTAGTCAGTTCTCCTGCCGGGATATCGACGATGATCCGGGCTACTCCGAAGACAGTGATGAGCAACCCAACCATGGTGATGTTGACCCCAAAGGTACAGGCATACTGAGGGAGTACGGGACTGACCATCCCTATCCCCAGCATCACCAGTGTGACCTCGACACAGAGAATGATGAGGGCCTCGTTCTCTCGGAAACCGTCGGGGCTGTTCATCGTGAGTTTACGTTTTGCGCTGTCGGCTTGGCATGAGAGGGATGCCCTTTCGACGGACTGAGGATTACGCCTCCCTAAGCTGTCCAGTGGCCCCGCTCGGCCATCCAAGCACCTAAGGTTTCTCTGAGCCAATCCTCGATCCCGCGAACCATGTAGAAGGTGGGCTTTAGGAGGTCGTCGTCAGGCGCGACCATCCCCTCGCTTACGGCTATTCGCGCCAGTTTCGTATGGGGGTAGATGCGGATTCCCTGCGTTATCTTCAGGCCGTTCAACGGTAACGAATCGGCGAAGCTCAGACTCTCCAGCACCGATTCCCTTGTTTCTCCCGGTCCGCCGAGCAGCAAAAAACCCGTCTGCTGAATCCCGTTTTTTTCGAGCATCAGGGATGTCTTTCTGATCTCTTCCGGTCCAAACCTCTTGTTCATGACCTTGAGTATCCTCTCACAACCGCTCTCGAAACCCAGGCTGACCTCTTTGCAGCCTGCCTCCGCCATCAGCCTTATCAGGTCTTCATCGACCCTCCCGGGATAGAGGATGCACCACCAGTCGATACCCAAGCCCTGCCGGATGATCGCACGGCAGATCTCTTTGGCGTAGGAGGAAGGCAGGTTGAAGGTGTTGTCGACGAAAAAGAACCGGCGGAAACCTTGCCCTACAAAGGCCCTAAGCTCTTCGACCGCACTCTGGGGGGCCTTTTTCCTGATTCGGCGGCCTTCGATCGCAGCGGTCGAGCAATAAGTGCAATCCATCGGGCAGCCGCGCCTCGTTTGGAAGGGAACGAACAATCCCCGGTCATAGGCGGACAAAAAACTCCGGACAACGGTGATATCCAGGTCGCTCAAGTCATCGATGAAGGTGCGTTCTCCCTGGAGACCGATCCCTCTCAGGTACAATCCGGGCAGTCCTGAAAGCCCCATGCCCTTCTCCAACCTCTCCAGCAGTTCCGGGAAGACGTATTCCCCCTCCCCCTGAATGCCCATGTCCGCACCCAGGTAGGCGAGAACGGCCTCGGGAAAGATGCTGTAACCGGCGCCGCCCAGGACGACGGGGGCAGCGGAAAGACGACGGCATTGAAGGACGGCATTTTTTACATCAGCGAGCAGGAACTTCGGGTCGTGCATATCCTGGTCGTCTATATTCCGCACGGAGATGCCGATCAAACCGGGACGGAACGACTCTATCGCGTCCCTTATCGGTTGCGATGATTCTTCATAGGCCATAAGGTCGAGCACCCTGACGTCGTGCCCCCTGTTTCGCGTAGCCGCGGCCACGTAATGCAGGCCCAGGGGCAGCGGCAGGATGTTTATCTTTTCCGTATTGGCGGAAATCAACAGTACTCGCATATTCCCTTCATCGGGAAAACATTCTCCAAAATAGGCTGATACCGCTTATCCGACGGCATACGCGGGTCAGGTCGGTCGGAAAACGGGCAAGGGCCTTGACAGATAATCCCGTCAGACGGTATTTACATCCGGCGGCCAAAGCGTCACTGCAGAAGAGGAGGGAGGGAGTGGAAAGGACATTCGAGGCCATCCACAAGAAGGTAGAGGAAGAACCTTACGCGAAGAAACTGGGCCTGAGACTGGTGAAAGTCGCACCCGGCTATTCCCTCGTAAGGATGGTCTTTACCCCCGACATGGAAAACATCTTCGGGATGGCCCATGGCGGGGCCATCTTCTCCCTCATCGACGAAGCCTTCGAGACGGCTTCTAATTCCCACGGCACCGTTGCCGTCGCACTGAGTCTCAACGTCAATTACATCAAGTCCCCTTCCCCGGGCGCGGTGCTCCAAGCCGAGGCGAAGGAAACCAGCCGTTCCAACCGGATAGCGACCTATGACATAGAGGTCCGGGACGACGGCGGTGATCTCGTCGCCCGTTCCCAGGCCACCGTGTACCGGAAAAAGGACCGGCTCCCTTTCCTGACGGAAACAGAATAGACGCCCGAGCTCCGGTAAAGTACAAAAACGGCTCTTTCCCCGCCGGCCGGTCACCGGCAAAAGCGTATCTCCTTGAGGAGGTCAAGGGTCGTGGGCGTCACCTGAAGAGACCCCAGTTCCCCCGCCGAAACCCAGCGCGCGTCCACCGCATCGTCCCCGGCCTGCGGGGCGCCGCCGACGTAATCCGCCGCCATATCCACGATGACATAATGGAATTCGATGCGGCCGTTCTCACCGCGCTGGATGATGTCGAAGGTATAGAACGGCTTTCCCGCCCGGATGATGAGGCCCGTCTCTTCTCTTATCTCCCGTTCGGCGGCCTCCTGCAGTGTCTCTCCCCTTTCCACCAGGCCCCCCGGAATGGCCCATTGACCCTTTCCGGGAGGATTTCCCCTCTTCACTAAGAGCACGCGCCCGTCCCGGAAGACGACGGCCCCTACGCCGACCCGCGGAACGGCCCAAGACGACCCGACCCCGCCTTGCTCTCCTCGCCCTCCCCCGGCCAGTGTCAGCAAGGCCTTTCGGTACTTCTCCATCCTCCGGCGGTCTTCGCCGTTTGGCTCTTTTTTCCGGCGGACGTCCATGTTGTCTTCCAGGTCGGCTATTTTCACCCTTCTCGCTATCGCGTTTTCCCCGATGCGCGAGATATACCGGTCGTAGTGCTCATCCTTTCTGCGAGTCAGGCTGTCTACCGCTTCGAGGACCTCTTCGGGGAAACCCTCCCCCCGGAGGGCCTCGATCGTCCAGGCACTGTCTTCGACGACATCGTGAAGAACGGCCACGATCATCTCCTCCGTCCCTTCCATCCTCAACATCAACCGCAGCGGATGAAGGATGTAAGGGGCACCGGCCTTGTCCTCCCGGCCCCGGTGGGCGTCAAGGGCGATCCCGATCGCCTTTTCCAGTTGTCTCGATCCTAAACTCATACCTTGCAGAGCTCCAAGAATTCGGATTGCCGTCGAACACCCTCTCTTCGAAGGTGACCGTTCCCTCGCGGTCCACCAGTAGAACCGTCGACGACCTGGTGCCGTAGACAGGGCTTGTGACAAACAAGGAAGAAAGGACCCGTTCCCACTCCAGCCCCACGCCCGTGTCGGGCAACTCACCGTCCTCCGGCCGTTTCCTGTCGGCAAGCACCCGGAAAAGGTCCTCTATGATCTTTTCCCGCGACAGTTCCCCGCGGGAGAGGACATCGGCCAGGGCCTTCTTGCCCCTTTCTACCTTAGGCCACGGCGAGTCGAGCAGATGATTGCTCAGTCCGTAGAGCCCGGGCCTGAGCTCAGTAAAACTGTCATTCCGGTTCGAAAAGTAGAAAAGCCGCCCCGGGTACCCGAGGATCAGGCTGAAACCGTTGTAGCGGTGAGCAACCGCTTCAAGGCGTCTCAGATATTCTTCGGGTTCTTCCTTGCTCAGCAGAAAGTCGGAGACCACTTTCCCCCGGGAGGGGGCGTCGAACCTGTGGAATCCCGGTTCGCGATAATTGGTTATCGCGGCGATCCTGCCCGTCTTGGTCACCCCGAACCACGTGCCGCCGGCCACAAGATCCCTGCCGGCAAGGAGTTCCGGTGCCTCTTCCCAGAAAGAGGCGGGCGCGGAGGCCCTGTCGTAAAATTCGTCACGGTTGGCGGCAAAAACAAGAGGGTAGTCGGTCCGCTGCTTGAACGATAAGAGTATCAAACACATGTCGTCTTTTTTCGGAAATCGCCAACACTATCTGGGACGGGATGTACGGTCCTGCTGCTTTTCCCAGATGTTAATCGGAGGGGTGTAGATCATCACCCGGTTGTCCCCGAGCATCTTCAGGCTGGTCCTCGCCCGAAGAACGGAATACCAGACACCGACCTTCTTTCCCTGATTGTCCAGGATGTCGAACCCGTAGAGAAACTCCCCCACCTCGAGGCCCCTCGACTTCATATTGTTCACTATCTCCCTCAACTTATCGACCGTCATCTCGACCTCTTTCCAGAGTTCGGTGTCCAGGGTGTAAGCCCTGTCGATGCCGATGAGGGCACCCGGATAGAGCTCGGCACCGCTGATATAATACCTGTGATTCGGGAGTACCGTGTAGCTCTCGAAAATGCGGGTCGCCTCCTCGCTGGGCCTTATCTCGCCGTAGTTCTGAAAAGGGGACCCCACCGCTTGTGAAAAGGCCGCCGTCGCGATCAGGACGATCACGACGGGGCACAGAAATTTCACCATCTTTCGCACCATGTTCGTCCTCCTTACCCAGTCATCCCCTTCCGCCTCGCCTCCTCGACGATCTTCGCCATCACGACGCCC
Source organism: uncultured Syntrophaceae bacterium (assembly GCA_964597995.1). Taxonomy (GTDB): domain Bacteria; phylum Desulfobacterota; class Syntrophia; order Syntrophales; family UBA4778; genus UBA2207. The sequence goes on along the minus strand of CAZRAC010000013.1, from coordinate 16,245 downwards.
GCCTTTCCGTTGATGACCACTTCCGCATGGTCATCACAAAAGGTACTCGTCGCGTTCACGACCACCAGCCTGGCGCCGCTCTCGAGGGCATACACGGGCATGTAAGCCGCCGGATAGACGGAGAGGGAAGACCCGATGACTATGAAGAGGTCGCAATTGCGGGAGTGGTGAATCGCCTTGTCGAGCGCCTCCCTGGGCAGCGACTCGCCGAAATATACGGCATCGGGCTTCAGGATGCCCGAGCATTCGTCGCATTCAGGAACCGCCACACCCGCCCTCAGCCATTCTTTGACCGTATCCATGGGGAAACGTTTTCCACAACCCAGACACCGAACCCATGCCATGTTTCCATGGAGTTCAACGACCTTCTCCGGTGTGCACCCCGCCTTCTGATGGAGGTTGTCGATATTCTGGGTGATGACGCAGTCCAGACGACCTGCCTTTTCCAATTCATATATTGCACGGTGGGCCGGGTTCGGTTCGGCATCGGCGATCACCCCACTGCCCCCGAAGAGCTCCCATGTCCTCCGCCGTGTTTCCGGGCTCTCGAGAAAGCGGTGGATGGTGAAATCCTCGGGGTCGAAGCGGCTCCAGATACCTCCCGGGCTCCGAAAATCCGGTATCCCCGATTCGGTGCTTACTCCGGCTCCTGTGAATACTACAATACGGGCCGAGCCGAGGATCAGGTCGGCGACCCTGCCAATCTTGGCGTCAAAGTCTGTGTTTTCCATGCGCAACAACCATGAAATATTCGTTCGTATCTTTATACCTCACTTCTTGACCCGACGGTAGTCTTTTATCGTGAAGAAAAGGTCGTATTTCAGCCGACAGGAAACTGGAAAAAAATCCCTTCCTGTGATAGATGAGGATAAATTTACTTTGGAGGCGACGGGTACGATGAAAATTTTCGATGCCAGCGATATCTTCCAGTTTGCCGTCAGGATAGAGGAGAACGGAGAAAGGTTCTACCGCCAAGCCGCGACGGTCGTCGATAACGAAGAGGTCAAACACCTGTTCAACTCACTGGCCGACGAGGAAGTGAAACACAAAAAATACTTCAGCACCCTTCTTTCACAGATAGAAAGTTACGATCCCCCGGAAACCTATCCCGGAGAGTACATGGAGTACCTGCGCAACTACCTCGACAACAAGGTCGTCTTCAGCTCCCACGCCACCAAAGATGAGTTCGGCGGCGTCAAAGACACCCTATCGGCCCTCGATTTTGCCATCAACAGAGAAGTGGATTCCATACTCTACTACAGCGAGGCGAAGAATTTCGTCTCCAAGAGTCAGTATGGGGAGATCGACAAGATCATCACCGAAGAGAGACGGCATTTCGCAAAGCTGACGGAATTCAAGAGACAATACGACAAGAAATAGTCAGTGCTTGAAGCCGTACTTCTTTAATTTATAACGCAGCATCCTCTCGCTGATTCCGAGGAGGTCGGCGGCGCGGCTCTGGTTGTTGTTGACCTGCCGCATGGCGTCTTCGATCAGACGTTGTTCAAGGGCCTCGACGGAATCCTTCATCAGGCCGCCGCTCCGCTCCCTGCCGTTCTCCGGTGTGCGCTCCTGGAAAGGCAGGTCTTCGACGGAGATCACCGGGCCCCGCGAGATGACGACGGCCCGCTCGATGATGTTTTCAAGCTCCCTGACGTTCCCGGGGTAGTCGTACTTCAGGAGAAGGTCCGTCGCCTCACGGCTCAGACCGCTAACCTCTTTCCCGTTCTCCCGGGCATACCGTTTCAGAAAATGCTCGGTGAGGAGGGGTATGTCCGCCTTCCTCTCCCGCAGCGGCGGGATCGACATGACCACCACATTGAGGCGGTAGAATAAATCTTCCCGGAATGCGCCTTCCCTGATCCTCGCTTCCAGGTCACGGTTCGTGGCGCTTATTACCCGCACGTCGGCCCGGATCGTCTGATTGCCCCCCAGGCGCTGAAATTCCCGTTCTTGAAGAAACCGGAGGAGTTTGACCTGAACAGGCGGCGTGATTTCTCCAACCTCGTCAAGGAAAAGTGTGCTCCCGTCGGCTTCTTCGAAACGGCCGATCCGCCGCCCCGTCGCCCCGGTGAATGCCCCCTTCTCGTGGCCGAAAAGCTCCGCCTCGAGAAGTGTCTCCGGGATGGCACCGCAGTTCACGGCGATCATGGGCCTCTCGGAGCGGGGGCTTAGGTTGTGGATGAGCCGGGCCAGAAGCTCCTTGCCGGTGCCGCTTTCTCCCTGTATCAGGACCGTCGCCCGACTCGCCGCGACCCTTCCGGCCATGTTAACCAGGTTTTCCATTGCGGGACTCTTGAAGATAATCTGGTCGGACGTGACACCCTTTGCCCGCAATTCTTGCCGGAGTATCTCGTTTTCCCGGAGAAGGGTCCGTCGCTCCGACAGGCGGGTTAGGTGGATCAGGAGTTCATCTAGGTCCACGGGCTTTGTGACGTAGTCCACGGCGCCCGACTTCATAGCCCTGACGGCGGTTTCTATCGTGCCGAAGGCCGTCATCATGATGACATCGATCTCGGGGTTGATTTTCTTGACCTCTTCGAGGACCTCCAGGCCGTCCATCCCCGGCATCTTGTAGTCGAGAAGGACGAGGTCGAAATGCCCGGCCTTGACCGCGGCAACCCCCTTTTCGCCGCTCTCCGCTTCCTCAACCGTGTATCCTTGCTTGACAAGAAAATCACGGAGTATCATTCTTTGTGACTGTCCGTCCTCGACAATCAGGATGTTCAGTTTCCCCCTCACCCTTCCGTCTCCCCACTATCCGGTGCCTGATGCATCTTTTCTCTTTGTGTTCTTAGTCTCTTCGGTTTCGCCTTTTTTTCGGGGCAGCCGGATGTCGAAGGTCGTCCCCACGCCGACCCGGCTCTGCACCCGGATGTCGCCGCCGTGACTACGGATGATCTCATGGGCGATGGGCAACCCCAGACCCAGGCCCTTTTCTTTCGTCGTGTACTCGGGGTTGAAAATCCTGTCAATCTCTTCGGGCGTAAGGCCTCCTCCGGTATCCGTAATCCTGACGGAGACGCCGTCGCTGCCCGCCGCTTCGAGGAAAACGGATATCTTCCCCGCCCCGTTGATCGACTCCATCGCGTTTTTTATGATGTTGAGAAAGGCCTGCTGCAGCTTGTCGACGTCCATCAGGATCGGCGTAGTCGAGTCCAACCCCGCCGTCTCTATGGCGATACCCCTGGGGGCCGCTTCCTCACCGACGAGTCTCACCAGCTTCTGGAGAACGGCCTCAACGGGGTACTCCAGGAGCTCGAGGCGCTGGCTGCGCGAGAAGGCGAGAAACTCTTCGATGATCCCGTTCAACCGTCGTATCTCGTCCCGGATCACCACCGTCATCTTGCCGAATTCCTCGCTCCTCTGCGCGTCCACCGGCTGGAATTCCCTTTGGAGCCTCTGGCTCGCCATGCTGATCGCGTTCAGCGGGTTTCTTATCTCATGGGCAACACCGGCCGCGAGCTGCCCCAGGGCGGAGAGCCGCTCCGACTTCTGGAGTTCCTTTCCCATCTCCTCCATCCGGGCTAAATGCCGGTTCTGGTTCCGATACAACAACCAGACGGAGAGAAGCCCGATGGACATGACGAAGGCCATCGATATGATCATCAGCCTCCTGTTCTCGCCCAGGACCTGGTCGGCGTCCTCCCTTCCCAACCCGACGCGGACGGCTCCGACAAGAGCACCGTCCAGATAGAGGGGCGATACCACCTCGAGTATTTTTCGTTCCCGGAAATCGAACTTGCGGTGCGACACAGCCGTGCGACCCTTAAGTATATCATCCACCACGTACTCATCGTCCGGCCTTTTTTCCGGCAGGTCTCCCACAAGGGCCAGGACCGCCTTGTCCGTACCGACGACGGCAACATAAGGCAACTTTTGCCCCGCGACGGCCTCTTCGACTGCCTTCTGGACGGCAAACTTCATACCCCAGTAACGCAATCCCTGCCCGTCGAGAACGACCAACAGGGTTCCCCCTTCCGGGCCCCTGCGAAGGGCGATGGAGCCGAGCTTTTCCCGGAAGATATCGATGTCGATATCCCGTTCGCCCGCGACGACCGAGGCCGCCCGCGCAAGAAAACTTGGGGGAAACTGCCTGGTCCGAAAAATGACCCGTCCTTCCTCGTCCAACAGGGCGAGAAGCCAGAGGTGATTTTCCTCGGCCATCCGCTTCAGGGCCTCCCGGTCCGTCCACGCCTGATCTATTTCTCTCGCGAGGCGGCGTGAAAGACCAACCAGGAAATTGACGAAGGACTCCTGGGGCAGGAAAGTTTCTTCCGTCAAGGGCAGCAGTAAATTGCCGGCGTGTTCCCCCTGCAATACCTGCGTAAGTCCGGTAAAGTTCTCCTGAGCGTCGCGTTGAATCTTGGCGCTGATGTCGAGGCCCCGGCCCTCCATGAAAGAAAGCAGTGTTTGTTCGAGGCGCCGCAGGTCGACCAGGCCGGTCACAAGGATCAGGGAGATAAAGACGACACAGACAAGGAACATCGCCATGGGTTGAAGAAAGGGCCTTGCAACCCCGGGAAGCCTGCTCTGCCATGGGTACATTTGCTTATCTTCCTGACGATTTCTTTATGGGAGGGGCATCCTCGAGGCTTGACCATTGGCGGATCTGTTCCGGCGTGAGTATTTTCCTGACAAGGAGTTCATATTCGATCATCTCTCTCATGATCTGGCTGTTGATGGCCTCGATTTCTCTTGCCTTGTTGCGGATGGCCTCTTCGCTCGCTGCGGGATCTCCTATCAGTCTCTTGAATTCGTGATGTTTTCCCACGGCATCGTTTTTCAACTGGATGATCTTCTTCACATGGGCGGACTTGGCCCGCTTTATCGCATTGTACTGCTCTTCGGTTAGATTGAGCTGTCTTAAAGAACTATCCTGCCCGCCCCCCGTCACACGTTCACTGCCCTGTGCCGAAAGCGTAGTGGCACTGACCAAAAAGAAGACGAGGACCAGACCTATGACCTTGCAAATTTTCATGTCGTTACCACTCTGCTCCAGAAGAGGAGATGTCACAAAATATTTTCCCGCTCAAACCGGCAGGGCCTTGTCTATCACAATTCGACGATATTGTCGAATCAGTCGCCCAAGATGTCTCCCGTCGCATGTAATTGTTTATTAAGGGTTTTTACTTGTGGTTCTCTTTCTGTTCGACAATCGTTGCCGCCCCAATCGGGACGGGCGTTAAAAAAGCGGCTCATAAATCATCTAATATTACAGCATGTTACAATATCACACTCATTCTGGCATAATAAGTGCACATAAAATATGCAAAAAGCATGTTATAGAGCAGCGGGAGGTGCCCACGTTTCCACCTTCCGAAAGAAAGATAGAAGCTCTTCATGTTCTTCCGGGGAGGCCCAAAAGGCCTCCCCGCCTCCGTTTTGGGGTCTTTACACCACGTTATCATGCTTTCCCGAAAATGCAATCATATAAAAGTACGTATTACGACAATTCATGGAGGAGAAAACGATGGAGATTACGAGTCCAGCCTTCAAGTCAGGCGGCATGATCCCGCAGAGATACACCTGCGACGGGGACGATGTTTCTCCGCCTTTGGAGTGGAGAGACGCACCGAAGGATACCCGGGCCTTCGCTCTCATCTGCGATGACCCCGACGCCCCGATGGGAACCTGGGTCCATTGGGTCGTCTACGACCTGCCCGCCCACGTCACGAAACTCGCCGAAGGCCTGCCCGCCGACAGGCAACTCGAAAACGGGGGAAAGCATGGTACGACTTCCGCTCAGTCCCTTGGTTATCACGGCCCTTGTCCGCCGAGCGGCGTTCATCGGTATTTCTTCAAGCTGTACGCCCTCGACGGTCCGACCGACCTCCCGCCGGGCGCGACGAAGGAAAGGCTCCTTGCCGCCATGAAGGGGCATATCCTTGCGGAGGCGGAGTTGATGGGCAGGTACAAGAGGAAGTGAGGAATCAGGACGCCGCCATCCCTAAGAAATAACGGTGAACCCTATTGTCGTTCGTCAACTCGGGATGGAAGGTCGCCACCAGGATGTTTTCCTGACGGGCCATGACCACCCGGCCATGGTAATGGGCAAGGGCGCTTACCCTGTTGCCTATTCTCTCGATGACCGGCGCCCGGATAAAAACGGCGTGGAAGGGATTTTCCCCGACGGCAGGGACCTCCACATCGACCTCCCTGCTGTCTACCTGTCGCCCGTAGGCGTTCCTCCTCACGTCGATGTCGATCAGGTTGAGTAGCCGCTGTTTCCTCCCGGCCACCCTGTCCGCCAGCAGGATCAACCCCGCGCAGGTACCGAAGACCGGCCTGCCCGAAGCGGCGAAGGCCTTGATGCCTTCCGGGAATCCGTATTCCACCATTAGTTTCGCTATCGTGGTACTCTCGCCGCCGGGAATGATGAGCCCGTCGGCACCTTCCAACTGCTCGGGAAGCCTTACCTCGACGCCCACTGCACCCACCGATGCCAACATCCTGATATGCTCGCGAAAGGCACCCTGGAGCGCCAACACACCGACTACCATCACATTAAAGCTGTGAATCTCCCTGTGAGTTTTGCGATCACAACAACCGGTCCCGCGTCCTGAGAACGATAGGACAAAGACATCAGCGCCGTGATTCTCCGGGGAAGGATACCAGTTCAGTCCCGGTACGGGATGTTCAGTTGATCCATCTTCTTGTGCAGGGTGTTCCGGTTGATCCCAAGGAAGGCGGCGGCAGAAGTCTTGACATTGTTGGTGCGTTTCAGGGCGATCCGGATGAGACACCTCTCCACCAGGGCGAGGATATCGTCATACAACTGGCTTCTTGAACCCTCCGACGAGCCGAGGAAGTTCACTACGTCTTCGATCTTTTCCTCCAGCAGCACCTCCACAGCCAAGCACGAGGGCTTGACCTTCTCTGACCCTGCCCCTTTTGCCGGCTCTTTCCTGGCCATAGTTCAGTCCCTCTTCAAAGGGTGATTAGAGAAAAACCCTGATGTAGATGACGACGAGAAGCACAACGGCGCCCGCCCAGGCCGAAACGACGTCGGAAACCTTCGTGACCGGTCGCTCGACCAAAGCCTTCACCTGCTCTTCGACCCGTTCCGCCTCGACATGGCTGACTATCCCTCTCAGCAGGGCGGGAAAATCATCGTAGGCGTTAGAGATGATATGAAACCCCTTGGTCGTTGTCAACACGAGATAGACCCTGTTCCTCAGGATAACGGCCCCCACGTCGGTGATGTCTCCCCAGAGAAATTCCCTCTTGCGAAAAAGTTTCCGGATGGAGAGGCCTTTCTCGCTGACAGTCACCTTCCGGCAATTCGACTCCACGGTCACCAAGAGGAGAGGGACCAGGATGACCGACAGGACAACCTTCTCGACAGGGGAGTTTCCTTTGAAAAAGGAGACCGCCAGCAGGACAGCGAGAAGCGCAGTGTCGACCATAAGGGCTACGACGAGGCCCTTTTTTATCTTGTAAACGTCTTCCAAACCTCGATACCCCGAAACCTATTCCTTCCGCACCGCACTGCCTATCTTTCAGTATCTTCCCCAGGCTCCCTTACGAACGTCCCACTCCGTCCCCCGCTCTTCCGGGTAAGACAGATGTCGGAAAGGACCATGGCGCGGTCGGCGGATTTACACATGTCATATATCGTCAGTGCCGCGACACTGACCGCCGTCAGCGCCTCCATCTCCACGCCCGTCCTCCCCACCGTCCTCACGGTGGCCTCGATGCCGACCTCACCTCTCAGGCCGTCGACGGAAAAAGAGATGTCGACGCCCGTGATCTCGATCGGATGGCAGAGAGGGATGAGCTCGCCCGCCTTCTTCGCCGCCATTATCCCGGCGACCTTCGCAACGGTAAGCACGTCGCCTTTCGCAAAACCTCCCGCCTGAACGGCCTGAGCCGTCTCCGGCCTCATCAGGACCTTACCGCGGGCGGTTGCCTCCCGAAGGGTTGTCTCCTTCACGGATACGTCAACCATCCTCGGTTTACCCTTATCGTCGAGGTGGGTAAATTCGGTCATCGGGGGATCGCCTATTCGTTGGAGACTTAAAGGAAAGAATGAGCAGTCGAAAAGTGGGAAGTTACTTAACACAGACCTTTCTCCGGTGTCAAGGACGTCCCGCACCAACAAAGTTCTTGAATTATTTCCCGCTATTCGTTATCTTCAGGGTCGCCCTTTGCCTGTCTTTGACCCCGCTTCCGGGTTTCCCGAAATCTTCTGGAGGATGGCTTCTTTGATCATCAAGGTCTTGAGCAGTACCGTGATCGGGATAGAGTCCTTCCCCGTGGACGTCGAGGTGGACATCTCGCCCGGCCTTCCCCAGTTCTCCACGGTCGGACTGCCCGACACGGCCGTGAAGGAGAGCAGGGACCGTATCCGCGCCGCAGTCAGGAATTCCGGCTACGAATTCCCCCCCGACCGCGTGACCGTCAACCTCTCTCCCGCCGACATCAAGAAAGAGGGAACAAGTTTCGACCTCCCCATCGCCGTGGGTGTCCTCGCCGCCCAGGAGTTGATCGAGAAAAAAAGGCTGCCCGAATTCATGATCATCGGAGAGCTATCACTCGACGGAAGCGTGAAGGGAGTCCATGGGGCGCTCCCGGCCGCCTTCCGGGCGAAACAGGCCGGCATAAGAGGGATCATCCTGCCTGCGGAGAACGCCCTCGAAGCAGCGGTCGTCGACTCCATCGAGGTCGTCCCTGTTCGCTTCCTCTCGGAGGTCGTCGAATTCTTTGCCGGCCGGCTCCAGGTCGAAAGAGTCACCGTCGACCTCAGAGAAATCTTCGGGGACGGTATCAGGTACCCCTTCGACCTCGAAGAAATACGCGGCCAGAACCAGGCCAAGCGGGCCCTCGAGGTCGCGGCGGCGGGCGGCCACAACCTCCTGATGATCGGCCCGCCCGGCTCGGGGAAGACCATGCTCGCCCAGCGTCTGACGACGATCCTGCCCGACCTCACCCTCGAGGAGGCCATCGAAACGACGAAGGTCTATTCTGTCGCGGGGCTACTCGACAGGAAAAGTTCCCTCGTCGCGACCAGGCCTTTCCGGGCGCCGCACCACACGATCTCCGACGCCGGCCTCGTGGGCGGAGGGCAGACACCGAGACCGGGGGAGATAAGCCTCGCCCACAACGGGGTCCTCTTTCTCGACGAGCTGCCCGAATTCAAAAAAAACGTCCTCGAGGTATTGCGGCAACCGCTCGAAGACGGACGGGTTACGATCACCCGCTCATCGGTCACGGCGACCTTCCCGTCCCGGTTCATGCTGGTGGCGGCCATGAACCCCTGTCCCTGCGGCTACTACACGGACCCTCGTCGGGCCTGCCGCTGCACGTCGCAGCAGATCCGGCAATACAGGGGGCGCATCTCGGGACCTCTGCTCGACCGGATCGACATCCATATCGAAGTCCCGGCCGTCCGCTACCGCGAGATGGTCGGGAAAGGCCATTCGGAGGCGTCCGCCAGGGTACGGGAAAGGGTCAATCTGGCGCGGGCCATCCAGGCCGGACGATTCTCCGGGCAGGGCACTCTCTGCAATGCCCGGATGTCGGCGCGCCAGTTGAAAGCCCTCTGCCCGATAGACGAAGAGTCACAAAAGCTGATGGAGATGGCCATGGAAAGGCTGGGTCTGAGCGCCCGGGCCTACACGAGGGTCCTCAAGGTCGCCCGGACGATCGCCGACCTTGCGGGCGAAGAAGACATCCGTCCCCCTCATGTCTCCGAGGCCATCCAGTACCGCAGCCTCGACCGGGGCGTGGGCCTGTGACGCAATGCCTTCCACAGACCGAACTATGTAACCTGGAGTCTGGGGTCGAAGACAGATGACCGCCGTCGATGAGCTCGCAGAAGGCGTCGTCGCGGCGCTCGAAGCCTTCGAAAGGGCAAGGCGCGATTACTTCCCGGGAATCGTCCCCCGCCTGCGCGAGGCCTTTGCCCCGGTCATCGACCGCTTGAAAGAATCTATCACTGCACACAGGTCGTTGTCGGCTGACCCTGCCGGAGGAATAGGCAAAACCCTTCTCGACGCCGCCGACCTATGCTGCGAGGCCCTCCGGTTGTCCGTCGAGGCCGACTGGATGGAGCAGTCTCTCGTCGATTTCAGGAAGGCCGGACGCAGAATCTGCCGGGTCCAGGAACGGCTCTATCCCCTATGCCCGGTGCTCCCGCCGATCAACCGTTTCTTTCTCGAAGAGAAGGTCCGCGACAGGGCCGAAACGTTCATCCGGGACAATGGGACGACATCCTCAACCGCCGGCATCGTTCATCTCGGCCTGGACGATGACCCGTACGCCCGGGGCGGCCTTTCCCTGTACATCCCTGAGTACGACGACGGCACGAGGCCGCTGCCTTTGGTAGTCGCCCTTCACGGAGGGTTCGGCCACGGCAGGGATTTCCTCTGGACATGGCTGCGGGAGGCGAGGAGCCGCTGCTTCATCGTGGCCGCGCCCAGCTCCAGGGGACCGACCTGGACGATCACCGGTCACGACTTCGACGCCCTGCTCCTCCAAGAGGTCCTCGAAACCCTCTGCCGGGGCTGGAACATAGACAGGAAACGAATCCTGATAACCGGATTGTCGGACGGCGGGACTTATGCCCTCGTCCGCGTCATGGACGAAGACCCGCCCTTTTCCGCTTACGCCGTCGTCTCCGGCATCCTCCCGCCCTTTGACCTGCGCCACGTGAAGGGCAGGCGCATCTACTGGGTCCACGGGGCGAAGGACTGGATGTTCCCCGTCTGGCGGGCAAAGACAGGAGAGAAGGAGCTTGCCACCGCAGGGGCCGACGTGACCCTGAAAATCGTCCCCGACCTGTATCACGCCTATCCGCGGGAGCAGAACGACGGTATACTCGCCTGGTTCGACCCGGCGCTAGCGCTATGATTCACATCATGCCGTATTTCTTGAGTTTTTGATGTAGGGTGCGGCGGGTGATCCGGAGGCGCCGGGCGGCCTCGCTCTTGTTTCCGCCCGCCTGCTCAAGGGTCCGCAGGATGGTCGCCTTCTCGACTTCCTCGAGCGACCCCTCCTCCTGAACAACATCACCCTTCGACCCGTGGTCTCCTCCTGGTTCTCGGGAGGTGGGGGCGATAAGCGTCTCGTCCAGATAATCGGACCGGGCAAGAACGATGGCCCGTTCGATGGTATTCATCAGCTCACGGATGTTCCCAGGCCAATCATGGCGGAGGAGGCGGTCCATCGCCTGGGGAGTGAACCCCTTGATGGCCTTCCTGTTCTTTGCGGAAAAGACCTCGAGGAAATGCTGGGCAAGGAGCGGGATGTCCTCGCGTCGTTCCCGGAGGGGAGGCACGTGAAGGGTAACCACGTTCAGCCGGTAGTACAAGTCCTCCCGGAAGCGACCGGACCGTATCTCGGCGATGAGGTCCCGGTTCGTCGCGGCAAGGACCCGCACGTCGACCTTTATCACATCGCTCCCGCCGACCCGCGTGACCTCCCTTTCCTGCAGGACCCTCAACAGCTTGACCTGCATGGCGAGGGACATCTCGCTCACCTCATCAAGAAAAAGGGTGCCCCCGTCCGCCTGGCGGAACTTTCCTTCCTTGCGGCGGTCGGCGCCGGTGAAGGCCCCTTTCTCATGGCCGAACAGCTCTGACTCGAGGAGCGTCTCTGTGATCGCGGCGCAGTTGATCTTGACGAAGGGACCTTCCTTCCGCGGGCTGTTGAAATGGATCGCCCCGGCGATCATCTCCTTGCCCGTCCCCGACTCTCCCGTGATCAGGACCGTGGCCTCCGAGGGCGCCACCTGGGCGACCGTTTCCAGGAGACTGACCATCGCCCGGCTCCTTCCGATCAGGTTTTGCTTGTCGAAATGTTTCCCCAGGCTTTCCCGGAGGAGGCGGTTTTCCTCCCTTAGCCTGCTGTGCTCCATCGCATGTTCCATCACGATCCTCAACTCATCGAAGTCGAAGGGCTTGGTGAGGTAATCATAGGCGCCTTTTTTCAGGGCCTCCACGGCGGTCTCCACGGATGCGTAAGCGGTCATGATGACGATGGGAATCGCGGGGTTGAAGCCCTTGATCTCTTCCAACGCCTCGAGACCGGAAACCTTGACCATCCGGACGTCCATGAGGACGAGGTCGAAGGGCCTCCGGCGGACCTCTTCGACCGCCGCCGCCCCGTCGTCGGCCAGGGAAACGTCATAGCCCCAACTCGCGAGCAGTGTCTTGAGCATCGTGCGGTGGGCCAGGTCATCGTCCACTACGAGTACCGTGTTCTTGCTTTTTTCTTTCATCCTTGGATCTCCTCGCGTTTGCCTCGCCTCAGTCGGCCGGGAGCAGTATCGACACTCTGGTTCCCTTCCCCGGCACGCTCTCGACCTGCAACTCTCCCCCATGGGCCTCCACTACCTTGTACACGACGGCAAGCCCCAGCCCCGTACCGGACGGTTTCGTCGTGAAATAAGGGTCGAAGATGCGCGAGACTTCATCCTTGCCGATGCCGGGCCCCGTGTCCGAAACCTCGACCCGGACTCGCCGGTCCGAGTCTTTGCGCAGCGAGACGGAAAGGACTCCCCCTCGCCCCATGGCCTCGAGGGCGTTTAGGTACAGGTTGAGCAGGACCTGTTCGATCCCGTCGGGGTCCATCATGACCGCCGGCACCCCGGGCGGAAGGTCGGCCTGAACGGCTATGCCTTTCTCCTTCGCCTGTCCCTCTACGACCTTCAGACTGTGGAGGATGACCGCCCCCACCTCTTGCCTCTTCTTCTTCAGTTCCGCCGGCCGCGAAAGTTCGAGGAGCTGCCCGACGACCCGGTTCAACCTATCCACCTCCCGGACCACGATGTCTGCCACCTCCCTATCCTCCTCATCGTCGTACTTTCCCTTCAGGTAGGTGGCGAACCCCTTGATGGAACTGAGGGGATTGCGGACCTCATGGGCCACCCCCGCCGCAAGGCTGCCGACCGACGCCAGCCGCCGGTTCCTTTCGACCTCTTCTTTCAGACGGCGGAGCTCCGTCATGTCGCGGAAGAGGACCACCTTCCCGATGTGGCCCCCGTCGTCGTCATACAGGGTCGCGGCGATCACTTCCAACGGGATCGCGCCGGCGCCGACTGTGCAATCCATTTCTCTTTCGATGACGCCGCCCCCCGCCTCGAGGTCCCGGAGCACCGTCTTGCACGCATCGGGGAGGACCTCGTCCGCGCTTTTCCCCAGGACATCCTTTGCGTCCCTTCCCAGGATCGTCTCCGCCGTTTGATTGAAGGCGGTGATATGATTCCGTTGGTCCACCGCGACGAGGCCGATGGGCAGATTCTCGACCAGGCCGTCGGAAAAGGCCTTGACGCGGGAAAGGGATATCCGGGCCGAGCGGTAGCCCTGTGCCAGGAATAGGGAGAAGATGCCCGCAAAACCGATCAGGAGAAGGGTCGCCGCCATCAGGACGATATTCCGGGTGTCCTGCCTCTGAGCGGCCAGAACGGGGCTCATGTCCAGGCCGACGAAGATCAGCCACTCCTCCCCTTCGGGAGATGCGAGGGGCCGATACACCTCGAAGGTGTCCGCTCCTTCGGGGTTCGGCACTCTCCGCCAGAGGGTCTGCTTTGCCGGGCCGTTTTTCAGGTCGATGTCGGCACCGTAGGACTCTCCGATCATGGACGGGTCGCTGTCCGCCAGGATGACGCCCTTTTTGTCCGTTAGAATGAGGTAGTCAACCCCCGGCTGCTCGGCCGTTTCAATCAGGAGCTTCTGAAGCTGAAAACTCCCCCATTGCATCCCCGCCCCCGTGCGGCTCCCCGCCTCAAAGGACCGGATGATCGCCTCGCCCTTTTCGATGAGAAGCCTGGTCGTGAGTTCCCTCTGTTTCGCGATGCTCTGGAGGGTCATGACGACGAAGATAGGGACGAGGATGAGCGCACACCCGATTATCAGCCAGGAAGGAACGGACGCCCAGAAGGTCCGGGACGGTGTAATCTTTCCGCTTTTCATGTTGACAAACCCGCCGCCCTCCGAATCAACACATTTCAGCGTAACATTTTAGAATGACTCGACATCTGTTAGATTTTCCCTTGACATCCCTTGCATAGAGTGCCATGAACCATCCTCATTAAACAGGTTTAGAATGATTCGGCGGCATCGAGACGTCCCTCATATGCCGACGGAATCATTGTACGGTTATATCCTTCGAGGATTTACGATTCAAGGTTTTGTTGAATAATCCATCAAGAGGCAGCTTATCCCGAGGGTGAGCGTCCATGCCCGGGACGTTCGTAGAACGCCGAAGAATCGACGGGGGTCGAGGGGTGGATGCCAGACCCACGACAAGCTATAAGGTCCTGAAGGAGCAAAAATCTGCCCTGGAGCATGCGAAATGAGGATCAAGGTCCTGGGAACGCGGGGGGAGGTGGAGCCATCCAGTCCTTACCATGCTAAACATTCGGGCGTCCTCGTCGACGGTGAGGTCCTCTTCGACCTCGGCGAGAGGGAGTTTCTCGACCTCAACCCTCGCGTTGTCTTCATCACACACCTGCATCCCGATCACGCCTTCTTCGTGAACGAACCTGCCGAGGTCTCCGTCCCTCTCTACGGGCCGGAAGCGTTCGGGAAAAACCCCGCCGTGGACATCCACGTCCTCGAGGCAGCGGCTGAATTCGACGCCTACTGTGTCACGCCGATCCCCACGCACCACAGCCTGCGGGTGAAGTCGCAAGCCTATCTCCTGCAAAAAGGAGAAGAAAGGATACTTTACACGGGCGACATGGTCTGGATCGACAAACGATACCACCCCTTACTGAACGGCCTCGACCTCGTCGTGACCGAGGGTAGCTTCGACCGCCGCGGAGGGCGGGTCAACCGCGACGCGAAGACGGGGAAGGTTTACGGCCACACGGGCGTCCCGAACCTCGTCCGCCTCTTCAGAGAATTCACCGGGAACATCCTCATAACCCATTTCGGGACCTGGTTCTACGAGGACCCGCGGGGAGCCGTGAGGAAACTGAAGGAGCTCGGCCGGGAAAACGGCGTCAACGTTATTGCCGGCTACGACGGCCTGGAGTTCGACATAACCGACCTGACGAACAAGATTAAAAACGATTTAACTCTTGACTAAACCACCTCCTTTTGGTTACCCTCGTTTATCTGAAGATCACCGGTTGTTTAATAAATTCCAACCCTTCAATGGTTCGCGAAAGAAAGCCATGAACGGATCGTCCTGGAAACCCCGCGACTCGAAAGAGAAGCGGGGTTTAGTTTTGGGTTCGCTGTGCTGCAAATAGTCGATGGTGGGATGGCTTGCAAATCATGTCTACAGACCTAACCTTCATAACCAACGAGAGAAACAAGAATCTTTTAGAGCGATTCAAGGTTCTCATCAAGGACACCCGCTTTTTTGACGTACTTGTCGGGTATTTCTACTCAAGCGGGTTTCACAGCCTTTATAAGGCGCTGGAGCAGACCGAAAAGATCAGGATTCTTGTCGGGATAAGCACCGACCGACAGACGGTCGATTTGATTTACAAATCCCGGCACACTTTGCAAGCCCCTCTCCAGTTCTCCCATGCTGAAGCTAAAGAAACTTTCTCGGAGACCATCGCCGCCGAGATGGAAGCTTCAGAAGATACCGCAGACATCGAAGAAGGCGTGTCTAAATTCCTTGAATGGATCAAGAGCGGAAAACTTGAAATCAGGGCCTATCCTTCTGAAAACATCCACGCGAAGGTCTACATCATGACCTTTGCCGACGGCGACCGCGACGCAGGCCGGGTGATCACCGGCTCCAGCAATTTCACGGCGGCGGGCCTGGTCGAAAATCTCGAATTCAACGTGGAGCTTAAAAACCGGGCCGACTATGATTTTGCCCATTCAAAGTTCAACGAACTCTGGGAAAACGCCGTCGACGTAAGAGACAAATATCTGGAGACGATAAGGACGAAGACCTGGTTGAACGGCACCATCACGCCTTATGAGCTTTATCTGAAATTCCTCTACGAATACTTCAAGAACAAGATCAACATCGACCAGGATGAAATTTATCGGCGGTACCTGCCGGATAATTTCCTCGACCTTGAGTATCAGTCCGAGGCCGTTAAAGACGCCAAAAACAAGCTGGATGAATACGGCGGAGTCTTCATCTCCGACGTTGTCGGCCTCGGGAAGACCTATATATCGGCCATGCTGGCCCAGCAGCTTGACGGCCGGTCCCTCGTGATCGCACCGCCGATGCTTCTGGAAAAAGAATATCCCGGTTCCTGGCCGAACGTGTTTTCTGGACTGCACCCCCCAAGTTGGACAAAATATGTTAGGGTAGTCGGCAGGAACC
>CAZRAC010000012.1:0-47522 GCA_964597995.1 uncultured Syntrophaceae bacterium | reverse complement strand
ACCCGCAAAGGTGCGGTAAAACCCTCCACTGTGCGATGCGTCTCTCCTCGCCAGAGGCTCTTACCTTCCCGGGAAGTCTCCTTTTGACCCCTTTCCTGCGCGATCTTCAGCCACTCCTGGACATCCTCCCGGCGGAGGTTGCGCTTGATCAGCCAGTCGACACCTTCCTCGATGCAGACCCCGATGTTCTCCAGGCTGTCGTTTCCCGAATCCAGGCGCACCAGAAGCCCCTCGTCCGTGACCATCTTCGCATACCGGATCGACTCCCGCAAAAACCTTGGCGTGTCCTTCTGGCAATGTTGCTTGCCCTGCCGAAGCTCAGCATGAACCAAGTATCCCTCGTCACCAAGATACGCAAAGATCGGGGCGTAGCCGTCAACACCCTTGTAGGTCCTCGACACCCCCTCCTTCTTCGTCTTGGAGTTGTCGAAAGGGCTCACATCGATATCCAAGGCCACCAGATTACCCTTACAGGTGGATACTTCTCCAATGCCGGGGGCAGTCTTACGGATCAAACGCGCCGACTCCTCCTTCACCATCCCATCGAATGCCCCGTTTACCACATCCAACCTCTGTCTCAGGGTCGGGCTGGAGGGACATTGCCCAATCCCAAGGCTGTACTCAAAAAAGGGAACGCCCCGAAAGGCCTCTATCGCATCGTAGTCCGGCTTCCCCAGGCACAACAACCCCAGCAGCGACTTCACTATGTCACTATGGGGAATCCTGGGCTCCCGACACCCAGAAAGCGCAACGGCATCGATCCGTGCCCCCAGTTCCATACGTTCTATCAGGGCGCCGATCAAGGCCAGTCCGGAATGGCTGGTCAGGTGTTCGTCGCCTTCCTTGATGATGAATTCCACAGGTTGCATCTTCACCTCCCGGGTGTCTCTTCCGGGAAAGGTGGATACCATAATTCACTTGAGATGTCAAGTACTTATATCAATTAAAAATGTGCGATGCGGCTTGAAAATAAGCATCCAGGTGGATATAGGCTTTTTTCGTTTGACGTGCGGGATCGTCCTGCCTTAAAATTAGATTGATTAAACGCGATTTCCTCTCCCTTCGTTGAAGGGATGAAGGGGAACGGAAGACCCTGTTGAGATTCCAGGAGCAACCGTGGTGGAAAACATATTCATCATTCCGATAGAGGACGAAGCAGCGAGAGAAAACTTCAGCGCAGCTGTGGAGGCGGGAGGATACGAAATCGACGCCCTGGCGTCGTGGGCGGGAGATCGGAACCTGCCGGATCTTCTCCGGCGACATTATCCCGGCGGAAAGTGTTACGCATGGGGGGTGCAGGAAGGTAAGGGGAACAACCTGGAAACATGGAAGGCGATGGACCCGGACGATCTTGTTCTTTTCTACCTGGATGGTGCGATCGTCTCCGCGTCTTTTGTTCGGATGAAAACAAACGATCCTTCACTGGCCGCGAAATTGTGGGGTGGCAACAGCGAAGACCCACCCGGACTGATCTGCTTCACGGACAAGCCGTACCTTGGCGAAGTTCCGATCGTCCCACAGATGCATTCATACCTCGACCCGGAGTACAGGGATTTCGTAAAACTCCAGTCCGAAAAGCGCGGCAACATCCTGATGCATTACGGTTCGCTCGAAACTTTTGTCCACCTTTGCCTGGGCTACGACTTTCCATTCAGTTTACGGCATACCTGAGCAAATTTTTAACTTGCTCCAATTATTCCAACTCAGAAATCAATCACGATCTGATTTTTGCTTTCAAGAGAAAGTTATAAAGCAGTCCATATTAGAGTGAACACCGTTTTAGGACGCATACAGAGTAGAGGGAGTAAGAAAGAATCCGCGGATGATGTCAGGGCGTTTCAGTAAAGAGCGGAGTGCCCCCAGGGCCATGGATTTCATTTCGGCAAAGGAGAAGATGCCGGCACGGCCAAGTCGATAAGATTTGACTTCCCGCCACACCCCTTCGCCTGGGTTCAGCTCGGGGCTGTACGGAGGGAGCAAGTACAAGCGCAGTCTGCCTTCATAGCTCTCCACCTTATCCGCTACTTTACGGGACTTATGCACAGGATGGCCATCCCATACCAAAAACACCGGCCTTTTGCTTCCGACCATCAAGCGGTCCAGAAAGCGGCAGACGACATCGGCGTTCAACCCTTTTCTCTCGACCATGAACCGCATCCGGCCGCGTCGATTGACGGCACTGATCACGTTGAGGCGATACCTCGCACCGGTTGTGCGCACCACGGGCGTCTGCCCCTTGACTCCCCAGGTCGTTCCCGCATGGTAATCACTGCGGAGCCCCGATTCATCTGCAAACCATATCTCCGCCTTCAATTGCTTGGCTTCTTTCTCAATCGCGGGATATTCTTCTTGAACCCACCTGCGCACGCGCTGCTGATCCTGCTGATAGGCCCTCCACAACGGCTTCTGGGGAGTGATTCCCAACTGAGCCAAAAGCCGGCCCACAGAATTTGCACTCAAACGAATCCCAAACTCTTTGTAGATCAAAGACCCGATGGCATCGCGGGTCCACAGGGCAAACGGAAAACGGTACTGTCGCGGGTCCTTGCCTACTACGGTTTTATAAACCCATTCGATCATATGCCCCTGCAACTTGCGAGGGCGACCGCCTCGCTTCTTTGCGTCCAGGGCATCCCAACCGCCCGCGCGGTACATGGCCAGCCAGTTGTATATGCAAGCGCGGGTGAATCCCAACGCCCGCACTACAACCTCCGGACTCTCCCCGCTTTGTACCCTGGCTACTGCACGCTTGCGAAGCTCGGTCAAAACATCATGTTTAAGTCTTCGGCCATCCATGTCTTTCATGGACGGTCTTATAACACTTATTTTTAGAACTGTCTATACTATTATGGACTGATTAATAATTGGTTAACAGCGTCCTGCTCTTGGTGACGGGCCGGCCCTGGTGAATCGACTTTTACTTCTTAGAAAGCATACGTGAACTTGAGCCAGAAATTATCGCCCTGGGGACGGTTCCTGGCTTCGAATTCTTTCTGCCACTTCAATGTGAAAGACATGTTTTTGTAAGTATAGGCAACCTGGGGACCCACGGCAAACACGCGGCCCTTGTTGCCGTCCTGATAGGTTGTACCGTACTGCTCGTCATCGGTCGTCTGGTAGTAATAGTAGCCTCCGAGTCCCACAGCCCAGGATTTGTTGATATGATAGCCGATCGTGTAGTCGAAATGGAATTCCTGGCCTGACTTGTAATCCGTATCGTCATTCTTGAAATTGTAATCGTACATGAACTTTCCGGTCAGTTCGAAGCCGTTGTCCGCCAGATAGGTCACGGCCGCGATCGGCTCGAGGGTATAGTAATTCCGGCTCGTGTTCAACAGCCGGTCCTTGTTGTAATTTCCCGTGGGCAGATAGATGTCCAAACCGGTCGTGAGATGAAAGTTTTTCCAATGCCAGCCGAGGATGAACGGGTCGATAATCACGTCTCCAATGCCGGAGCGATTGTCTTTGCCGAAGGTGGCGTCCACGTCTTTATACACCAACGGCAGAAACACGTGCATCGCCCAGTTGGCCCCGAGAAACTGGACCTGGGTCACGTGCACGATGCGAAAGACGTTGACGAAAGCGTTGAGATCGAATTTCGCCATGGCGTCGTGGCCGTCCTTGTCTTTGAAGGAGTTCGCCCGGTAATAGAGAAAATAGTCGAGCAGGTACGTGCCCGGGGGAGGCAAAGCGCCTGCCATGAAATCATCGGCGCCATTCGGATAGGCATTGCCGCCGCCTTCGGTCGCCCGGACGGGGCTTGCAGATGAAATCATCATGATGAACGCCGCCAGGCAGGAAATAATCAGTAACCGCCTGCGGACAGAAAAACAACTCATGCGTCAATTCCTTTCTGTTTGGAAGTGGTTGCTGAAATTAATGAATTGTTTTATTTCATAAACCAGAAGAAAATAGAAGAATATTTCATCTCCTACCCGACGATGCGTTTGACATAGTGGAACGCCCTGTTTAAGTGGCATAATGACTGATCACAGGTTTTCCCCCCGCGAAGGCTGTTCGTTTAAGTGCCGGCGGTCATCTCTCTTTGTCCTCGCGGGGGTTAGTCTGCTGGCAATAGAGGCTGTCGCTACAGTTAGCGCAGCTACACTCGATCTGCAGGGTGGTGTGTGCAATACCCTTTTCCCTCAATATCTTTTCGATACGCTCCTTAGTAAACTCAGCCTCCTGCAAGGTCCGATCGCTCACCAGGATGTGGGCGGAGAATGCCACTAAGTCGTGGGCAAAGGACCAGAGGTGGACATCATGGACACCGATGACATCGGGAATGGCCGTGATCTCCCTCGTCAGCGCCTTGATATCGAACCCCTTCGGAGTTAGGTCTAAAAAGATAGCGAGCGTATCCCTTATAAGCCTTATCCCACCCCATACGATGACGCCCCCGATCGTAATGCTGATGATAGGGTCTAAGCACCTCCAGCCGGTGAAGTAAATGGCAATCCCGGATAAGATAACCCCGACAGACGAAAAGGTATCGCCCATGACATGGAGCCACACTGACTTGATATTTAAATCCCCGTGACCGTGGCCGAGGATAAAGGCCATGATCGAGTTTCCCGCAAGGCCGATGGTTGCAATACTGAGCATAAGGGGTATATTGATTTCCGGCGGAGAGAGGAGTCTGCCGTACGATTCATAGAATATAAAGCCGGCGATGACGAGGAGACTTACCCCATTTATCAGCGCTGCCAAGAGTCCAACCCGCTGGTAGCCGAAGGTGGCGTATCTGTCGGAAGGCCTTCTGCTTAAACGGTTTGCAACAAACCCGATTCCTATGGCCAGCGCATCTGTTGCCACGTGCCCCGCGTCGCTTAAGAGGGCAAGGCTGTTACTCAAAAAGCCGCCGATGACCTCGGCTGCGAGGATAAGAAGGGTGACAAAAAAGGTAATAGCGAGGCGTCTTTCTCCAGTCATGTCCACGGCGCACCACCTGGTATCATACGCTTTTCATGGAAAGACCGCTCAATGGCGATTCTCATTATCTTTTTCCAACAGCTGGGTGGTGATAGAGTTATTCTACTGCATTCGAGGTTCAGTACGCAAAGGGAGACGATCCGAGGTGCTCTCGATCCTGATATCGATTATGGACCATGACTGATCGAAACCCATTTCCCGACGCCATCACGCAGGCCGACGTATTTTCTGGCCTTGGAGAGAAAGAGGTGTCGTGCATATTCGGCCTGGGCCGGAGGAATTTCTACGGGCCCGGGGCTGTACTCTTTCGCGAGGGCGACCCCGCCGTCACCTGCTACCTCGTGCTGGCAGGCCGCCTGAAGCTCACCAAATTACATGAGGAAGGAAAAGAACTTCTCCTTCGGTACATTTCGGCCGGCCAGCTGGCCGCTGCTATCGCTCTCTTCGCAGGCAAGAATTATCCCGTGACGGCGCAGGTCGTCGACCGGGCCGAAATCATCAGCTGGGACCACGAAACCATGATGAAACTCCTCATGGCCCACCCACGATTGGCCGTCAATATGCTGCGTGCGGTTATCGACCGCATGGAAGAACTGCAAAGCCGTCACCTGGAACTTCATGCGGAACGGGCGGAACAGCGCATTGCCAGGGCGATCTTACGGATCATGAACCAATCGGGACGTAAAACCGATGAGGGCATCCTGATCGATTTCCGCCTCAGCCGCCGGGACCTGGCCGACTATACGGGCACGACCCTCTACACGGTAAGCCGCACCCTCAGTAGCTGGGAGAAGCAGGGCTGGATTGCCTCCGGCCGGGAGCGGATCGTCGTGATCGACCCCCATGCCCTGATGCTCTTCGCGGAACGGGACTAGCGGCTTCAACAATCTCCCCAACATTTTTTCTCTTATTTGCGCGAGCGCAAAGACAGCGCTGTCGTTACCCATTACTATCCGACATCATGAAGCTCGATGCGAACATGACCGTCCATGAACTGCTGCGAGACCATCCGTCGGCGATGGGCGTCTTCTTCGAGAGGAAGATGCTCTGCGTCGGCTGCCCCGCCCAGGCCTTCCACACCTTGGACGACGTGGCGAGGATTTACGGGATGGACGGGGAGAGTTTCATGGCGAGTCTCGACCAGCATGTCCAACAGGTAGGACAAAACCGGAAGAAACACGGATCGGGCATCTAAACCATATCACAGTCTAAGAAGGAGGCACACATGGTCGAGGAAAGCAGGGACACGAAGAAGGGCACGGGCACTGACCGGCCAGCCAAGTCAATGATGCCCGCAAGCGAGGTATTCGACATCGTAGGGATGGCAAACTATGCGGAAGGCAGCATCGTGAGTCGAACGTTGGTCGAGAGCAAGGGTGGGACGGTCACACTCTTCGCCTTCGACGCGGGACAGGGCCTGAGCGAGCACACAGCGCCCTTTGACGCGTTGGTCCTGGTCCTCGATGGCGAGGGCGAATTCGCCGTGGGCGGGAAAACACACCGTGTCGCCCCGGGCCAGGCGCTGCTGATGCCTGCCGATATCCCCCATGCCGTGAAAGCCGAGGTACCGTTCAAGATGCTGCTGACGATGCTTCGATTCAAATAATCAGGATATTCGTTGATAACAAAGAAAGGAGGGCAATGCGCCATGTTTTGTTTTCAATGCCAGGAAACCGCGAGGAATAAGGGTTGTACGGTGAGGGGCGTGTGCGGCAAACCGGAGGAGACGGCCGACCTTCAAGACCTGCTCCTTTACGTCTGCAAGGGCATTTCCGTTTACGGCGAAAAACTGTCGGGGAAAATCGATAGGGAAGTCGGCCGATTCATCTGTGACGCCCTGTTTACGACCATTACCAACGTCGCCTGGGACGATGAGGTGATTATCGGGAAGATCAAAGAAGGTCTCAAGGTACGCGATGCCGTAAAGGCAGCAGTCGGCAGTAACATACCCACTCCTCTGCCCGATTGCGCCACCTGGAGTCCACAAACGGACGATGACATCATGGCCAAGGCCAAAGCCGACGAAGTGCGTCTCACGGCTACGACGGATGAGGATGTTCGCTCTCTGCGGTCCCTACTCACGTTCGGGTGCAAGGGGATCGCCGCTTATGCGGATCATGCCGCTATCCTGGGCTTCGAGCGGGACGATATCTATGGGTTCCTCATGGAGGCCCTCGCATCCACGACGAAAGCTCTTTCGGCGGATGACATGGTCGCTCTGGTCATGAAGGCCGGTGAGACGGCGGTCAACACCATGGCCCTTCTCGACGAGGCCAACACGACGACCTACGGACATCCGGAAATGACGGAGGTAAATCTCGGCGTTCGCGGCAATCCCGGCATCCTGATTTCCGGCCATGACCTGAAAGACCTGGAAGAGCTGCTCAAGCAGACGGAAGGGACGGGGGTGGATGTCTATACCCACGGAGAGATGCTCCCGGCCAACTACTATCCGGCATTCAAGAAGTACCGCCACCTTGTCGGTAACTACGGTAGTTCCTGGTGGCACCAGAATGAGGAGTTCGAAGCCTTCAACGGCCCCATCATCTTGACGACGAACTGCCTGATTCCCATCCGGAATGAAAATACGTATCTTAGCCGGCTCTTTACGACCGGCGCCGTCTCCTATTCCGGAGCGAAACATATTCCGAACCGGCCGAAGGGAGGCATGAAGGATTTTTCTGAGGTCATCGCCCTGGCCAAAACCTGCGCGGCACCGAAGGCAGTTGAATCCGGCAATATCGTCGGTGGGTTTGGCCATAACCAGGTCCTCGCTATGGCCGATAAGGTGATTGGGGCCGTGAAGTCGGGGGCGATCAAGCGATTCATCGTCATGGCTGGCTGCGACGGGAGGCATAAGACCCGGAGTTACTTTACGGAAGTGGCGGAAAAATTGCCGAAAGATACGGTGATCTTGACGGCGGGTTGCGCCAAATACCGATACAACAAACTGCCGTTGGGTGACATCGCCGGTATTCCCCGGGTCCTTGACGCCGGCCAGTGCAACGATTCCTATTCGCTTGCCGTAATCGCCTTGAAGCTCAAAGAGGCCTTCGGGCTCCCGGACATCAACGATCTCCCCATCTCCTTCGACATCGCCTGGTATGAACAAAAGGCCGTCGCCGTGCTCCTCGCCCTCCTCTACCTTGGTGTCAAGGGCATGAGACTGGGGCCCACCCTGCCGGGTTTCCTCTCTCCCAACGTGGCCAAGGTTCTTGTGGACAAATTTGCCATTACCCCCATCGGCACCGCCGAGGAGGATATCGCCGCCATGATGGCGGGGAGATAGAAAGCCACCTGCTATTATAACGTGACATATAATGGCCCGGCACTATGGGTGGGAATCACTTTTTTATTGCCGGGCTGCCATTACTTGATGGCGGCGGAAAGCTCTGTGATAATACAGAGCTTTCCGTTCCTATCCCTCCTTAGCCTCCTGGTCGGTGAGGGCACGGGGTGTGGTTTCGACGGGAGACAAGGCCGGTATCTCGTTACCGGTTGCCGCCCCCAGGTCTTTGAACCTTCGGGCTGCGGGCAGGACGCGGGTCTCCATGGAGCCGACCGCCTTGTTGTATGCCGTATTGGCCTTCTCTAAGCCCCTGCCGATATCCGCGATATGCTCAGCCATGGTTCTCATGCGTTCGTAGAGCTGTTTACCGAGGTCGCTGATCTCCTGGGCGTTCTCGGCGATCTGCTCCTGGCGCCAACCGTATGCCACGGCACGAAGCAGGGCGATGAGGGTTGTCGGCGTCGCCAAAACCACCCGCCGCTCGAGCCCGTCCTCAATGAGTTGTTGGTCCGCATCCGCCGCGGCGCCGAAGAAAGACTCGCCGGGGATGAACATCACGACGAACTCGGGGGCCTTCGTGAACTGCTGCCAGTACTGTTTTTCGGCGAGAATGTTCATATGACTACGCACCTGTGCGGCATGTCTCGTGAGGGCTGTCTTGCGGGCCTCTTCCGATTCTGCAGCGACGGCGTCGAGATAAGCCTCTAAGGATACTTTGGCATCCACGACGATTTCACGTCCTGCGGGCAGCCGTACGATAAGGTCAGGCCGCAGTCGGCCACCTTCCCCGTCCACGGTCACCTGTTCGGAGAAATCGCAATGCTCGGACATCCCTGCCAGTTCCACGACCCGGCGCAGCGTCATCTCACCCCAGCGGCCCCGCACCTGTGGCTTGCGCAGCGCCGTTACCAGGTTCGCCGTCTCTTTCTGCAGCTGTTGTTGACTGGTGGTCAAAATCCGCAGATGCTCCGTTAGCCCGGAGTAGGCCTCCTGTCTTTCTTTCTCGACCGTGCGGACATGTTCCTCGAACTTGGCAAGCGACTCGGCGAGGGGCTTGACCATGCCTTGGATGGCCTCCTGCCGTTTGCCGAGGTCGCCACGGGCGTCCGTCAACACCTTATCGAGCGTTTCTTTAGCAAGTTGCAGAAATGCCTGCGTGCTCGCGTTGAGGGTATCACCGGCAAGGGCCTTGAAGGTGTCCGCGAGTCGGCTCTTGGCTTCCTCCAGGAGTTTCTTCTCTTCTTCAAGGCGTTGCATGGTCTCCGCCAGTTGGGTCTCGGCCTTCACCCTGGCGCTCGTCACAGCGGCCAGTTGATTCCTAAGTTCAGCAAGCTCCCCGGTGGCCTTTTCGTTCTGCCTGCGCAGCTCCGCAATCGTCCCTTCCAAGGCGAGGGAACGACCTTCGGCCGTGCCGGCCTGGCGCTCGGCTTCCTCTATCTTCCCGGAGAGGACCTTTGAGACCCGCGTGGATGCGACCAGCCAGGCGACAAGGCCGCCGACAAGTAAACCGGCTAATGTGCAAAGGATATATTCCATCTTTATCCCGCCTCCTTGGGTTAAGGGCTGTGCGGCGGTGGTTCCTCCCGCACATCCCTCGGCTTAGTCAGGGGGGGCCGCCTCTGCCAGTGGGCGTATTCATAAGGCCACTCGTCGCGATAATAATCCATCAACTCCCGCATCCTTTCTCGATGTTTCTCCTGGACCTTCTCCGCCTTCGCAAAACGCCACTTCTCCTCCCAGGCCTTGACGAGAGTCTTGCCCAGGGCGAAGGCCTGCTCGCGGCAATTCTCGGGAAGTTGCTTTTTAGTGCCCGTGGTTCCCATCGTCGCCCATACGGCGTCCACCGGGGTTGCGCCCATGACCATGAGAACGTAATCGAGATATTCGACGATGGGGACTTCGTCACCCCCGCCGGAGGTTACCACACTCGCCCCGTATTTGCCCTCGAGGGCCATGCAGTGGATGAGGCTGGAGCAGCGGTCGATGAACATCTTTAATTGTGCGCTCACATGGAAGATATAGTTGGGTGTCGCCAGGATTATCCCGTCTGCCGCGAACAGCTTTTCCTTTATAGATTCGAACTCGTCTTTCTGCGGGCAGCGGCCTTTTTTGTGGCATCGGTCGCATCCCAGGCAGGGTTTAACGGAATCGCCCCGCAGAGCGATGACCTCGCAGACGGCTCCCGCGCTTTTTGCACCTTTCACGACCTCTCCCAGCAGCTTCCCCGTGTTTCCCCTCATCCCGTGCGGGCTTCCGATGATGCTCACAATCTTCATGGATTATCCTCCTTCTTTGCTGCTTC
This sequence comes from uncultured Syntrophaceae bacterium, assembly GCA_964597995.1. Taxonomy (GTDB): domain Bacteria; phylum Desulfobacterota; class Syntrophia; order Syntrophales; family UBA4778; genus UBA2207. Next base: position 36,999 of record CAZRAC010000012.1, on the reverse strand, counting down.
AGGCATAGACCCGCCGTTCTCGTTTCCTGGCCCGGCTATTCACCGGATCGGCGCGCTTTCCTTAAGTTGCTTGCCACAGCTTACCCCCGGCTTCCTCAACGATCTTGTCTTCCTGTTTGGACGAACGACTGTCAAAGTACCACAGTACGTTTTCCATTAAAAGAACAATCTGCCATATTTATAAGGGGTTACTCATCGTGAGGTAAGGCTCATGGCCGAGGTCCAGGAGAACCGTTTTGTCCCGGCATCGGCAGCCGGGTGTCGCAAATCACGTATAAGTATGGTATCGGTGAATAAAATCACGATGCCTCCCTCGATGAAGGGAACGGGTGTATCGTTTTTCACTTAAGAAGGGTAAGGCCGATGGATGAAGGCAAAAACAACCAGATATTGTCTCACGTCTACAGGATAAGCGCGCTCCTGACCGAGCCGACTACGACGGACAGGGTGCTGGAATCTATCGTCCAGACTGTCAAGAAGGACCTAAATTTCAACAGGTGCTCTGTTTACCTTGTCGATAGAGCTACGAACTGTCTGGAGTGCAAATACATAACGGGCTTTTCTCCCCATCTGGAGAAGTTTGTGATGGAGAGGCCGTTTAATCTTGCAAGGCATGAATGTATGGAAACGAAGGTGGCGACGACGGGGGAGCCCATCCTTATCAAAAACTTCAATTCTGATCCCAGCGTGACCGAGCTCGACAGAAAGGTCACGAAAAGAATGGGCCGCGGTTGCACATTGTACGTGCCCTTGAAAATAAAGGGAGACGTCATCGGAATATTGGGGGTGGACAAGAAACACGGTGAACCCGAGATCGATGACGATGAATTCGAATCCCTATCGATCCTCGCCAACTACGCCAGCATCATCATCGAAAATTCGAAGCTTCTGCAGGACTTGGTGAACGAGAAGAAGTTTTCGGAGAATGTCCTGAAGAGTTCCGTCAACGGAATCTTGACGGTCGATATCGAGGGGCGGATCACCTCTTTGAACCCGGCGGTCGAGGAGGCGTTTCAGGCGAATAAGGAGGATATGCTCAAAAGGTTCATCTGGGATGTGTTCGACTCACCCGAATGGGTAAAAAATACTAAAAACATCGTCGCCAAGCACGTCAACATCAAAGGTTGGGAATTTGCCCTAAAGACAAAAGGACAGGATGAGGCGATTCTGAACATAAGCACCTCCCACATCACCAACGAGGCGGGCAGTCTGATCGGATTCACGTTCGTGATCCAGGATGTGACGAATGAAAAAAGGCGGGACCACTATTTGCAACGGGTAAACCGGTTGGTCTCCCTGGGAGAGCTTGCGGCGGGTGTCGCCCATGAGATACGCAACCCTCTGACGGGTATCGGGGTTGTTCTGGACATCCTGGGCAAGAAGAGACGTTCCAAGGCAGAACTCGAATTGATCAACGACGCCAAAAGCGAGATCGTGAGGCTCGAAAAGTTGATTTCAGACTTATTGACTTTTGCGCGGCCTAGGGACCTGAATTTCGACCTCGTGGACTTAAGGACCGTCATTACGAGCATTTTCTCCTTGGTCAAGGAGCAGTGTGACCAGAAGAAGATAAAGTTAGTCATCAAGGTCTCGGACGACATTGGACGTTTGTTTCTCGACCGAGAGAGGATCAAACAGGGGTTGTTGAATATCGTCATCAATGCCATTAACGCGATGCCGGACGGCGGTGAACTCACGATCGAGGCTGTAAATTGCAAAAATGAAACCGACAGCGGGGCTGCCGTCAAGATCGTCGTCAGTGACACGGGTACCGGTATCTCCAACGAGAACAAGAATCGCATCTTCGACCCCTTCTTCACGACGAGCAATGAAGGAACGGGTCTAGGGCTTTCTATAACCCACAGTATCGTCAAGGAACACGACGGTTCTATCCGGGTAGAGTCTGAAGAAGGTAGAGGGACGGAATTTACGATCATTTTGCCCTGCAGGCAGCCCCGCCATTTGGGGGTCCCGGCCGGATTGTGAACGGGAGCGAACGAAGATGAAAACCATCCTCATAATCGACGACCAGAAACTGATCCGGGATTCTCTCAGATTGGCCCTCAAGGACGAAGGCTATGAAGTGTTCGCGGCGAAGACGGGCAAAGAAGGTCTGGACGTCCTGGAAAAAGAAAACACGGACCTGATCCTCTTAGACCTCAAATTGCCGGATACGAACGGAATCGACATTCTCAAGCGGATTAAGACGACGGACCCGGATGCCATCGTCATCATGATGACCGGCTACGGGACCGTCGAGAATGCCGTCACCGCGATGAAGCTTGGTGCCTTCGATTACGTCAACAAACCCTTCGAGTACAAAAACATCTCTACCATCATCAAGCTTGCCCTGGAGACGCGGAAGTTACAAAAAGAGGTGAACGACCTCAGAGAGAAGGCCAAGTCGCTTTACGAGGCCGATAAAATCGTCGGAAAGAGCGAAGAGACTCAGACCATCCGGGGTATCATCGCGAAGGTATCCCAGAGTGGTTCATCCACCGTCCTGATCGAGGGCGAAAGCGGGACCGGCAAGGAGCTTGTCGCCAAGGCCGTTCATTACAACAGCCCGCGGTCAAACGGGCCTTTTGTCGAAATCAACTGTTCGGCCATCCCCTATTCCCTCCTGGAGAGTGAACTGTTCGGCTACGAACAAGGGGCATTCACCGATGCCAAGCGAAGCCGAAAAGGTCTTTTCGAACAAGCGGATGGGGGGACTTTGTTTCTCGATGAAATCGGTGACATGGACCTTGCGATGCAATCCAAACTGTTGAACGTGCTGCAAGAGAAGAAATTCCGGCGTCTGGGAGGGCATCGAACGATACAGGTCGATACGCGCATCATCGCCGCGACCAACCACAATTTGCGTGATTACGTCCGCCGGAACAAATTCCGGGAGGACCTCTACTATCGGTTGAACGTCCTTGGCATCTACATACCTCCCTTAAGAGAACGAAAAGAGGACATCCTTCCGATAGCGGAATACTTCATCGAGATCCTGAATAGGCGTTATCGAAAGAGGGTGCAGGGTATCGACGAAGAGGCCGCGAACGCCATGGTCAACTATACGTGGCCGGGCAATGTCCGGGAGCTGGGCAATACCATCGAGCGGATCATGATCATCGAAAGCCCTGATGTCATAACGCTCAAGAATCTGCCGCGGGAAATCCTGGAAGGGAGCAGTCCGGAACCACGGCTCGGCATCGATGAGCTGGGATTGCCAGATTCGGGGGTCGACATCAAGGAACTCACCCATGCCTTGCAGACGAAACTGATCAAACAGGCCCTTATCAAGGCAAAGGGGAACAGGACAGAGGCGGCAAGGCTTCTGAACCTCGACCGCTTTTCCCTGCGCTATTTGATGAACAAGTACAAACTGATTGACCTATGAGTAAATTATTTTCACGCCCCGTGCATATTTTCCACATCTAAAAGGTATTCTGCCCTCCAGGGCCGTTCCCCACCGCATTCCCGGACCTCTCCCGAAGCCGCAATGCACCACGCCCAATACAAGTGAACGATGCAAAAAAGAGAATCCGGGGAGAGACTCGCCTTTGCGTGGCATAATTGGTGCACCGGTCAGGTCAGAAACGATCCTCAGGGAGGTAGGGATGAAAAGGGGAATTTTTGACTCGGCTAAAATCGATGAGATCAATGAAAAGACAGCGGAATGGGAAAAGAATAGGTATGGAGGCCGAAGGCAGCTAAAAAATAAGTACAAGACGCTTTCCGGGTTCGACGTCAAACCCCTGTATACGCCGGGCGATGTGGTGGACTTCGATTATTTGCAGGACCTGGGTTATCCGGGGGAGGGCCCCTTTACCCGCGGCGTTCATCCGACGATGTACAGGGGGAGGACATGGACTCATCGGCAACTGGCCGGTTTCGGTCCCCCGGAGGAGACGAACAAGAGGTACAAATTTCTCCTGCAGCAGGGCGCCACGGGGATCAACGGGGTTTTCGACTACCCCACTCTGCGCGGTTACGACAGCGACGACAAGGACGTTTATGCGGACGTGGGAAGGGGCGGGGTGGCGATAGACACCGTCGAAGATATGCGGATCCTCTTTGACGGCATTCCCATCGACGAGGTCAGCGTCTCCCTGGTGACATGCCAGCCTATCTGCAACATCTCCATCCAATCGATGTACTTTGCCAATGCCGGGGACCGCGGCATCCCGCTAACAAGTTTGGCAGGGACGAGCCAGAACGATTTTCTGCTGGAAACGGCGATCACCGTAGCTCCGGGCGTTCTACCGCCCAGGGCCTCTTTCAAGGTCAGTTGCGATGCCATAGAATTTTGCACCAGGCATGCACCCCGATGGAATCCCATCAGCTTCGCCGGGTACAACTACCGTGAGGCCGGATGCACGGCCCCGCAGGAGGTCGCCTTCGTCATCGCCCACGCCGTCGCCTGCTCCGAGGAAATGCTGAGGAGGGGCTTGCCGGTCGATAGCTTTGCCGGCAGGCTCAGCTTCTTCCTGTCGGCCCACAATGATTTTTTCGAGGAGATCGCAAAGTACCGTGCCGCCCGGCGGGTTTACTACAACATAATGAGGCAGCGTTTCAAGGCGGAGGACCCGAGGTCTCTCATGTTCCGCTTCCATGTTCAGACGGCCGGGGTCGCCCTGACCGCCCAGCAGCCTCTCAACAACATCGCCCGGTCGGCCTACCACGCGCTCGCCGCCGTGCTCGGCGGAGCCCAGTCGGTCCATGTGGACGCCTATGACGAGGCGTTGTGTACCCCGACGGAACTGTCCTCGGTTACGGCCTTGAGGACGCAGCAGATTCTCCAGAACGAAACGGGCGTAATCAATACGATCGACCCGCTTGGAGGATCCTACTACCTGGAGTCGCTGACCGACCGGATGGAAGCGGAGGTCCTCAAGATTCTCGATGAAATCGAGGGGAAGGGAGGTCTGGTGAGTTCTGTCGAGAGCGGGTGGATCCATGCAGAAATCTCGGACGCTGCCTACAAGTATCAATGTGACATCGAATCGGGGGAGATGCCGATCGTCGGGGTGAATTGTTTCCAGATCGAGGACGAGGTCCTACCGATCGAGCTCTTCTCTTCGCCGGAAACACTCAAGGTGCAAAAGGAGAAACTGCGGCGTATCCGGGAGAAAAGAGACCCCCGAAAGGTGCAGAAATCCCTGGACGCCGTCGCCCGTTGCTGCGAAAGGAATGAGAACCTGATGGAGCTTATCGTGGGGGAAGTCAAAAACCTGATCACGGAAGGCGAAATATCTCGGACACTGAAGCGTGTTTACGGTGTGTGGGAACCGCCTCTATTCTAACCTAATTCGACCTAAGGAGAAATAAATGGAAAAGCAAAGGATCCGCGTACTGATGGTCCGCCTCGGGATGGATGCCCACTGGCGGGGGAGCATGGTCGTGGCCAGGGCGTTGCGGGACGCCGGGATGGAGGTGATCTACGGCGGCAATCAGATGCCGGCCAATATCGTGAGGACGGCCCTTCAGGAAGGTGTGGACGTGATCGGCCTGAGTTCCCTTTCGGGAAATCACATGATCCTGGCACCGGAGGTCGTGAATTTGCTGAAAAAGGAGAAGGCTGGAGACATCAAGGTCGTGTTGGGGGGTACGGTGCCGCCGGGCGACGTTGAGAAGCTGAAGAAGGCTGGAATAGCCGAGGTATTCGGTCCGGGGTCGTCGCTAAAGACGATCATAAGCAGGATCGAATCCTTGAAGGCCGTTAAGGCTGCTTAAATCATATTGCGGGGTCGTCACCGCAGGAGGATGTCATGGCTATCAAAACAAAGGCTGAATACGTCGAAGACCTGAAAGGAGTCAAGCCCGACATTTACATGCTGGGAGAAAAGGTCGACCGGGTCTGGGATGACCCGAGGTTTCAATCTACGTTGAACCTCATAGGAGCGACCCACGATTTTTCTTTCGATGAGGAGTTCAAGCATCTATCGGTCGTCCACTCCCCTCTCGTCGATGAGCCCGTCCGGCGATTGAACATGCACATACAGACGAGCCGAGAGGATGCCATCACGAAGGTCCGGCTGACAAGGGAAGTTACCCAGAGGCGGATCTGTACGTGGTGCCAGTCCAATGAATTGTGCGTAGTATGGGCGGCGACCTACGATACGGACCAGAAACATGGCACGTGCTACCATGAACGTTTCAAAGAATACGTCAAGTATCTCATGAAGAACGACTACGACATCGGTTGGGCGATGATGGACCCCAAAGGCGACCGGTCGCTCATGCCCTCCCAACAGAAAACCCCTACCGACCTTCGTGTCGTCAAGAAGAATTCGCGGGGTATCGTCATCAGGGGTGCCAAGGTTCATACATCTTATGGTCCTTGTATGAGGGAGCTGGTGGTCGTTCCGTGCCGCCAGCTCAAAGAGGCCGATAAAGACTATGCCGTCTGCTGCTCGATGCCGGTCGACACAAAGGGTGTTACTTTCGTCGCGAGGCCTGCACCGAATAGGTCACGCACAGACGCACAGATGGAATGTCCTATCGGCAGCGCGATCGGAGCGGTAGAGGCGATGACGGTCTTCGATGACGTCTTCGTCCCCTGGGAGAGGGTTTTTCTCTGCGGCGAATGGGACATGACGGGCCGGGCACCCCATTATTTTGCGTCTATTCAACGTCATTCCAAGTGTGCCTGCCTTTCGGGCCACACCGATTTGATCTGTGGTATCGTGGCCCTTATCGCCGACGTAAACGGCCTGGGCATGAAGACGGCCCACATAAGGGACAAGGCCACTAAACTGATGATGGAGGCGGAGACTGCCTATGGATGTGCAGTCGGCGCCGCCGTGGAAGGCGAGGTCCACCCGAGTGGGGTATGGATTCCAAACGCTCTCATCGGGAATGCAGGGCTGCATTACATCAAAAACCTGTCGGGAGAGCATATCGCATTGGTGCATGACATCGCCGGCGGGGTCATCGTAACGATGCCGACGGAGCAGGACTACAAGAATCCAACAATAAAGGCGTGGATGGACACCTATTTGGCCGGCAACCCCAAGTATACGACGGAAGAACGGCTCAGGGTTCTTTACCTTGCGCAGGAAGTAGCTGCCTCCAGGTGGACGGGATACTTTGTGGGTTGGGCGATTAACGCCTCGGGGTCGACCATGACAACCGAGATCGTCGTGAGGTCGGCCTATGACCTCGAAAAGAGAATCGAAATCGCCAAGAGATGGGCAGGCGTCGGGGAATAACCACAAACTGCTTCAAATGAGCTTGTCGCGTCTGCGAGGTATCGGCGGCAATTTATCCGGTCACCCCGGAAGTTGCGCCAATTTCACCATGACGCATGTCTCGAGGTAATCGAAATCGATGGGCTTGGTGATATAATCGTCGGCACCCAGTTCCAGCGCTCGTCTAGCTATCTCTTCGTCGATGACGGCTGTGATCATGATCACGCCGATTTGGGGGTCTATTTTTTTGATCTCCTTGAGTGTATCTATGCCGCCCATGTCCGGCATCAGGATGTCGAGCAACACCACGTGGGGCCTTACGTCCTTCACTTTTTCGATGGCTTCCAGGCCGCTTCCGGCCGTAGAGACCTCATATCCTTTTGAGGCGAAGTACTTTTGCAGCAACCTCACAATCTGGGCTTCATCATCGACGACAAGAATTCTCTCCATGGATACACCTCCCATCTCACGCGTTGTTTCTCAAACTGTCCCTCTGAATGGGAAGCGAGACATAGAAGGTGGCCCCGCCCCACTCGTTGTTCTCCGCCCAGATCATGCCGCCGTGCTCCTGGACGATGCCGTATGATATTGGGAGCCCCAGTCCCGTCCCCTTTCCCGGTTCCTTGGTGGTAAAAAAGGGGTCGAATATCTTCGGCATATGTTCATCAGAGATGCCATGGCCGGTGTCGGCGACGGTAATTGTCAGGCATACGCCTTTCCTATGCACAGTGTTCCTGCCCGTCTTGATGCGCAGCACCTTTTTCTCCTTCCCTTCCATCGCGGAGACGGCATTTGTGATCAGGTTCATGATCACCTGCTCAATCTTTTCCCTGTCGATAGGGATGGATGGCAGGTCGGGGTCGTATTGCACGTCCGTTTCTATTCCCTCGATCTTCAGCTGCATCGCGTATAGATTCAGCTCATGCTCGATGAGGTTGTTCACATCGGTCATAGCCGTATGTTTTACGGGAATCCGGGAAAACTGTTTGAGATTTTCCGCGATGGTGACGATGCGGCTGATTTGCTCCATACAGATATTCAGTTCTTCCTGGACGTGAGGCGGGAGGTCCCCCATTTTTTGCAAGAGCTGCAGTTCCATGGAAATGATGGTGGCCGGATTGAGGACCTCATGGGCGACCCCGGCGGATAGTCTGCCCAGGGAGGAGAGTTTTTCCGCCTGGATCAACTGTTCCTTAGCATTCTGCAGTTCCCTTTCCCGCTGCCTCTTCTCGGTTACGTCCTGCACGAGTCCTATGACCCTGATGGTCTTCCCGTCCCTGTCGATGATGGGTTCTACCAGCTGATGGAGGTCACGCACCGTGCCGTCAGGCCGGGTGATGCGATGGTCTATGTCGCTCTTGCGCCCCTCCTTTACTGCTTTTCTGACGGCGACTTTCACCGTTTCCCTGTCTTCGGAGGGGAACAGCTCGCAAAATGCCGCGAAATTTCCCGAAAACGCCTGAGGCGACGTTCCAACGATCCGGCAAAGTTCGTCGGACCAGTAAACGTCATCGCTGCCAACATCCCATTCCCAGTTTCCGATATGTGCGATCCGCTGGGCCTCCGCCAGGCTTGAGATGCTCTTCCTTAGAGCTTCCTCCGCCTGCCTTTGCGCCGTGAGGTCGATGATTGCCCCCCGGAATCCCACAGGATCATCACCGTGAAAGATAGGGCTGGCGTAGGCAATAAAGGGAAATGTGCTGCCGTCTTTCCTTATCCCCGTGTACTCGTATCCGGGCCCGGAACCCCTTATCTTTCCTTTACGCAGGACTTCTTTCATGTCGGAGACGATACGTTCAATATCTTCCGGTATTATCACCTGGGCGATGTTGAGCCCCTTCTCGACATCTTTTTCTGTGTACCCGAAGGCTTCAGAAATGGCTAAATTGCCCGTCTTGAAGTTGCCCGCGAGGTCGATCTCGAACAAGGGTATGGGTACGAAATTGACGAGATGCCTGTACCTTCTTTCGCTTTCCCGTAAGGCTTCCTCAGCTTGCTTTCGCTCTGTGATGTCTACGACAGTTCCTTGATAAAAGACCTTGCCCTTTTCGTCCTTGGCAGCCTGGATGTAAATGGACACCCAGATAATCTCACCGTCTTTTCTATAGTAGCGGGTCTCGAAACCCTTAACTATGCCCTGTTCCGCGAGGAGCTTCTCGAGGCGGTCCCGGTCTTCGGGTTCCACATAGATCTGGTTCTTGATGTCCGTGACGGAACGGACCATCTCTTCCGGGCTTTCGTAGCCGAGTATGTCGACCTGGGCACGATTGACCTTGAGATAACGCCCTTCCGGTGTGCTCATGTAGACGCCCACGGGTGCGTTGTCGAATATGAGACGCAACCTTTTTGAGTCCTGCTCCAACCCGGTTTTATCTTTCTTGAGTTTCTTGTTCACCCTCTCTAAGCTCAGGATGCGCTGCTCGAGTTTACTCAGTTCATCGAGGAGTTGCTGCCTGGTCTTGCATCCGTCTTTCATAAATGGTCCCCCAGATTCAATAGGACAGGCAGAGGGTTGTAGAAGGCTTCATCATATGACGTCCCCGTAAAAAGTCCAAAAACGTCATGCCGGACTCGATTAAGCCTGCCCCGTACTCGATACGGGGGCATCCAGAACATATTGAATATACTGGATTCCAGCGTTCGCCGGAGTGACGAAAGAGGTAATTCTCGACTTTTTGCGAGTTCATCATCATATGGGATGCTAGGGAAAAGTTGTATGAAACTTTTATGGCAAAATGTGCCGCATTTTTCAATAAAAATCGCCGGTTCATGTTATATCACCCTTCACGGTCCAAAGGGGTCACCATGGCATGGCTCAGGCGTGATTACACATTTGACCCCTGCTCCGCCGTCCTCTCCGCGCTTCGGTCTTCTCTCTCGCGGGCATGACGATGCCGTCGCTCCCGCCGATGATTTCACCCTTGCCGAGAAGTAACCAGCGTCCGACGAGGGCCGCGGTGACTGCGTCGAGTTCGTCGCCCGTCAGGGCTTCCGCCAGGCCTTTGACCCCCAGGTCTTTCAATCCTTCCCGGAGGCCTTTTCTGTCCCGGTGTTGACGGGGGATGCCCCACACGTCCTGGGCGGCGCCGGGGTAGCACTCCATCACGGGACAGTCCATCCTTTCGACCTTTGTTTTCAGCGCCATGCCTCGCTCCGTCAGCATCCGCATCGGGCCGATGGTGACCGGAAAGAAGCGGATGCCGCGGCGACGGAGCTCGCGGTCGCACTCGCGAAAATGGCCGCCCGAGCGGTCGTGGATCGTTGTCCGTCCTTCCGGGAGGCTCAGCGGGGCGTCGACGGTTACGAGGTCGGGTCCGGTATTTTTTATGAGCTCGATGATTTCCTCGTCGCCGAAGACGACGGATGTTTGCGCCTTCAGACCCCGGAGGATGCAGACGCCCGTCGGGCGGCTGGGCGACCCGGCGAGGTCTACGCCGACGACGATAGAAGGTTTCCTCTTTGCCATGCCCATCACTTATCGTAATATGACGCCGCCGAGATTCTGAAAGCCGGCATAGTCTCTGTGCGCTTTGCATCATCGGGCATTTTTGCGGCCCTGTCAACGAAGCGGTGGATGATGGACCGGTTGCCTTTTCTTGCGAAGAGCGGCGGATTAAGGTATAAGAAATCCTCCGGCTTCATAAGCGTCCTTCGACATGAAGCGGAAAATGGCTACCCATCGAATCTTTTCTTTAGCGAATTTCCTTAGCTAACAACATAACCAGAGGAGGTCAAGAAATGGCTAAATCGCTGAAAGGCACGAAGACGGAAAAGAACCTGCTCGCGGCTTTTGCGGGTGAATCACAGGCGAGGAACCGTTATACTTATTTCGCGAGCGCCGCCCGCAAAGAAGGCTACGAACAGATCGCCGCCTTCTTCCTGGAGACGGCGGAAAACGAAAAGGAGCACGCCGAGGTCTTCTTCAAGTACCTCGAAGGTGGGGACGTCGCGATCAGCGCCTCCTATCCGGCCGGAGTCATCGCAGACACGAAGAGCAACCTCGAGGCCGCCGCCGCTGGGGAGAACCTCGAATGGACGACCCTCTATGCGGACTTCGCCGCCATAGCCAGGGAGGAGGGTTTCACCGAGGTCGCGATTTCTTTCGAACAGGTCGCGAAGGTCGAGAAATTCCACGAACAGCGGTACCGGAAGCTCGCCGAGAACGTGGCGAACAACGAGGTGTTCGCGAAAAAGTCCCCCGTCAAGTGGCACTGCAGGAACTGCGGTTACGTCGCTGAAGGGACGAGTGCCCCCAAAATATGTCCCGCCTGTAGACATCCTCAGTCCTATTATGAGGTGCTGGCCGAGAATTATTGATGATAAACGGTGAGCCGACGATCAGGGTCGGCATTCTGGATCGTTGCCGTGTGATGCGAGGCAGGATTGACGGGTCCTGCCTCGTCGCGGGCCGGCCCGTTTCAGGTTTTTTCAAGTCGCAACCCGTGGATGGCCTCGTCGCCCTGTTCGATTCTTCCGGGCGGGAAATAGCGAAGGGCAGGGAAATCCGCTGCACGCCGAAGGCCGGCGCAACGTTCACCCTGTTCGACGTCGCGGTCGGAAGCCGATTTCACTGGGAACATAAAGAAGAACAGACCTTCGAAGGTAACCTTATCCTCCTCGCCGGTGAGGGAGGCGCCGTTACGGCAGCCAACGAGGTCGGCCTCGAGGCCTACCTCTCCAGCGTCGTTCCTTCGGAGATGAACCCCGAAGGGCCGCCGGAGTTTCTGAAGGCACAGGCTATTACTTCCCGGAGCTGGCTTGCCGCCATGTTGGAGCGGGCGGCAAGGAAAGAGGTGCCGCCTGCGTCGGGAGAAATCGACGGAGAAGGCGAGACCGTTCGCTGGTACGACCGGGAGGCGCACGACCTCTTCGACGTCTGCGCCGACGACCACTGCCAGCGTTACCGGGGGGTCGCAAAGGCCATCCCGGCGCGGGCGGCCGCGGCGGTGGAAGAGACGCGCGGCCTGTTCCTCGTCCACGAGGGCGAGGTCTGCGACGCCCGATTCCACAAGGCCTGCGGCGGGTTGACGGAAAAATACGAAAACGTGTGGGAGGGTAGGGCGGTTCCCTATCTGTCTTCCGTCTCCGACGCCCGCCATCCCTTTAGCCCGGTAGTTTCCGAGGATGATGCCGAGCGATGGATCCTTTCCAACCCCGACGCATACTGTAACGTGACCGATGAGGATGTCCTGCGGCGGGTGCTCCCTTCCTCCGACCTGGAGACCGGTCGATTTTTCCGCTGGGAAGTGACTTACACCCGGGAAGAGCTCGAGGCGATCTTACAGAAAAAGTCGGGGATCGATTTCGGGATCCTTCGGGCGTTGATCCCCCTGGAGCGGGGACCTTCGGGACGTATAGTGCGCCTCCGCATTGAAGGGTCTAAGAGGTCCTGGGTCGTCGGTAAGGAGCTCGAGATCCGCAGGTGGCTTTCGGAGAGCCACCTTCTCAGCAGCGCCTTCGTTATCGGCCTGGAGCGGGACGGCGCGGGTACGCCGGCGAAATTCATCCTGCGCGGCGCCGGGTGGGGCCACGGGGTCGGTCTCTGCCAGGTCGGGGCCGCCGTCATGGCCTTGAAGGGGCACAAGGCGGAAGAGATACTGCGACACTACTTCCGCGGCGCCGAGTTGAAAAAGCTGTACTGACCTTGAATGAAGCACCCCAAACCCTCATACCGTAATCCCTGGACCTGGGTGCCCTCACTCTACCTGGCGGAAGGGATCCCCTACGCGGTAGTCATGACCGTCTCGGTCGTGCTGTACAAGCGTCTCGGCATATCGAACACCGACATCGCCCTCTACACGAGCTGGCTCTACCTGCCCTGGGTAATCAAACCCTTCTGGAGCCCCCTAGTGGACATGTTTCGGACAAAGCGGTTTTGGATACTGGCGATGCAGGTCCTGCTCGGGGCGTCCCTTGCCGCCGTGGCCTTGACCATCCCCGTCCCCGATTTTTTCCGCTGGACCCTCGCCGTCTTCTGGCTGATGGCCTTCAGCTCGGCGACGCACGACATCGCCGCCGATGGGTTCTACATGCTCGGGCTCTCTCAGCGTGAGCAGGCTGCCTTCATCGGCGTGCGGAATATGTTCTACCGTATCGCCATGATCTCCGCTCAGGGGTTGCTTGTGATCCTCGCGGGTCTTCTGGAGCGCCGCTGCCCCTCCGTCGCCGCCGCCTGGTCGGCGACTTTTTTTGTGCTGGCGGGTTTTTTTCTCGCCTCTTTCCTCTACCATTTTTTCGTCCTTCCCTATCCCGCGTCCGACCGTCCCGCCCCGCGCGGCCTGTCGAAGAACTTCTTTGCCGATTTTCTCAATAGCTTCGCCCTCTTCTTCGGTAAGAGGGACATCGCCGCCGTGATCGCCTTTCTACTCTTTTACCGCTTCGCCGAGGCGCAGCTCATGAAGATGGTCGTCCCCTTTCTGCTCGACCCGCGCGCGGCGGGGGGGCTTGGCCTTTCCACGGCGGAAGTCGGCATCGTCTACGGGACGGTCGGCGTCGTGATGCTGATGCTCGGCGGACTGATCGGGGGTTACGTCGTGTCCCGGCAGGGCTTGAAGTCGTGGTTGTGGACCATGGTGGCGGTGATGCATCTGCCGGACCTTGTCTTCGTCTACCTCTCCTGGACTCAGCCGGAGAATTTTTTTGCCGTCGCCGTCGCCGTCGCCGTCGAACAATTCGGCTACGGCTTCGGTTTCACCGCCTACGCGCTTTTCATGATCCTCGCCTCCGAGGGGGAGTATAAGACTATCCACTACGCCGTCTGCACCGGTTTCATGGCCCTCGGGATGATGATCCCGGGGATGTTCAGCGGGTGGGTACAGGAGATGCTCGGTTACCGAAACTTTTTCCTCTGGATCATGGTCTCCACGATCCCGGGGTTCATCGTGCCCGCCCTCGTCGACATCGAACCCGGGTTCGGTAAGAGGGGGGATTAGGATGGACGGGTGCGCCGGAAAAGTCAGGCCCATCAAAACGGCTTTCATCCTCGGCGCCGGCCACGGCACCCGCCTTCGCCCGTTGACGGAGGCCTGCCCCAAGCCCCTTTTGACAGTCGGCGGCCGTCCCCTGATAACCTACGCGATGGAGCATCTGCGGTCGGCGGGCGTCGAGCGCTTTATCGTCAACACGCACCACTGTGCGGAGGCCTATGAGAAGGCCTTTCCCGAACGAACTTGGTGCGGCCTGCCCGTGATCTTCCGCTATGAACCGGTGTTGCTCGACACCGCCGGCGGCATCAAGAACATCGAGGACCTCTTGGAGGAAGACGAGACCTTCTTTGTCTACAACGGAGACGTCATATCCGACCTACCGCTTCGAACACTCATCGCGTTTCACTTCTCTCGGGGCGCCGAGGCAACGCTTGCCCTACGGAGCGAGGGACCACTCCTCAACGTTTCTCTTGACGGAGAGGGGCGGGTCTGCGATATGCGCGACATGCTTGGCAACCCCGGCGCCAGACGGTGCCAGTTTACCGGTATTTACATCCTCGAGAGGCGATTCCTGGGCCGCCTGGAGCCGGGCCGTGTCGAGTCAGTCGTCCCCGCCTTCGTCCGACTGATCAGCGAAAGGCCGGGGTCGGTGGCGGGCGTCGTGATCGATGAAGGATTCTGGAGCGACGTCGGGAGCGTGGAAGAATACAGGCGGGTTTCGGGTTTGAGCCTTGGAATGTGGGGTTAAAGGCAGGCGGGTCGGCATACGATGACGGTTGAAGATAAGGAACATAGGTCGTTCATAGGAAAAGCGCTCGGAATCGGGGGGAACGAGGCGGTCCGCATCACCCTGCTCTTTCGGGGAGGGTCGGACCGGACGTTTTACAGGGTCCACGTGCCGGGGCGAAATTCCTTTATTTTCATGCATTACAGCCCGGGACGGGAAGAAAACAACTACTACGTAGAAATTGCCGGGTTTCTCCCGAATATCGGCGTTAGGGTTCCCGCGATCGTCGGGCATGACCGCGCCCGCCGCTTTATCCTGATGGAGGACCTCGGCGACGCGGACCTCTTTTCTTTCCGGCAGGCACCATGGAGCCGCCGGGAAGAACTGTACCGGAAGACCCTGGGTCTCGTTCTTCGGCTCCACTCTTTTCCCTTGGATGCCTTTCCCTTTCAAGCCGTTCCCCTGGCGGAGGCCTTCGGCCCTTCGCTCTACCGGTGGGAGCGGGATTACTTCCGGGAAAACTTTGTGGGGGGCCTCTGCGGCGTGAGACTGGACCCCGGCGAGGCGGAGGACCTGGAGCGGGAGCTGGCGGCGCTCGCAGCGGACCTCGAGGGTGGGAGCCGCTGCCTCGTTCATCGGGACCTGCAGTCGAAGAACGTGATGGTCGTCAGCGGGGAGCCGGCGCTGATCGACTTCCAGGGGATGCGGGCGGGCAATCCCTTCTATGACCTTGGGTCGCTCCTTTACGACCCCTATGTCGCTTTTACCCACGACGAAAGGCTGGGCCTTTTGCGGTTCTATCACCGCTCTTTGGGCCGATCCCTCGACTGGCCGGATTTTCAGAAGGCCTTTTTCCGGGCGTCCGCTCAACGGTTGATGCAGGCACTCGGCGCTTACGGGTTTCTCGGCTTGAAGCGCGGGCTGAGAGGATTTCTCGAACACGTGCCCCGGGGGCTCGAAAACCTGATCGACGCCTCGACGCGCGCCGGGGACCTCCCGCGCCTGAGAGAGACGGCGGTCAGGTGCCGGGAAATAGTTTCGAGTTGAAGGAATATAGCTTAAAGTTCAAGACGTGTAGTTGAACGAACAGGAGAAAAGCAATGTCTACGAAGATAAGAATCACGGTCGGTAAGGTGGTGCTCGAAGGGGAGCTCTTCGATACAGACTGCGCAAAGGCGATCGCTGAAAAGCTTCCAATCGAGGCGACACCCAACGAGTGGGGGGATGAATTCTATTTCGAGATCCCCGTGGATTATCCCCTCGACGAAACGGCGACGGCGAAGGTAAAGGTCGGGGACATCGGGTACTGGCCGCCGGGAAGGGCCCTTGCCGTATTTTTCGGCCCTACGCCCATGAGCCGCGGCACAGACCCGGTGCCGGCGAGTGAGGTCAACCTCGTTGGCCGGATACCGGCGGGGGCCGCCCTCCTGCGGGATGCGAAGGGTGCGGGCACGATAAGGATAGAAAAGGCGGCTTGAACCCCGTTGAGTAATCGGGCTTTTTTTGATATGCGGTAACCATGATCACCGCGGCTATCCATCACAGCCCGGATAAGGACTTTGAACGCACCCTGCGGCATTTTGTCGATGAACCTCTTGTCAAAGAGGTGATTGTCGTCGGCGGCGGGCCGCTGCCCTTTTCCTCTCCGAAATGTGAGACACTGAAAGGGGCGTCCTTCTTTGCAGGCAGGGTACTCAATGCCCTTCTCGAAAGGGTGCGAACGGGGTATCTCCTGCTTCTCTTGACGCAGGGAGGCGAGATTCGGCCGGGACCGGGGGCCATCGAGAGGTTGCGTGTGGTGGCGGAGACGACTGGAGCCGGGGTCGTATATCCTGATTACTGGGAGGAAGGGAAGATCGGTCGCCCCCACGGTGGTCTCCGTTACGCCCATCCTCTTAATGATTACCAGGAAGGCAGCATCCGCGACGACTTCGACTTCGGCTGTTTGATGTTTTTCAGCGTGCGCGCCTGCCGGAAGGCCTTGAAAAAGCACGGCCCCATACCCCCTGTGAAGAGGGCCGGCCTTTACGACCTGCGGCTGAAGGTTTCCGTCGGCCACGAGCTTTTTCATCTGCGCGAGCCCCTTTATACCCTGGTTGCACCCGTCACCGAAGGCGGAAGAGAGATGCTTTTCGATTACGTCGACCCCCGGAACCGGGACATCCAGGAGGAAATGGAAGCGGTGGCCACTAGGCACCTGAAGAGCGTAGGGGCCTGGTTGCGGCCCCGTTTTATGGAGGTGCCTCGTTGCACGGAAGCCTTTCCCGTCTGCGCAAGCGTCGTGATCCCCGTGCGCAACCGCCTGCGCACCGTCGCGGAGGCCGTGGAGAGCGCCCTTTCCCAGGAGACGGATTTTTCTTTCAACGTGATCGTCGTCGACAATCACTCTACCGACGGAACCACCCGGGTCCTCTCCGACTTGGCCCGGCGACACCACATCCTCAAACACCTCGTTCCTGCGCGGACCGACCTCGCCATAGGGGGATGCTGGAATCAGGCGGTCTATTCCGAAGACTGTGGGCGGTATGCCGTTCAGCTCGACTCCGACGACCTTTACAGCGACCCTCATACCTTGCAGAAGGTCGTTGACCTGTTGCGCAGCGGTGATTTTGCTATGGTCATCGGCTCTTATACCCTCGTCGACGCCGGGCTGAACGTGATACCGCCGGGGCTTGTCGACCATCGGGAATGGACGGAGAGGAACGGGCGCAATAACGCCCTGCGGATAAACGGCCTCGGGGCGCCGCGGGCCTTCGACACCGCGCTCTTGCGCAGGATGGGCGGCTTCCTCAACGTGGGATACGGGGAGGATTACGAGATGGCCCTCAGGCTGTCCCGGAGATACCGGATAGGGCGCATCTACGAGAGCCTCTATCTATGCAGACGCTGGGAGGGTAACACGGACGCCGCCCCTTCGATAGAAGAGAGGAACCGCAACGACGCCTTCAAGGACCAGGTCAGGACGCTCGAGATACTGGCGAGGAGGGGGATGAACGGCGGTGAATAGGTTCGGGCCAAAAGAAATACTGAGGAGGGACCGTGCCCGTCCATAATTCCGACATTGCTTCGATCTTCAACGAGATCGCAGACATGCTGGAGATCCAGGGCGACAACCCTTTCCGGGTCCGTGCTTATCGGAGCGCGGCGCGCTCTATCGCCGGCCTTCCCATGAGCGTCGCGGACATGGTCGAGCGGGGCGAGGACCTCACCGCCCTTCAGGGTATCGGAAAAGAACTTGCCGCAAAGATCACCGAGATCGTCAAGACGGGCACCCTTGCCAAGTTGAAGGAGATCGAGGAGCGCACGCCGCCGGAATTGAGTCGGATGATGAAGGTCGCGGGTCTCGGGCCGAAGCGGGTCAAGGTCCTCTACGAGAAGCTCGGCGTCAAGGACTTCGAGGGGCTCAGACAGGCGGCCGAGAAGCACCTGATCCGGGAACTTCCGGGGTTCGGCGAAAAGACGGAGCAGAAGATCCTCGAGGATATCGCCGGCGCGGAAAAGCGGGGGCAGCGCGTCAAACTCGTCGTGGCCGAGGAAGTCGCCCGGTCCCTGGTGGGACATCTTTTGAAGGCAAGGGGCGTGAGGAAAGTGGAGGTTGCCGGGAGCTACCGGCGCAGGTGTGAGACCGTAGGGGACCTCGACATCCTCGCCGTCTGCGGGGAGGGCTCCGACATCATGGACCTTTTCGTGAGCTACGAGGACGTGAAGACGGTGATGTCCCGCGGCGACACAAAGGCCGCAGTGGTCCTCCGCACCGGTATCCAGGTGGACCTGCGCGTGGTGCCCGAAGAAAGTTACGGGGCGGCGCTCCACTACTTCACGGGCTCCAAGGCCCACAACATCGCCGTGCGGACCATTGGTGTGAAGCGTGACCTCAAGGTGAACGAGTACGGCGTCTTCAGGGGTGAGAGGCGCATCGCCGGCAGGACGGAGGAAGAGGTATACAGGCAGGTCGGACTCCCGTACATCGAGCCGGAACTCCGGGAAGACCGGGGCGAGATAGAAGCGGCAAGAGAAGGCCGCCTGCCGAAGCTGGTCGCGGAGGACGATATCCGCGGCGACCTCCACGTGCACACGAAGGCAACCGACGGACGCCACAGCATCGAAGAGGTGGCCGGAGAGGCCATAAAACGCGGGTATGAGTACATAGCCGTCACCGACCACTCGAAACGGGTGACCGTCGCCGGAGGCCTTGACGCAAAGAGACTCGTCGAGCAGGTGAAGGAAATCGACAGACTGAACGAGAGGCTCGCGGGGTTCGTCGTTCTAAAGGCGGTCGAGGTGGACATCCTGGAGGACGGTTCCCTCGACCTGCCCGACGAGGTCCTTTCGCTACTTGACCTTACGGTCTGCGCCGTTCACTCGAAGTTCAACCTGTCGAGGAAGAAACAGACGGAGCGTATCATCCGGGCGATGGACAACCCGTTTTTCAACATCCTTGCCCATCCCACGGGGCGGCTCATCGATGAGCGCGAGCCCTACGACGTGGACATGGAGGCCTTGATCGAGGCGGCCCGCGAGAGGGGCTGTTTCCTGGAATTGAACGGCCATCCCGACCGCCTGGACCTCTCCGACATTTACTGCAATGCGGCGAAGGATGCGGGGGTGAAGATAGCCCTCTCGACCGACGCCCACAGCATGAACGACCTGAAGCTGATCCGTTTCGGTGTGTACCAGGCCCGCAGGGGTTGGCTGGGGCCGGAAGATGTGCTTAACACGAGAAGGCTCTCGGACCTGAAAAAACTCCTGATTCGACGATGACCCTGTTGAGGTGATTCCTGTGAAAGACTATAAATCCCATCCCCCTGCCGTGTTCGAAGACGTCAAAAAGATGACTCTCCAGGAGGCCCGGGAGGAGGTCGAGGCCCTCCGCGAGGCGATCGAATACCACAACTACCTCTACTACGTGAAGGCGCAGCCCAGCATATCCGACGCCGCCTACGACCGGCTTTTCCGTCGCCTTCAAGAGCTGGAGAAGGCCTTCCCCGAGCTGGACAGCCCGACGTCGCCGACGAAAAAGGTCGGCGCGCCGCCGGTGAGCGAGCTCAGGAAGGTACGTCACACGGCGCCGCTCCTGAGTCTCGACGCCTCCAACGAGGAACAGGATGTCCGGGATTTCGACCGATTCATCCGCAGGAGCGCAGGGAGGTCGGAGATCGCCTATGTCCTGGAACCTAAGTTCGACGGCTTCTCCGTCGAAGTGGTGTACGAAGACGGCCTCTTCCGGTACGGCGCCACCCGGGGCGACGGCGAGATAGGCGAGGACATCTCGGAAAACCTGAAGACCATCCGGTCCCTTCCCTTGCGGCTTCGGGATGTCTCGGACCGCCCGTCTTTCCTGGCTGTGCGCGGGGAGGTCTATATGTCGAAGAAAGGGTTCCTGGCGCTGAACAAAAGCAGGGTCGAGGCGGGCGAGGAACCCTTCGCAAACCCCCGGAACGCCGCCGCCGGTATGATGCGTCAGCTTGACCCCGGGAAAGTCGCCGGCAAGCCCCTAGAGGCCGTCTTTTACGACATCCTCCGCCATGAAGGTAAGGCGTTCACGTCACACTGGGAAGCCCTCTTGCGGTTCGGCGAATGGGGCCTGAGGACTGACCCGCGGAACAAGAGGGTCTTCACCTTCGAGGAGATCAGCCGCTACCATGCCGACCTGTACCAGCAGCGGGACGACCTCGATTTCGAGATCGACGGTATCGTCATCAAGGTGGACGACTACCGGCTGCGCGAAGAGCTCGGGATGCGTGAGCGGAGCCCACGCTGGGCCATGGCATGGAAGTTCCCGCCCCGGGAGGAGATCACCGTCGTGGAAGACATCGTCGTCTCCGTGGGGCGGACGGGGGTGCTCACGCCCCTGGCCCTCCTCCAGCCCGTGGACGTAGGCGGCGTCACCGTCAGCCGGGCCACACTCCACAACGAAGACGAGGTGCGCAGAAAGGACATCCGGCCGAAAGACAAGGTCCGCGTCGCCCGGGCGGGTGACGTGATCCCCGAGGTCGTAGAGAGGGTCGACGAGCCGGGGCGGAAGAGGAGTGCCCCCTTCGTCATGCCCGAGAAATGCCCCGTCTGCGGCGCCAAGGTGGTCAAGGAAGGCGCCTACACCCTCTGTCCGGCAGGGCTTTCCTGTCCGGCGCAGCTCGTGGGGCGCATATGCCATTACGCGAGCCGCAACGCCCTGAATGTCGAGGGCCTGGGTCGGGAGACGGCAAAGCAGCTCGTGGAGAGGGGCATGGTGCGCAACGTCGCCGACCTCTACCGCCTTACCGTCGATGACCTCCTGACGCTCGAAGGTTTCGCCCAAAAGTCCGCCAGGGCGCTTTACGACGCCATCCAGGCGACGAAGAAGCCCCGGCTGGACCGTTTTCTCTACGCCCTCGGGTTTCCCCTTGTGGGTGAACGGACGGCCCGGCTCCTCGCCCGTCGTTACGGGAATCTCGCGGCCCTCAGCCAAGCGACGGAAGAGGACATGATGCAGACGCCGGAAATAGGGCCGGAGATCGCCCGCAGCGTTGCCGCGTTCTTCAGGGAGAAGGAAAACCGGGAGGTGCTGGAGGCTCTCGAGAAAAGCGGAGTGGAGGTACAGCCCTTGCGGGAAAACGCCGCGGGGTTGCCGCTCCAGGGGAAGACCTTTGTCTTTACCGGAACCCTCCAGCGCTTTAGGCGCGAGGAGGCCAAGGAACGGGTGGAGGCCCTAGGGGGGAGGGTGGCGTCGAGCGTGAGCAAGAAGACGGACTACGTCGTCGCCGGCGTTGACCCCGGAAGCAAGCTCGAAGACGCCCGCCGCCTCGGCGTTCAGGTCATCGACGAGGAAGAATTTGCGAAGCTGATAGGATGAGCCGCCGTATCGGTCATATCTTTCTTCCGACTTCGAATCCCTCTTCGATCGCCTCCTTGATCATGCGGGCCTTGACGCAATCGCCGATGGAATAGACCTCGGGCGCCTTGCCTTTGAAAGGTTCGGTGTTTTTCGGGTTCGCCCGGAAGCCCACGGCGACAACCACTGCGTCCCCTTCGATAAAGCCGGGTTCTCCGTCCTGCATAACCTTGACGCCCCTGTCCGTGATTCCCATAACGGTCGTCCGTGTTTTCATCGCGACCCCTTCTTTTCTCAGTCTGGCCAGGAAGAAGGGCCGGTAAGTGGGGGAAACGTTTTCCGCCATGCGGTCAAGCATCTCTAATATTGTGACCGACGTCACCGCCTCCTCGTTCTCTACCAGGAACTCAGCCGTCTCGCATCCCACCATCCCGCCGCCGATGATGATGACGGCTCCTCCCACCTTCTTCCTGCCCGTGAGGACTTCTTCCGCGGTGGCGACGTTCGGCCCTGATATGCCGGGGATGCTGGGAACGATGGTTTCCGCCCCGACGGCAAGCACAAGAACATCAGGTTTTTCCTTTTCGACCAACTCCGGTCTCACCTCCACATTGAGCCGGATGTCGGCGCCGGCCTTGCGGGCCCGGGCTGCGAGGCTCTTGATGAGGTTTTTTATCTCCTCCTTGAAGGGTGGGATGCACCCAACGAGGAGACGTCCCCCCGGCTCCTTGCCCCTGTCGAAGACAGTGACGTTGTGTCCCCGTTGTGCCGCTGTTATCGCTGCTTCCATGCCGCCGGGACCGGCGCCGACGACGAAGACTTTTTTTCTTCTCTCCGCGGGCTGAAGCAGGTTTTCTCCCTCCCTGCCCGCCAGCGGGTTCACGGTGCAGAACGTGGAAGCGGGTTGCCCCCAGGTCCGGTAGACCTTCATGATCTCGGCGAGACAATTCGAGCAGGCGAGGCAGGGAACGATCTCGTCCGTTCTACCTTCTTTGGTCTTGTTCGGGAGTTCTGGGTCGGCCAGCAAGGCCCGTCCCATCCCGACGAGGTCCGCCTTGCCGTCGGCGAGTATCTTTTCGGCCGTGAAGGGGTCATTGATGCGGTTCGCCGTGATGACGGGGATGCCGACGTATTCTTTGACCTTTGCGGCCAGATGGGCAAAGGCCCCCTTGGGCAGGGAGGGCGCTACGGTAGGTTGCGGCGATTCGTGCCATCCTGTGTAGCAGTTGATCCAACCGATGCCGGCCCTCTCCAGGGCCTGCGCCACGGCCTTCGAATCCTCGACGGTGTGTCCCCCCGCCATCTGCTCTTCCACGTTCAGGCGGCACCCGAAGATAAAATCCTCTCCGGCCTCGCGTTTCATGCTCTCGATCGCCTCGAGGATGATCCGCATCCGATTTTCCAGGCTTCCGCCGTATCGGTCTTCGCGCTTGTTGGTGATCGGGGAAAGGAAGCGGTTGAGAAGATAACCGCCCCCGACGAGAATCTCGACGACGTCGAATCCCCCTTCACGGGCGCGGCGGGCGGCCTTTCCGTATTCGCCGACTATGTAATGGATCTCCTCGACGGTCAACGCCCTCGGCACCACGCGCATCAACTGGTTGAGGACGGCTGAGGGTGCCACCACCTCCGGCTGGTCGTCCTTGAGAACCACGTGATAGGACGTGATGAGCTGGGCCGCCGCCCTCGCTCCGAAGTCGTGGATCCTCGATGTCAACCGGCGCACGCCCGGGATGAACCGGTCATCAAAGAGTCCCGGCTCCACGGGAGAGCCTGCCTTCACGGGAGAGAAGGGGATGATGATCAGTCCTGCGCCGCCCCGCGCCCTCTCGGCGAAGAAGTCGATGAATTTTGCGCCCACCGTCTCGTCCGGTTCGGTGTAGCCGGTAGTCATGGGGAGCATCACTATCCGGTTCCGGATTTCCATACCTCTGATAGTGATCGGTGCGAATAGATTCGTGAAAGCCATATTCCTCTCTCCTTCCGAACGTTCTTTTTTGATGAGTCGAAGCGTTGGGCACTGTATCACTAAAAGCTACCCTTGTAAACGCTGGTGTTTGTTGGGGGCAGTTTCCCGGAGTCGACGGTGAACACCGCGGTTTTCAGGCTACGCCCGTTTGCAGCGACGCCGGCAGGAAGACATGCAGGGTCGTTCCACGGTTGAGTTCGGACTCGACGGTGATCAACCCTTTGTGGTTTTTCACGATCGAGTAGCTGACTGCAAGCCCCAGGCCGATCCCCTTCTCGCCCTTCGCGGCCTTCGTCGTGAAATAGGGGTCGAATATCTTCGCGATGTTTT
This sequence comes from uncultured Syntrophaceae bacterium, assembly GCA_964597995.1. Lineage (GTDB taxonomy): Bacteria > Desulfobacterota > Syntrophia > Syntrophales > UBA4778 > UBA2207. The sequence continues at coordinate 13,055 of CAZRAC010000012.1, read as the reverse complement.
CTTTCGCTATGCCACAACCCTCGTCCTGAAAGGAGACCTCGACGTAATTGCCCGCCCCCAGTGTACCTTGTTCACCCGCCTTAACGATGACGTTCTTGGCCCCGACGTCGATCATGCCGCCGTCGGGCATGGCTTCGCGGGCATTGAGGACGATATGCTGAAAGACCTTGCGGAGTTGCCTGTCGTCCACGTCGCAAAACCACAGGTCCTCGGGGAAGGTAAAGCGGACCCGGATGTGGGAACCTGCCAGCGTTTCAGTGACGGCCTCTTTCAGGAGGGGCCGGAGGTCGGTCGTTTTTCGCAGAAGATGACCCCCTCCGGCGAAGGTGATGAGCCAGTGGGTCAGCTCCTTGGCCTGCAGTCCTGCTTTTTCGGCGACGGCGAGAATTTCCTCCATGACCCGGTCGTCGTCGGTGACCGACACTTTTGCCAGAAAGATGCTCCGCAGGATTGCGGAAAGCAGGCTGTCGAAATCCCGGGCGACTCCGTCGGCGAACCGGCCGAGGGAGTCGAGCCTTTTCATGTTGGCCAGTTCTTCCTCGGCCTTCTTGCGCTCCGTGATGTCTTCGAGCGTCTCGATGGCGCCGACGAGCTCGCCCGCGGCGTCCCGGATGGGGGCGGCGGTGAAGCGGAGCCATCGGCCTTCCTTGCCCAGTTCCGGAAAGAAATCCGTCGCCTCATAAGCTTCCTCAAGCAGGCGGGATTTGTTGTACTTGCCCGAGTACCAGTCGGGCACCGTCTCCAGGGTCTCGTCGCAGATCAGGTCCGCCATGCATGGCCTCTCCGAACGGTAGAAAGCCCTCCATTGTTTTCTCGTGCCGATGACATCCTCGGCCTTGATCTTGCTCAGCTCTTCCAGGGCGCGGTTCCAGTAGATCACCCGGTGGTCCTTACCGATGACGAAGGTGGGGATCGGAGAACCCTCCAGGATGGCCCGCAGGGTTCGTTCGTCATGCGGCAAGAGCCTTTGCCTTTTTCGTTTAATTGGGTCTTTCATGGTACCTGTAACGACGCCCGACTGCTGAAGCGGGATTTTTCATCGAGCGGTGATTATAGGTGAAGGGGCTGATCATTTCAACCGCAGACTTTCAGTGGATTTGATTGGGTGCTTTGCCCGATGGATATTTCTTCCGGCGCGAAAGGGAAAGGGGCCCCGCTGAAACGGTCAGGCCCAGAGGGTAGCGCGGAGCCCGGAGGATCGCTCTATCCTCCGGGACAGGGCCCGAAGGAAAAGGCCTTCGTCCCCCCACACCGAAACCCTTTCTTTTGCCCTCGTAAAACCCGTATAGACAAGTTCCCTTGTAAGGACGGGGGCATCACGGTCCGGGAGGACTAGGAGTATCTCGTCGAATTCCGACCCCTGGCTCTTGTGGACGGTCATGGCGAAGACGGTTTCATGTTCCGGGAGCCTCAGGGGCGGAAACTTCCTGAAACCGCCGTCGGGGGATGGGAAGAACACGCGGGCTTCGCCGCCCTCCGCCAGGACGATACCGACGTCGCCGTTGTAAAGCCTGAGGCCGTAGTCGTTCTTCGTCACCATAACCGGCCGCCTCGGGTACCACGGGCCCTCCCATCCGATGAGTCCTTCCTGCCGGAGTATCCGTTCGATGAGGGCGTTAATCGCCTTTACGCCGTATGGACCCTCGCGCAGGGCGCAGAGGACCCGGAAACGGTTGAACGCCTCGAACATGGCGGCGGGGTCACCGGCCTTGAGGTAAGCGGAAAAGCCTTTCAGGACATGCCCTCTCAGCTTTTCGGTCAGCTTGTCCCTGGCCGGCAGGTCGGACCAGGAGACGTCGCCCGAAATATTTTTTTTCATGAGTTCGAGTGCGCAGCCTCCCTCGTTTTCGTTAACAGCCCGGCTGACTGCGCCGATCCCACTTTCGGTACCGAAGCGGTAGCTCTTTTCGAGCTGGACGATGCAATCCTGTATGTCCGAGGCTGTTCCGTCCGTCCCTTCGACGAATTCGCCCGTCGCCCGCCGGCAGGCGTTGCTGAATTCTGCAGAGAAGCCGTGGAGCCGCCCGGTGTCGCAGATGTCGCCGAGTACAGCCCCTGCTTCTACCGATGCGAGTTGATCCCTGTCGCCGAGGAGGATCAGCCGGGCATCGGCGGGGATGGCCTGGACGAGCTTGGAGAGAAGCGCCAGGTCCACCATCGATGCCTCATCGACCACGACGACGTCGACGGGAAGGGGGTTGGCGGCGTCGTGGCGGAAGTAAGGCGAGTCCGGGCGGCTCCCCAGAAGCCGGTGAATCGTGAAGGCCTCTTCCGGCAGGGCTTCCCTGACGGCCTGGCTGCAATCAAGGCAGTCCCTGGCGCTAAGGACCGATTCCTGCAATCGTGCGGCGGCCTTGCCCGTCGGCGCCGCAAGGGCGATCCGCAAAGGACCGGCCTGTTCCAGCAGGAGTGCGAGAATCTTCGCGGCGGTGAAGGTCTTCCCCGTCCCGGGACCGCCGGAGATCACACAGAACCGCTTAACGAGGGCTGCGAAGGCGGCGATCCTCTGCATGTCCTTGCCGCCCTCACCTTTCGGGAAGAGGCGCGAGAATCCTTTTTTTAGGGCCTTCTCGTCCACTTCCAACAGGCCCTTGGCCCGGGCCCTGAGGCAGGCGGCGAGCTTTTCCTCGTAGTCCCAGTAACGGTACATGTACAGCCTCGTTCCGTCGAGGACGAGCGGCCTGAAATCACCGGGTTTGCCGACGGCCGGACTCTTCCTGAGCGCCTCTATCCAGCCTGAGAGTTCCGGGAGCGGGCCGGCGGATTCCTGGCCGGAAAGCGCCTTGCCCGCAAGGCCGGAAAGGTCGATGCAGACGTGGCCGTCGCTTCGGTACCGGCTCACCAGGGCGGCGGCAAGAGAAAATTCTTGAGAGCCGTCGCCGGATATCCCTGCCAGGAACCGAGCGAAGCGGACGTCGAGGGGGGAAAGAAGGCCGGTTTCGTGAAGTTTTTCGATCATAAGATAATAGTCCGCCGTGCCGATGGTTCAGGGGGTCCCAACAAGGTCAACGTTAAACATCGAGCAGCGCATCCTCCATAACCTCGACGAATTCTTTTTCCGGGCGGGCACGGTAGATTCCGTGCTCCCCGTCAGTCGCACTCACGCCCCTTAAGAAGATGTAGAAAACCCCGCCGAAGTGCCTTCCGTAGTCGTAGTCCGGTACCCGCAGGGTGAGGTACCGATGTAGCGCCAGGGTGTACAGGTGGTACTGCAGGACGTAGAAGTGGTCGGTCATGGTGCGGTCGAGGGCCTCGCCGCCGTAGTCCGCGACCCGTCCCCCCAGCCGGTTCGATTTCCAGTCGACGAGATAGAAACGCCCGTTCCAGCGGAAAACAAGGTCCATGTACCCCTTCATGAACCCGCGGCAGGGTTGGAAGCGGAGCGACCCGATGCGTTCAGGGAATTCCGGCGACGTGTTTATTTTCCCAGAGCGAACAAAGAGGTCTTTGAGCTTTTCCGGTGAAAGCGGCCTCAACGGGAAGTAGAACTCGAGTTCGTTGAGGCGCATCCCGTCCGTCACGCCCCGAAGGCGCAGGCACTTTCCGTCAGTGGAAAGCGGTGCGTCGAGGACCCTGTCGACCATGTCGCAGAGCGTCTCTTTCCATCCCGGGTCGTAACCGAACCCCCGGAGCTTCGCCAGGACGAGGCATTCGACGTCTTTTTTCCCGGCGGTGAAGCTCAGGTCCTCGAAGAGGTTGTGCAGGAACGTCCCCGCCCGCGCCCCCCGGGGAAAGGCGAATATCCCGGAAAGCTCCTCGTCGAGAGGCTCGTCTCCTTCGGGAAAAGCGGCGTCATGGTCCGGTTCCTCCGGCGCGACCTTTGTTGCCGTGCCCTGTTCGGCGACGAGGCGCGAGAAGCTTGCGACCCGCCAGTCTCTCCGGATTCTACCGGTAAATGGCCGAAAAGAAAGTTCCGGCGGGCCCACGGCGGGTCGGATGTAATCGGTGGCGTCGCCCTCGGGCATCTCGGAGAAGGTGATCGTCCCCTCTGACCGCCTGACGAGGTCTTCCAGGTCGCGCCTGATGTCGTCATCGGAGAGATTCTCGAAATGCCTTTTCGCTTCCTCGACGGCGTCGGCCCCGGCCGTTTCAGCGGGGTGGAGGATGTGGGAGAGGGCAGAGGTGGCGGCGTCTTTGAATGGTCCCCAGGTGACGTAACATCCGTGCTTTGCCCGTGTGAGAGAGACGTAGAGAAGGCGGACGCTCTCGGCCAGGGCCTCCCTCCGGGCCGCCGCAATTTTCTCGGGGTCGGCCGGGCCGATGACGAGGGTCGCCCTCCAGCCGTCGTCTCCGTCGTGGTAGACGAATTCTTCGTCTTTGATGGCCGACCCCTCCCAGTGGAAGGGACAGAAGACAACCGGGTACTCCAGTCCCTTGCTCTTGTGGACGGTGACGATGCGGACGGCCCGGGCGTCGCTTTCCAGCCTGAGCTGATGTTCTTCGGGGGCCGGCGATTTGTCGGCCCGTCTTCTCGAGAGCCATTTGATGAGGCCCGCCGCGCCCAGCCGGCCTTCCGTCTCCGCCTCGTGCAGGACCTCGGAAAGATGAAGGATGTTGGTCAGTCGCCTCTCGCCGTCCGGCAAAGAGAGGAGTCGTGCCCGGACGCCTTCCTGTGCCAGGAGCCGGCGGAACATCCGGATGAATCCCCGACTCTCCCAGAGGTCGTTGTAATCACGGAAACGGGCGAGCCGTCTTTCCCAGGCCGATTCATCCCTGCCCAGCCTTTCGAGTGTCTCTCCGTCGACTCCCATGACGGTGCCGGCAAGGGCCGTTCGGACGAGGGCCTCGGAGCCGGGCTCGGCGACTCCGGCGAGCAACCGCTCCATCTCCAGCGCCTCTGCGGTGTCAAAGAGATCCCCCGTACTGTGGAGGACGCTGTGGACGCCGAGGCTGTGGAGCGCCTCCTGGACGAGACGGGCTTCGTCGTTTGTCCTTACAAGGACGGCGATGTCGCCTTCTTCGACCGGCCTATCTCCTATGAGCGCCCTTTTCTCTCGGCCGTCGTTGAGGAGGTCCGCTATCCCTGCGGCCGTGGCGACGGTAACGGCGTTCCGGGCGTTCTGCTTGTTCGTCAGGGCGGACAGGGCTTCGAGCCTCGCCTTGGGGGCGTACCAGAGCCGGAGAGGCGGCTCCTTTCTCCCGGACAGGGTGAGGGCGGGCCGCTCACCGGCGTTCCCGGCGACGGCGTCCTCGAACAGGATGTCGTCGTAGAGGAAGGGGTTTCGCCGCCGCGAGAAGACGGTGTTTACCGCCCGGATCAGGCCCGGTTCGGAACGCCAGTTGCTTGTCAGGGTGTACCGGGAGGACACGTTTTTCGACGCCTTCAGGTAGGTGAAGAGGTCGGCGCCCCGGAAGCCGTAGATGGCCTGTTTCGGGTCGCCGATGAGGAAGAGTATGCCGCCGCTCTTTTCGAAGACGCACTGAAAGACGGCGTACTGGACGGGGTCGGTGTCCTGGAACTCATCGACGAGGGCCGCACGGTAGCGTTTTCTCAGCGCCCCAACGAGGGCCGGGCCGTTCGGTCCGTTCAGGGCGTCGCGCATCCGTGTCAGCAGGTCATCGAAGGACCGGATGTTCAGCCGCTCTTTTCTGGCCGTGAGTTCCCCCTCCATGTAGCGGAATATCTCCGCCTTGAGGTAGAGGAGCTGCCCGTCCATCTCCGCCGTGAGTCTTTCGGCCCTTTCCTGCAGCTCCCCGCAGAGGTCGAAGAAGGGATGGGCGGGGGGTGTCTTGCCCGTTTTCACGCCTTCCTTCAGGCCTTTGGGGGTCAACTTCTCGATGCCGGCAAAAAGGGGAAAGGCCGACCGCGCGCCCGCGTAGAGGTCCATCGCTGCGATGAGAGAGGCGCCGCCTTCTCTGTATTTGGTCTTGTTGAGCGCCGGGTCTTTCAGCTTTTCTATGACCTCGACCCTGACGGAGGGCCAGGACGATTTGACCTTTCGTGCCGTGTCGAGGAAGGGGTCGAGGGACGAGAGATCGACGGGTTCCGCCTCGGGAAAGACCTTCATGTCCGGGTTCAGCGCCTTTTTCTTCGAGAGATTCAAGTAGTAGTCGGGACTACAGCCCTTTTCGACGGCGTAGGCGACGAATTCGACAGGCGCGTTGTAGAAGTACAACCGCCAGAAGTCCCGTGCCGCCTCTTCCCGCAGGGAGGTTTCGTCGCTCATGAGTTCCGTGTCGAAGAGGCTCATACTCTCGAAGGCGTTCTCGTGCAGCGTCCGCCGGCAGAAGCCGTGGATCGTGAAGATCGGCGCTTCGTCGAAATCCCTGAGGGCCGACTTGAGGAGCCGCAGCGCCTCATCCTTCTGTGGGTTCGCCTTCACTATCCCCGCCAGGAAGGCGTCGTCATGCCCGCCTTTTTCGAAGGCAGCGACGGCCTTCCGGATGGTCTCCCGCATCCGCTCCTTCAGCGCCTCCGTCGCGGCGACGGTGTAAGTCACCACCAGGATCCGGTCCACGGTCAGGCCTTTTTCCAGCAGGAGGCGCAGGAATATCCCCGCTATCGCGTAGGTCTTCCCTGTGCCCGCGCTCGCCTCGATGAGGTTCGTTCCCTCGAGGGGGCTCTTCAAGAGGTCGAAGTTAGGAAAACCGCTCGCCGTCATTCCATCTTCTCCTCGTGGTCAAGGATGGGCCCCAAGATTTCGAACGCCAGCGCTCTGAACTCCTCGTCGAGTGGGTCGCCCTCCCCGAAGCAGAAATGAAAGTAAGGGTCATCCTTTTCGCTGAACCTGTAGCCTTCCCACTCGTTCGCGGCGTTCCTGAGGGCCGCTGCGGGCGTCTTACCTCTCCTGATGCTGTTGGCGTAGGCCCACGAAGACTCGGGAAAGAAGCGGAGTGGCCTGCGGAGTCCCGCCCAGTACCGTTCGAGGAGCGGCAGGAGGTATCTCTCGCCTTTTCCCACGGGACGGTACCTGACCGTAAGGTCCTCGCAAAGGAGGATGGTCCCGCGACCTTCCTCTCCGCTTGTCATGCTTAGGACCAGGTGGTGTATCCAGGCCCTCAGTCTGTCCTTCACCTTCGCCTTGGCTAGCCGGTAATGTAAGAGCCCTTCCGGGAAGAGGTTTTCGACCCTGCCGGTCAGGCGGAACCCGCCGATAGCCATGTCGATGTCCAGCGAGGGTTGTCGCCCTCCCGCCATCTTCGGGCGGAGCCGGTCGGCGTAAGCCTCGACGGTCCTGCAGGTCTCTTCGTAGAGACAGGACCCCGGCGTCCCGTGGGGGAGCGCGCCGGAGGCGAGTAAGACCGGGTAGAGGCGGGAAAGGTCTTCCCCTGCCAATCTCTTTGCGAGCATCTCCTGACGGAGGTCGTATCTTTCGAGTCCTTCGACGGTAAAGGGTTCCGCCTCGTCGAGAACCGCAGGGGTTTCCTCGAGGAAAAGGCCGAGCCTCCGGTTGAGGAGAAACCGGGCGGGGTTCGCGAAAAATCGGCAGAGGCTGTTGATGTCGACGGTCCGCCATTCGGCGCCCGGCTCCGACAGTGCCGAGGGGATGAAAGGGGACTTCGGGGACTTCTTTTCGGCGGCGCAGGCTGCGGCGAAGTTTTCCTCCGAGTAGCTGAAGAGCCTCCCTTCCTTTTGAAAATATCCGGGGCTGAAGGCCTGGAGGCGATGGATCGTAAATAGCCTTTCCCGGACGTCCTTTCCCGGAGACTCGAACCCCTGCTCGATATAGTCCAAAAGTTCGCTGACGAGGACGGACGGGGGGCGGGTGCTGTTGTCCTGGATGTTCTGGCCGGGGTAACTTATGTACAGAATCTCGCGGGCGGAGAGGACGGTTTCCAGGAAGAGGTAACGGTCGTCCTTGCGGCGCGACCGGTCGCCGGTACGTGGGCGCTCCGCCATGAGGTCGAAGCTGGGCGTTCGCTCCTGCCGCGGATAGGCGTCGTGACCCATCCCCAGCAGGCAGATGACCTTGAAGGGGATGCTTCTCATCGGGAGCATGGCGCAGAAAGTGATGCCCCCGGAGAGAAAGCCTGCGGTGGTGAGCCGTTGGTCGAGCGTCTGTTTGAGCCACGATATGATCACGTCGAGGCCGATACGCCCGGAGAAGCCGGAGATGGCCTGCCGTTCCGCCAGGTCCATCATGACTTCCCTCAGGGCGCGAAGGTCCCTCTCCCACCTTTCGCCGGCCGAAAAGAAGGTGTCGAGAAGCGATGAGAGGCTGGAGGCCCATTCTTCCAGGGTCCGGTTTTCTCCGAGGGCCGGGATATGGGTGAAGATGCCTTCCATGAAGTCCAGAAAATTTCCCAGGACCTCGGAATCGCTTCCCTCGATATCGTCATAGGGCAGGATTCCCTGGAAAACCCTTTCGCCCCCGGCGGGGAGGGCGTACCCGAGGAGCATCCTGTCCAGTCCGGCCCGCCAGGTGTTTTCGGGGAGCGGCGGCAGGCCGACGGCAGCGCGGCTCCGGGCGTCGACCCCCCAGCGGATGTTGGTCCCCCGCACCCAGGTGTGGATCAACTCCAGGTCGTCCCGGGAGAGGGAGAATCTATCGAGGACGGCGTCGGATTCGAGGATGTCCATGACCTGGACGATGCCGAACCGACTCCCCTGAAGGCCGAGGAGCTTCAGGAACGTCTCGGTAAGCGGATTTTCCTGTCTCAGTCCCCTGTCGGCTATGCTGAAGGGGATAAACCGGGGGTCGTCCTCGGGAAGCGTGAAGACCGCTTCGATGAAGGGGGCATAAGCCCCGATTGCGGGTGTCATGACCAGGATGTCCTCCGGCGTGAGCTTGGGGTCGGCCTCGAACATGGCCAGGAGCTGGTCCTGGAGCACCTCCACCTCCCTCATAGGACTGTGGCAGGAATGGACCTGAACCGATCGGTCGTCTTCCCGGATAGGGGTTTTCCTCCCCCCGCGCTCCTTGAGGTTGAGAATGTCCGATTGGACGGCCCTTATGAGGGTGCGTTCGTCGCTATCTAAGTAAAGGTCGCGTTCCTCGCAGCCCAGTTCATTGAGGAGGGAGAAGAAGTCGCGTCCCAGGGCGCCCATCGAGGCGAGCAGGCTGTTTCCCCGCTCCAGGTAGAGCTCCTGCGGCGCGGCGCCGGATGCCTTCAGTTTTCCTTCGGCGAGAGCTATCTCCCGGTCGGAGGCGATGTCCGCCCAGTATTCCCGGCAGGGGTTCATCAGAAACAGGTTGACGTCGGCGAGGCGTGCCACGGCCTCCAGCACCTGGAGGTGGTATGGGGGAAGGGCAGAGATGCCGAAGACGGCAAGGCGCCCCGGAAGGCCGGGGAGGGAGGGAGGCGGGTCATCCAGGAATGCCCGCAGCAGCCTTGCCCTGTGCGTCTTGTCTTTCTTTTTCGTGATCTCCCGCCAGAGGGCCGCCTGCCAGTGACTCTCCCGCCCCCGCTCCCATTGGAGGATCATGTCGGGGCGGAAGGTCAGGTACTGGTCGAAGAGGTCGGCGATGCGCGAAGAAAGCTGGAAGAGCTTGAGGTCCGAAAGACCGTCCCCGAGATAGGCCTTTAACGATTCAAAGCCCTCTTTTTCCAGGCAATCGGGCAGGACCCCCATGACCTTCCAGGTAAGGTTTGCCGGTTCGAAGGGCGATTCCTCCGGTAAGTCCTTCACGGAGCTGCGAAAGACGGCGTAGACGAAACGATTCGGGAAAGGAAAATCGACGTTGGCGCAGACCCCGTGTCTCCGGGCGAGTTCCATGGAGACCCACCGCTGCATCCCACGACTCTGAACGAGAACTACCTCTCTCATCAGAGGGTCTGCAAGGGGGGCGCGGAGCGTCTCAGCCAGTTCGTCTATGAGTATTTCCATCCTGTTGCTCGTGAAGAGCCGTAAGCCTGCCATCGCTCCGCATTGCCTTCCGGGTTCGGGGGTGTGACTCATCTCTCCCTTCGTTTCTTCTGCTTATTTTTACTCGATGTCACCGGGGTGGACAAGGGAAATATGGAACACCGGGGTTCCCTGTCGCAAACCTGTGCGGGTACATTATAGGCAGACAAAATTTCACAAACTATGGTATGTAAGTGTACTATGAAGTCATTCCGCAAGAAAACAGAGGAAAAGGATAAAGGGGTGAAGAAGATAAAATCAACGTCCCCCGAGCCGATCGTAGCGGAACCACTGGCCAGGTTGCTGCCCTTCCGACGCGACCCAGGGCTGGAAGTCGAGGACGAGGAGAATATGCCCCTCGAACCTCTGCGTATATTGCCCGGAGAAGCGATCGACGAAAAGGAGCCCGAAGAGGCTGAAGAGGCCGCCGGCGAAAGCCCCCTCTGGATTTATCTCAAGGAAATCGGGAAGATACCACTCCTGACGCCGGCCCAGGAGGTGGAGTTGGCGAAAAAGGTGGAAAAGGGCGACCGGGAAGCACGCAGGCGCCTCGTGGAAGCCAACCTGAGGCTAGTCGTTTCGATCGCGAAAAAGTACGCGGGCCGCGGCTTGGCACTCCTCGACCTGATCCAGGCGGGAAACCTCGGCCTGATGAGGGCCGTCGAGCACTTCGACTGGCGCCGTGGTTTCAAGGTCAGCACTTACGCGACGTGGTGGATCCGCCAAGCCATCACGCGGTCGCTCGCCGACCAGGCCCGGACCATCCGCCTTCCTGTCCACATAAAGGAAGCGGTCGGCAAGATGCTCAATGTCACCCAGCAGTTACTCTACCGCTTGGGACGAGAGCCGACGGACGCGGAGATCGCACAAGAGATGCGGCTTCCCGTCTCGCGGGTGCAGGAACTTAAACTGATCGCCCAAGAGCCCCTTTCCCTCGAGTTACCTGTCGGCGAAGAGGGGGAAGGCGGCTTGCTGGGTGATCTGATCCCCGATAGGACGGTCAAGGTGCCCGCCGAGACCCTTTCCTTCGAGAGGTTGAAGGAGAGGTTGGACGATGTCCTTGCTTCTCTCAACCCGCGGGAACGGGAGATCCTGATGCTTCGCTTCGGACTGGTTAACGGGAAACGGCACACCCTGGAAGATGTGGGCAAGAAGATGGGCGTGACGAGGGAGAGGGTGCGTCAGATCGAGGCGCGGGCGCTGGAAAAGCTGAGGCGCTCGGCAACGAAGGCAAAGTTGGAGGAATTCATCGTCTGAAGGCAATCCCTTCCCCGGTTTTCTTCATTTCCGGATCCCGATGACATTGGGGATCGGCCACTGCTCGCCGTCCGAGTCTCCGGACGGCGTCGTGACGTCGAAAGCGCCGGCGAGGTCGCGGTTGAGATGTCCCGTATTGATGGAAAGGCTGGCTTCGCTCCCCCCTTCGACGTGCATCATCCTGGTAACCCCGAGCTGCAGGGAATTGACCAACTCGTTGAATTCCTTCATCGGGTACGGTGTACGGCAGAAAAGAAACAGAATACGACCCTGACTGTCCATGCCGACGGCCGCCTCGCTCCACCTTTTATCGGAAGGAGGCCACACATTTATCCCCCCTTTTTTCATCAGACGGAGATTTTGGACCACGGACCGGTAGTGCTTCAAAGAGTCCTTCGCGCCGGGTTCGTCGAGGTCGACGATGATCGCCTGGGGGAGCCCCGGTTTTTGTGGGTCGAAGGCGAGGGCCGATTTGTACCTGCTGCTCCATCTTCCGTTCTGTACATGAGCGCCGTTTCTGAGGTAGCCCACGTTCGTCGAATAGTCCGTCCCGTACATCCCCGCGTTGATCGCTGCGATGAGGTTGAAATCCCTGCACCACGCACCGGTCGTTCGCGGTCTTTTGTCCTGTTCCGATGCCAAGAGGAGCACGAGTTTCGCCCGGGAAGGGTCAAGGCGGACGACATGGATTTGTCCGTTAAAAACGGCGTATTCGACACCCTGAGCGATGGCGGCCCAGGGAGTGGAAGCGTATGCCGGGGCGGACGGAATGATCAGGAGAAGAAGCGACGAAAACAGCAACAGCAGACGGGAATTCATATCTCCGGTCCGGATAAACGGGCGGTATCTCCCGACACTGGCGGCATCTCGATCAGCACCGACTCGCCTCTGGCGCATACCTTGCCGTCGGCGGAGAGCGTCACGACCACGATGACCTTGCGGCCTTTCATTTCCTTGACCTTTCCCCTGAGCTCCAGGACCTTGTCCACCGGCGTCGGCTTGAGAAAGTCGACCTTCAACGACGCCGCCACAAAGCGAGGGGGCGCCATGTCACCCGCCGACGAGCCTGACAGGCGCAACTTTGCCGCCGAGGCGGTTGCGGAGCTGTGGCAGTCGATCAACGACGCGATAAAACCGCCGTAGGCATAGCCGGGGATGCCCCCGGTGTGGTAAGGCTCAGGCGTATAACGACAGACGCATTCGTCGTCTTCCGGGTAACTCTTTATGCGCAGTCCCTTCCGGTTGAGTCGTCCGCACCCGTAGCAATGGGCGAATTCGTCGGGGTAGCGCTCCTGGATGGATTTTGCTTTCATGCCGGCTCTCCTCTCCTGAAAAATTGCCGTACACTCATACGTCATCCGACAGCGATACGCAACTTTTATCCCTTTTTCCCACCGCGTAGACCGTCAATGTCTTTGTCTCTTCCTCAACGACATAGACCAGCCGCAGGCCGACGGCACGGAGCTTGGTATTGTAAAGATCATCCATACCGCCGACCCTGTCCGCTTCCATGCGCGGGAAATCCAGCCGTTTCGCCAACTTTTTCTTGAACTGTTCCCGGATCGGCCGGTCCAGTTTGCCCCACTCCTTAAGGGCCGATTCTTTGAAGGTGAGGCTATAAGACATCGAGAGAGACCGGAACGGACTTTTCGCCCTGTTGCTTGCGGATGGTTTTCCTGAGTTCGAGGTCGTCCAGCTTTTCCAGCATGGCCTCGAAGGCATCGGCCGGCACGATGTATGCGAAAGGTCGGTTGTGGTTGAGAATCACCACCGGCGACCCCTCGGCTTCTTTAATGATAGCCGAAGGGTTCTTTTTCAGGTCCGTGATGCTTACCACCGACGACTTTGCCGCTAAATAGTCCATGGTTCTTCCTCCAATAAAACCAATTTACGGCACTAAATATATGTCATATCGGCGGAGAGGGCAAATGATTTAACGGGGGATTTCACTACTGCCCGGAATAATCTGTGAATAAGTTCAACTGGTTAGTATTTTTGTCCCCATCGTTTC
>CAZRAC010000011.1:0-48071 GCA_964597995.1 uncultured Syntrophaceae bacterium | reverse complement strand
GGTTCCTGCCGACTACCCTAACATATTTTGTCCAACTTGGGGGGTGCAGTCCAGACAAGGACGTGAAAATGTCATTGTTAAGGGCTATTTCCCCACACAATCACGTTTCAAGATTGTTCTTCAATTCCCAAAGGGAGTAACAATAATAGAGGAGGCTCTCGAGAAGTCGCTTAAAGCTATGGTAACGTGCGGCGGTTTAGGTGCCCGATCAAGAAACGGCTTTGGTTCTCTTCATTGCCACCTCTTTAAGGAGGTAACATTCAAGAGCGATGGGCAGATTAAGGATTATACGTCTTTCTCAAAGTATGCCGTTCTTTTTGACCAATTTAAAATTCATAAAAAATGGGAAGATGCCCTTTCTGAGATTGGCGTTGCATACCGCACGGCGCGGTTAAACTTGGAGCCGCGACATACTTGGCAGAGGAGATCCCTGGTAGCCATGCCGATTGAGGGAAAAGAAGTAGAGAAGATCCCTGACGATATTCGCAAAGGCCGTCATGCCAAGCCCTATTTTCTCCATGTCAACAAGACCGCGGAGGGTCATTATCAAGGACAAATACTGTTCTTGCCGTATCTTTACCGAAGAGAGGCAAACGATAAGAAAAATAGGTTGGCAGAGTATGAAGCCGTTTGTTCAGAGATGAACAGGGAAATCGAAAAGAATATGCGAGGTGCCTCATGACCTGGACAAAGCCGGATACCTCTTACTGGAACGAGAAGTTTGCCGCCTGGTGGCACGACCCCATCGATAAGGCGCTTGCCATCCCTGGACATGAAACGCGGGCAGCCGATTATTTGCAGATATTTGGATTCGAGAAACCGAACGAGACCTTCTGGAAACTGGCGGATGGTATTGCCGCAGGCTTCGAGCGGGGGCAGGTGCCCACCTACCACCAGGATGAGAGAGAAAATGGGGCGATCGACTACGTAACACACCCGCTCATGACTCATCCCACATCGGGAGGTGAGGGGGTGCTGGCAATATCTCCGCCGTTACCGACCATTGACGTGGTCTTTCCTGCCGTCCAGGAGTTCTTGCGGATGACAATTGGCACGAAGGCAAGTCACGGTGATTATGCGGGTCAATTTCGGGGAGAGGAAGCGGAGTCACGCTTTGCCTTGGCCCGATTCCTTTACACTCATTTTGTGTTGCGGTTTGCCTTGGCGGAAGCCAATGTGGGTGGCTTGGGAGCGCTGTGGCATCGCCTACCGGCAGATACCCGCTTTCCCGATCATTCCATCTGGCAGCATAACGCTCTCTGTTCAGCATTGTATTCCTGCATGGGCCCTTCAGAGAAAACAGATGATGTGGGACTATTGGTCTTTTCACTTACACCGGTACAGGGCTTCATCTCCCGGGCGAGGAAGCTGCGCGATTTTTGGACGGGGTCGGTACTGTTATCGTGGCTCGCCTTTTCCGGGCTTAAGTGGATCATGGAAAATTTGGGGGCGGATCATGTGTTGTACCCATCTCTGGTGGATCAGCCCCTCGTCAATGCCTGGCTGGAAAGAGAATGGTACATCGCGGGGAAATTCCAGCCTCGCATCTGGTCTGATCAACCTCGTGATATTGCAAGTCTCCCTAACAAGGGTTTGATCCTCGTTCCGCTTTCAAAGGCGACCGACATTGCAACGGAACTGGAATCGGCCGTACAGGATGCCTGGCAGGAGCTGATGGATATGACCCTTGATGCGCTCAGTGAGCGGCTCAATCTCGGGGAAGCAGAAGTGGATTATTTAGACCGCCTATTCGCTCGTCAAGGAGGCCATTTCTGGCAATACCACTGGGCGGCGGTGCGACTGGTGGCGATAAGCGATAAAGAAGAACTGTCCCAGCTTCTCCATAACGAGGCATCTGATGGCCAATTCGCGTTTATCGAAAACTTTTCCTCCATCATCTCCGAGAAAAGGTACTCCCCTGAGGAGACGAGCCGCGGCATCTTGTATTCGACCTCTCATGCCTTGGTGCAATCGGCTTTGGCGGCGGAAAAGATGCGACGACACAACGAGCGATTAGAAGAACCGGGAGAAAAGTGCCAGCTCTGTGGGGAATTTGAAGTGTTGCATACCGTCCCCTGGAGGGAAGGGCAGAGCGCCAAGGATTATAGTGATCACGTGGGAACGTTCTGGGGAAAAATGAAGGAGAAACGAGGTAATGTTGTTGATTTCAAAGAGAATGAACGCTTGTGCGCTATTTGTACGATGAAGCGGTTTTTACCGCAACTCGTGAAGCGTGGTCGACATCCTTTAGTGAGCGTCTTGGGGGTGGGCGAGAGCTTCCCCTCCACGACGGAAATGGCCTTGGACGACTACTTCGAGCGGGAAAAGATTATGGATGCGGAGCAACGCCGCAAAATCGCTCAACAATTATTTGATAACGAAGAAGCTGTCAAAGGGGAGAAAATCCGCAATGTCGATAAGTATTACGCCATCCTCATCATGGATGGTGACCGTATGGGGAAACTTATAAACGGGGAGAGTATCGCCTCCACCTGGAAGAGTATCATGCACCCTCATATCGTGGCGCGGTTGATGTCACCCCAATTCAACGCCATGTATCGTGAGGCCTGGAATAAGGTCTTCAATGATAACGAAAACAATAAATTACGTAAGCGGCTCGTAACACCGGCAATTCACGCAGCCATCTCAGAAGCCTTGGGAGATTTCTCGCTCTATGGGGTGCCGGCGATTATTACGAAGCATCGGGGCCGCTTGGTATATGCGGGTGGTGACGACGTCTGTGCCTTTTTGCCCATTCAAACGGCCCTCAAGGCGGCGCAGGAAATAAGCGATTACTACACGTCCCGGTATCGCTTCATCGATCTTAAGCGCGAGTCCCTCCTCATAGAGGGCACCTGGGCGCCAAAGCCGGGGAAGCTGTCCATCAACCTAGGTAAGGGGCAGGATATTTCCATCTCGGCTGCGATCCTCATATGTCATCACAAAGAACCCCTGGCCCAGATGATCGCTCGGTCACACGCTTTATTGGAGCGGGAAGCCAAAGGGAAAATGGAACGTAATGCCTGGGCACTTGAGCTCAAGAAACGGAGTGGTGGCTCGCGGATTATTGCTGGTAAGTGGGATGATCATGTCACATGGCAGGCCTTTGAAAATTTGATCACCCGCACCTCAGGGGGAAAAGAAAGGGAGATCGCCCATGCCCTCCTCTATCGGCTGGAATCGATGCGTCCAGGTATCGAGGCGATTATGCAAAGCGGGGAGGGGGCGGAAACACGATTGATCAACTTCCTCACCCAGCAGATCGAGCGCTCCGGCGTGGAGACGAAAGGGGAGGTAACAGAGATCGCGCGGGACATTCTTCAGGTGATCTGGGATCGGAAGGATGCAAAAGCGCCCTTCAAACCTGACGGGTTAATGATTGCGGCATTTTTGGCCGGGGGAGGTGATAAGCATGGAGTGGTATAGTTTCTTGCCTCAAGATACCCTGTTCTTTCGTGGGGCCGAGCCTGCCGTCATGGGCGAAAACCATACGGCCTCCGTCATTTTTCCACCACCGGCCCACACGATCCAGGGTGCTTTGCGAACGGCCGTATTGAGAGAACATAATCTTCACCCTGCTGATTATAACCAAGGTAATTATGCTGAGGATCATCCCGTTATCTCGGCCATTGGTCGCTCGGGGGAGGAGAGCCCCTTTCAGGTAGTGGGGCCTTTTTTCCGGTGGGGTGAGAGGTTGTGGGTTCCCTGTCCCTATCATTGGTTTACGGAAAAGGAAGTTTTCGAGAAGACGGAGGGCATAGCCGCGCTCAACGTAACTGTTGCGGAGCCCATTACCACCCCTCTCATTAGCTGTAAAAGTGGCTGCACCATCTACTGGTCACGGGGAAGAGAGATGGTAACCTTAGGGGGCTCCTGGGTGCCGCTAGATGAGCTTCATCATTCTGCCATCACCAAAATCATCGCGAAGCGCAGCAGCTTTTTTGGGGAAGAGCTACATACGGGTGTGGCACTCGATGTGGCAACGACGAGGCGCGGCGTGCGAGAGCATCACCTCTATTCCTTTGCCCATGCCCGTCTGAAAGGGGATGTTACCCTGGCGTTTGCCGTCACCCGTCCCTTACCGTTAGCTACCAGTGGCGTGCTCACGCTCGGGGCGGAGCAACGATTTGGCGAGTATCGGAAGCTGGAGCCCATCGCCTTACCTCAGCGGGAAAGTGCCTTATTTATGACGTTATCTATCCTCCCGGCCAATGCCAAAACGAACGATCGTTGTGTCGCCACGGGACACATTGTCTATTACGGTGGATGGGACCTCCATCGCCGTTTCCACAAGCCCATGAAGGGGTACTTCCCCGCGGGGACGGTCGTTGACGAACAGATTAACGAGAACTGCATACCATTATAAGGAGGAAGAAAATGCAGAAGCGAGACCTTTTTTCTTTGTGTGTATTTTACGCCATTTCTCCCATCCATGCCGGTGCGGGCTCGTCACTCGCAGCCGTGGACCTGCCCATCCAGCGGGAACGTCATACCAATTGGCCCCATATCCAAGCGTCAGCCGTGAAAGGGGCCATGCGTGCCCACTACCGGGATTTCGCAGAAAACACCTCGCTCATCAACTATCTCTTTGGCTCAGATGAGCAAGATGGATGGAAAGAGAAGGAGAACATCCCCGGGGCCATTTCCGTCTCCGATGCGAAACTGCTCGCCTTCCCCGTTCGGTCGAGTGTCGCCCCCTTTGTCTGGGTGACTTGCCCGGCCGTCTTGAAAAGGCTGGATAATGACCTTACCTTTGCCGGGATGGAAGGAATCGCACAGGAACTACCCGCAGTTGCGGAAGAAGAAGCCTTTTGTCTCGCCGGTAATGTCCTGGAAGAGGTGCTCTTGGAGGATATGGTCGTTACGGTCAAACAAGCGATCCCCAATCCTGTTCCTGCCGCCTTTCCGCCCCGGGATAACTTGTTACTCGTCTCCAACGAGGCTTTCAAATACCTGGTCGAATCTTGTACAGAGATCCAAACGCAGATCAAGATCAACTCCGAAACGGGGACAGCTCAAGACCGTGCGTTACGGTATCAGGAACTCCTCCCTGCCGATTCGGTTCTTTATAGCGTCGTTTATTACAGTCGGGCGGTGTTCGATAACACCCTTCAGGCCGATACAGTGCGGGGTCGCGTTGAGGATGTGATCAAAAACTTTATCCAAATCGGGGGCGATGAGACGCTAGGGCGGGGTATCTGCCAGATCACGTGGTTACAGGGAGGTGTGCAATGAGGACGCTCGCACAGAAACGGGCAGGCTTTGCCTTGACCAGGGTTGTCAAAGCCGTTGCGAAAAAATCTGCTCAAGAAAAAAAGGATTTCAAATCGGTTACTTCGGGCGCACCTTCCATGATTCTTCAAAATGGCCTCGGTCAATCACTGGCTTTTTGGCTTAATAAAGGAACCAGTGACGGCAAGATCAAGGAAGGCGATAAGTACATTATTTTGTTTGATATTGTTAAAGATTGGCTTACGCTTCGGGAGGGAGACATTAACAACAAGTTTGTGTCGGCTAAAGGACGGGTGGAATTAATCCAGGAGCTGTCTACCATGAAACAAATGAAATACCTAGAGGCCCAGAACGAAACCCTTGCCCTGCTCGAGTGGGTTAAGCGGTTTGCAGCGGCGGATCTTGAGTAAAGGGGGGACATGCTAATGGCATTATATACTTTTCCCGACCGCATACAAAAGGTGTGGTCTCGTGACCCATCATCGGGTAACTTTGGCCTTTGGTATAACAAGTACGTGCCCCTTCAAGAAGGTAGCCTCAAGCCCTCTGACGGCAATGACAAAAAGGGCGATCGTGATAAAGATCTCCGCGCCGTGGAGTATTACGTAAAACGCTATAGCCAGATGATAGAAAAGGGCACTGTTGCCTCCTTACTGAAACGAAAGCATGAGGCTTTTGATGCTTACTGTCGCAGCTTTCCTACCATGAACTATGACATCATCGAGCTTCGGGCGGAGCTTGTCTCCCCCTTAGTGACTGGTATCGGGGAATCCCATCCCCATGAGGTGAGTATGGTCTTCGATCACAACCTGGGCATCCCTTACATTCCCGCCTCGGGTGTTAAAGGGATCGTCCGCTTTGCCCATACATTAGCCCTTTATAAAAGTGGGCTGGTCGAAGGTTTGCCCAAAGAGCTCGTCGAACAGGACGAGAAGACAGGGGAAATCATTGCCTTCGATGACGATAATTGGGAGGAAATCTCGCTCCCCTTCGGGAACCAGAAACACCGCGGGAAGGTCTTTTTCCTTGACGCCTATCCCGTGAGCGTACCGAGCCTTCGCCTCGACATCATGAATCCCCATTATGGCAATTATTATGCAGATAAAGAGGGGAAGACTCCCCCTGCCGACTACCTGCTCCCTAACCCCATCAAATTCCTGACCGTGGCCCCAGGTACCATGTTTATCTTCCGGGCTGTGGTCATAAAAGAGGGGAACCTGCTGGACAAGGTTCGTTCTGCCTTTGTTCGTGCCTTAGTGGAAGAAGGGGTGGGCGCAAAGACTGCCGTAGGCTATGGGCGCTTTAAATTGCAAGAGCCCGCTCCCGCACGACCTACCGTGGAGAAAGCAGAACAAAAGGCGATACCTGTATCGCTCCTCGACAAGCTTATCGAAGAAATTAGTAAGATTGCACCTCATGATGCCGGTCGACTGGGGCCGGTTATTGATCGGGCACTAAGGGAACTCCCTTCCGACACCGAGAAAATGGAATTTGCCCAAGCGGTTAAGTCCCACATGGTAAAGCAGTTTAAAGGCTCTAAGGCCGAAAAGAAGTTGAAAGAATACCTTAACACTCAAGGGTGAGGAGAAACGTTTATGCGCGACACCCTGATATCTACTGTAGGTACCAGCTTGATCACTAATCTTAAGAACACTAACGATGAGGCCGTGAAGAAACAAGTAGTGGCTCGAAACGCGAAGGCGCTGGCCGTTACCCTGCTCAATTACTCTCCGGATGAACGGATCTGCGGGGCCGAGATCAATTCTATCTGGAGCATCGTCAAAGGCGGGCTGATCGAGGACAACAAGCGGCTGATCTTCCTCGTCTCGGATACGGATGACGGGCGCTTTACCGGTGAGCTCCTGCGTCTCTATTACAAGAGTGGTAGGAACCCATTGCGGTTTGAAGAGGTGGAAGTGCAGGTGGTAGAGGGCTTGACAGCAAACGACGTCAACCGGTTCCGCAATGAGGGGTTGCGAAATCTTGTGCGACGCATAAGCGAGGTGGTGAGGAGACCGGAAGAATCATCGCGTGTCCTCATCAACGCCACCGGTGGCTACAAGGCGCAGATATCCTTTGCGGGGATGATTGGACAGTCCCTGGGCATACCTGTTTGTTACATGTATGAAGGTTTCTCAGCAGTCATCCAGCTCCCGCCGCAACCCATCTCACTCGACCTTTCTTTTTGGTTAGAACACAACGATTTATTCTACGATTTGGAATCAGGCATAGAAAGCCCTTTTGAACCTCATGATGAACGATTTGCGTCCCTCATCGATCGTGAGGATGTGGACGGCAAGCCACTTACTACACTCTCGGCCACCGGACAGTTGTTTCATGAAACCTTCCGTTATCAGTTTGGGAGAAAACAAAGCGAAATTTTACCGTTGCCGTCATCCATCCCCGAGGCAGAGAAAAAGATTCGCTATGAAGACCAAAACTCCGGCAAGCATCCAGGATTGGCCCATTTTTTGGGAAAGTTGCGCACCGTCCCGTATGTAAGTGAAATCTATACATTTTATTTCAACCCCGATTTGAATGTACCGATTCGTTTTAGAAAGTCGGCAAAAGGCGCGGTAGATCAGGTCGAAGGCCATTTCAGCGGTAGTGGCTGCACAACGAAATTCATTGTGCTCACGACAGCAAAAACTGAAGAAGCAAATCGGGCATGCATCGCCGACCTAAACAACCGGCATGCTGGGGTTCTGTAATTGCAATTGAGTTGTAAGTCGTTTTTCATGCGTCACAGGATAGGACATGACCGAAAAACTTTCCCCTTGGAATCCCATAAAAATGTCGTTATAATGTAGCTGATATTAAATAACAGTTACATTGAGGTGCGCATGGATTTGCAATACTTCAATCCCTGGTGGAAGGATGGGCGTGTGCCGTCCTTGCTTTTGGGGAAAGCGAGGAAAATATTCCATGAGATACTGGCTTCTCTGGATATGCGCCAGATGGTTGTCCTCACGGGCTTGAGAAGAGTCGGAAAGACGACCCTCTTGTACCAGACCATCGATGCGCTTTTGAAACGCGGGGTCTCTCCGTACCATATCTTCTATTTTTCATTTGATGAATACAGGAAGGACTTTTACGACCTGATCAAACAGTACGAAACCCAGACGTTGCGGGAAGATTTTGCAAAGACGCAGGTGTATATTTTCTTGGACGAAATCCAGAAACATGCCGACTGGGCATCCAAAGTAAAATTGCTCTATGACCTGAATCCTTCCTGCAAGATCTTTCTCTCCGGGTCGGCGCAGATCATGCTTTGGAAAAATGCGAGAGAAAGCCTCGCCGGGCGTTTTTTCGAATTTCCCGTCTCGCCGCTTGATTTTGAGGAATATCTCCTCTTCCGCGACGTCTGGGTCGATAGCGACAGAGAAGAAATCTTCGAAGGCGAGATAAAGAGGCACTTGCAGGATTACATCGAGTCGGGCGGTTTTATCGAGGCCCTGAAGCTCGAGGGGATTCTTCGGAAGAGATATTTCAAGGAAAGCCTCATGGAGCGCGTAATCTTCGTGGATGTTCCGCAGACCTTCCGGTTGGATCGGCCGGAAGTACTCTTGACGATAGTCAATACTGCGGCGGCGAAACCGGGACTTTTTCTGGACATAAAAAATCTCAGCAACGACTTGAAGATAGACCAGCGAACACTTGCCAATTATGTGAATTACCTCGAATACGCCCTCTTCCTCCAGAAGCTCTACAACTACTCCCCTAATCTCCTCACAACAGAGAAGAAAATGAAGCGCCTGTATGTCAGTAATGCGGCGTTTACGCTGGCATTGAATCCGGGACTGGATTTTTCCCTCCTCTTGGAGCAGTTCTTTGTGAATATGTTAGGGGCGCGTTTTTTCGTCAGGACGCCGCAGAAGGAAGAGATCGACATTGTTCTCGCAGATGAGAAAAGGATCTTACCTGTCGAGGTAAAAATCCAGGATCAGGTCAATGCCCGGGAGGGGAGGTATCTGTTCAGATTCCTCGAAAAACATAACCTTAAAAAGGCCCTTATCATAAGCCGCGACGCCGAAACCACTTTTGAACGCAATGGTATGGCAATCCGTGTGATTCCCTACTGGAAGTACTGGAGCATCCTGAAGGAACTCTGAGGTTACACATACTTTTATGGAAGATGAGGGTAAGGGGTTTATGGTCAAAAGCGACGGAAAGGTTATGATCATGTCCCTGGGCGGATCACCGGAGCCGCTCATAAAAAGCATCCAGGCGCACAAGCCGAAGTGTATCATTTTCCTGGCATCCCACGATTCAACCCCTCTCGCGGGCGACATTCTCCGTGCCCTTGATCACAAGCCCACGGCTTTCTACGAAATAACGGAAGACCCGAACATCATGTACGAATGTTACCGGGCTGCCCGCCGCTGCGTTGAGCGCGTGAAAAAGATGAATGTCGCACCCGCCGAAGTCACTGTCGACTACACGGGCGGCACTAAGGTCATGACGGCGGCACTCATTCTGGCTACTATCGGCGAACCTTACCGGTTCAACTATGTAGGAGGAGTGGAAAGGAACAAAGGCGGACTGGGCACCGTCATGGACGGCTACGAAAAAATGTACCCCGAAATGAGCCCCTGGTCCATCTTCGCCGAAGAAGAACGCAGGCAGGTGAGGACGCTGTTCAATGGACGTCGCTTTTCGGCGGCCATCGACATCATCGATACCCGTAGCGGCGAGCTGCCCGCCCAGATCAAAAGCTATTTTGCCTTCGTTCGCCCACTTGCCGAGGGTTTTCTCTTTTGGGAGCAGTTCAACCACGCCGCCGCGGACAGGCGCTTCGACACGGGCGAGGCCGCACTGCTGGATTATCTGCAAGCCTATCCGCTCCCGGAACTGGAACTATTTGCGCAAGACTTCCAGAGATGCCGGAGATTCCTGAAGTCCGTAATCGAAAAAACTGATGGGCTGAAGACGTTTCATATGGCCCTCGTCGAGGACCTCCTGAACAACGCCCGCCGCCGGCAAATCGACAGGCGCTACGACGACGCGACGGCGAGGATTTACCGCGCCCTGGAGCTTTACGGACAGGTCTGTTTTGCCGAGCTGACCGGTTGTCCGAACGATAAAGTCAGGCCGGAGGTGATCCCCACAGAGCTGCGGGACGATTTCATCAAGAAGTATCAGGACGGAAAGAGCCGTTTACTGAAGCTGCCGCTTACGGCCACCTTCCTTGTTTTGAAGCACAAAGGTCATGAAGCAGGACAGCGCTTCTTTGAAAGAGAAGAAGAAATCAAGAAGGTCACGCAAAACCGGAACTATTCCATCCTGGCACATGGGATAAACCCGATCAGCGAAAAGGCCTGCACTTCGATATTCAGTACCGTGGCCGATTTTGTGGGTCTCAGTGAATTCTTCGATTTTCCCCGACTCCCTTAGTGGGCAGGCTCTTTGACAACTGAATATCGGCAACGTTGCCATCGTGGACAATATCCCGTCGCTTGTTACAATGCCTCCAAAACCTTATCCTCCTTTCTCTTCGCACTCCAGCCGGGGGAGGCTTTAGTTCTCTCCCCCGGCTGGAGACAGAGCCAGCGGGGAACGGGACGGGAAGGCACGGAGGTTCAAAAGATGGTCGTTTACATCAAGACACAGGGCGCGCGGATCATCAAGGAGGGTCGCCATCTCCTGGTGAAAAAGGGCGAAGACACCTACCACACACTTTTCACTTACAAGCTCCGGCAGATCGTCATCTTCGGCAACGTCGAGATCACGCACCGGGCGCTGGCCCAGATCATGCGCCATCAGATCGACACGGTTTTTCTGACATACAGCGGGCGCTACCTGGGGAGGCTCGCGGCCGCCGAATCGCGTAACGTCTTCTTGCACAAGAGGCAGTACGGCCTCCTCGACGACCCCGATTTCGGACTCCGCTTCGCCCGTGCCGTCGTGGCGGGGAAGCTTAGTAACATGGCGACACTTCTCCTGCGCATCAAAAGGAGCCGGAACGATTCCTTTGCCGGCGAGAAAGCACAGGAGATACAAGGCCTTCTCAAACCCCTCGAACAGGCGGACAATCTCGACAGCATCCGCGGCTACGAAGGCCGGGGGAGCGCGGTCTATTTCGAGGCCCTACCCCACGGTTTCATCGATCGCCTCGGATTCGTGCGCAGGGTGCGGCGGCCCCCGACCGACCCTATAAACTCCGTCCTCTCGCTCCTCTACACCTTTCTCATGAACAGGATTTACGCCGCCGTCCGGGTTGCCGGTCTCGACCCCTATCCCGGCTTCCTCCACAGCATCGATTACGGCCGCTACTCCCTCGTCCTGGATCTTATGGAAGAGTTCCGCAGCATCATCGCCGACACCCTGGCTCTCTCGCTTTTTAACCTCAAGATTCTGAAGAAGGAGGATTTTCGCATCGAAATGCCCGGTGACGACGACCCTTACGCCTTCAAGGAAGAGGGAGTGCCCGACGTGACCAAAGACCCCATCGGTCTCATATCGACGAACCCGGCGAAGGCAGAGCAATTAGACCTTCCCGAGCAGAGGATGGAAGACACGACGACCGGCGTTCAGCCCACGGCCAAGTATCCGGTGAAGCTCAACGACGACGCCTTCAGGAGGGTCATAGAATCCTTCGAAAAGAAACTGACGACGTCCTTCTACTATCCCCCTGCGGAAAGGCAGTTGACATACGGCGACGCCCTCATCTACCAGGCTGGCCATTTTCGGAAACTGGTCGAGGGTGAGGTCAAGGTCTATCAACCGGTGCTCCTGCGATGATCGTCCTCGTCACCTACGACATAACCGACCCCAAGCGGTTGCAGAACCTGCACAAGTTCCTCAAGGAATACGGGCTCAACACCCAGAAGTCGGTCTTCGAGTGCGATATCGACGAAGAGGGAATCAGGCAGATCCGGGGCTACTGTAAGGACCGTCTCGACCTCGACACCGACTCGGTGAGGATTTACAAAATCTGCTCCCGCTGCATCAACAAGGTCATCCTCTCCGGGCGGGGCCTGAAGGTAACGCAGCTTGAATACATGATCGTATAGCCATGAACATGATCGTCGCCTACGACATCGCCGACCCGCAGCGCCTCTTGAAGGTAGCGAAGATAATGGAAGACTACGGAGTGCGGGTGCAGAAGTCCATCTTCGAGGTCAGCCTCAAAGGCCCGACCTTCCAGGAGATGAAGGAACGGATAGAGCGGGTGATCGTTCCCGACGAGGACGGAGTAAAGTACTTCCCCGTTTGCGAGAAGTGCGCCGGGACCGTCGAGATCATCGGCCTGGGGGAGTTCACCGACCCCGACGAAGAGTTCTACGTGTACTGACCGTATTTTGGGCTGGAGGGACGCGAACCTCAGGGCTGAGGACCAGCTTTTCTGTAACTGTCTGATAATATGAGATTTGTTCGAAGAGGGGCGTGAGGGGTCCGCGCAGTAAGGAAAAGTCATGAATTTTCGGCATGATAGGGAATATTGTTCGACACCGAAGGAGGTGAAAACTATGCTTTTCGGCAGAATCGACTTGAGGTCCGCGCAAAGACCGGCTAAAGTCCTCGAAATGGAAGGCGAAAAGAAGGCCGCGGACTGAATCGACCTGAAATACGAAGGGATTGCGACCTTCGCAGGTCTATGATAACCACGGGCAAGTAAGGGGACTGAATCGACCTGAAATACGAAGGGATTGCGACTTCCTGCTTATGCTTCCGAATCAGCGTATCCAGATTCTGGACTGAATCGACCTGAAATACGAAGGGATTGCGACTGAATGCGACTGGGGCGATTTGTCATGACGATTCTCTTGTGCGGGCGATTCACGAATCGCCCCTACGATTGAATCGGCATGTAAAAAAAGGGGGGGAATTACCTTGGCCCTAGGGGTGAGGAATTAACGTGGTCCTTGACAACCCCGGCCGATTGAATCGGCAGGGCATGTAAAGGGGGTTACGACATGGTAGTCGCTGGCGACGACAGCGATTCATTATTCGTATCGGCGGCGAGGGCCGGAGGAGAGCAACAAGGGGCGAAAATGTTTGGCTATCACGTAAGCCTCTGGCATGCTTAAAGCGAAACTTATTGAAATGAAACAGGAAGGATTTCTACCATGTCAGATTATTTCTACAAGGTCATTATTGACGTCCCCGTAAAAAGTCCAAAAACGTCATGCCGGACTTGATCCGGCATCCAGAACATATTGAATATACTGGATTCCGGCGTTCGCCGGAATGACGAAACGCGTAATTCTCGACTTTTTACGAGTCCATCATCATTGAGTCGCAGCCGGAAGGCGGTTTTACAGCATACGCCCCAGCTCTTCCCGGGTGTGTTTCCGAAAATGAAACCTACCAGGAAGCCCTGGACAACATCAGAGATGCCGTGGAATTTTATCTGGAAATCAGGAGGGAACGGGGCGGAGAGATCACTCCCGATACTACCCATATCACAGAAGTATGCGTCAGCCTATGAGCGGCCTACTTCCGTCGCTGACAGCGAAAGAGGTAACATCCGCCCTCGAACGGATGGGGTTTTCCTGTTACCGGCAGAGGGGAAGCCACAAGATTTACGTAAAGGCGATCTGCAAGTGGTCGTTCCGTCTTCATGGCTCTCTTAGCATGTCATGCGTTCCGATTCTCCTGAGGAGGTATATGTCGCCTTTGACCTGGAAAGTGAATCTGTACGAATCAGTCACGCGTCCTTCCCAAATATTTCGCGGGTCATTCATCCTTTTTACGTGAAGTGACGGGTGGTTCGAGTTTGAAAGCAGCAATGCAAGATTCTTATCTGTTATTTTCTGAATACTTGCGGGCAACTTTTGGTAATCCTTGATAAATGCCTTCGTGAATTCAAGCTTCATGTTTTGGCCTTTTTCAATGCATTGAGCGCATCATCAATACCGTCGAAAGGCCCTACCGTCTCACCCGACGCAATCTCGCTATCCGCCTCTGCCTCTGCCTCTTGCCATTCCTTGGAATAGAAGTAGGCCTGGTCGGAGTGCACCATTTTGACCTCTTTCAAAACCAATTCCCCGTTTTTCCTCTCGACTTCCAAATAATCCCCCACTTTCATGTTTTTTCGCACTTCGGCAGGAATCGTTATCTGGTAATTCTGCCTGACCTTCACCAACGCCATAACATGCCCCTCCTCTACAAATTTGAGAAATTTATAATTTATGAATTTATCAAAGTCAACCTCAAATACCACGCCATCGTCAATGAGTCTTCGGTGCACCTACTTCGGCATATGGGAAGGCTAAATCGAACAGTTTCCCTGCAGACGCCGGATGTGAAATAAGCATTGACAAGACCGCTGCGACTGGCATACGGAACAGTTGCCGCGGGATTCTTGCATATTCATTATGAGGGCAAAAAGAAGGTTTTAGGAAAGGGGGAGAAAGAATGGGCAGAGCGGGAAAGATGGTCGTTGTGTTGGCGGTTTTGGCGTTTCTTGCCGGTTGCGGACCGAGTTTGAGGCTCACGCCGATCCCAAAAGAGGGAGAAATGCAATACGTAGAAACGAGGGAGATCGTCAAGAGCCCCGACAAAGGGACGGTTTGCTTTATCTTCGATACCTTTGCGGGGAATTTAGCCGGATGGTATGTCTATGACAACGGGAAGATAGTGGGCGCAAGCTACGAGAACGCCTATCAATGTATACTCACGTCCCCTGGGCTGCATACGTTCTGGGGTGACTGCGACAAGCATAATTATGCCACGTTCAACGTAGACGCCGGGAAGATCCATTACGTCATCGCAAAAGAGGTGCGCGAGAATAACGCCGTAGTAGTCAACGTGAACGGTGCGAACCTTTACCAGGTTTCCGAAGAGGTAGCCAACCCTATCATGGCAAAACAGAAACAATGCGTTTTTAAGGGGAGAAAATAAGAAAAAACCGTAGGGGCGGTTCGCGAACCGCCCCTACAACACGCGGGCCTACCCACAACTGCATGAACCGCAGCCGATGGAGGCCAGGTTGGCCGTGACGTAGTAACCAGACCCCGTCGGCGTCTCGATGAAATCGACCTTTATCGGTTTGACTTCCTCAAGAAGTTCCTTGTTGATCATGAAGGTGAACCCTTTTTCCTTGAATACCTCGTCGCCTTCCTGCAGCTCGTCCAGAGCCAGCCCCATGACGGGCCCGGATCAGCCGCCCTCGCTGAGAAAGAGACGGATGGAAGGTAAGACTTCCCTGTCCTTGAAATACTCCCGGAGCATCTCACTCGCTTTGTCCGTCAGTTCAAACATGCTGCCCTCCCTTTGAGACCTTTGAACAACGACCCGGATTTGTCATGACGGACTTTTGACTGTCCGCTGATCATCCGACGACAGGGCTCCCCGCCCTCTCCTGAGGGCACAGTGCGGCTTTCGCTGGGATGACAAAGGGGCAAAATTCTTCAGAGGTTCTCTCTTTTATTTCGCCATAGGATAAACACTGTCGGTGTGATTGTCAATGGTACGGGCGGTTCATTGTACGGTGGGTTCCCGTAGGGGCGGTTCGCGAATCGCCCCCACAATATTCAGGCCATTCGTTCGATTTCCCTCAGGCGTTCTTCGAGACGCTTTGGGGAGACCGGGAAGGCGGTCTTGATCCGCTGGGCGAAGACCGAAAGGCGGAACTCCTCCACCATCCACCGGAAGTCCTCGACGGCCCGGAGTTTCTCCTCCGACGTGAAGGGTGTGAGCCCTTCCCGGAGTCTCTCCAGGGCGTCCGAGAAAACCTTTACCTTTGCCGCCTTCTCCCTGTCCTTCTCGAGGTGAAGAAGGCCGCTCTGCGCCCTCACGGTGATGGCCTCTAAGTAAGCCGGGAGGCGGCGGAGCCGGTCGCTCTCGTACCTGATCACAAAGTCCCCGGG
Source organism: uncultured Syntrophaceae bacterium (assembly GCA_964597995.1). Lineage (GTDB taxonomy): Bacteria > Desulfobacterota > Syntrophia > Syntrophales > UBA4778 > UBA2207. Next base: position 32,025 of record CAZRAC010000011.1, on the reverse strand, counting down.
GACGAGTCGGTCGAGCTCTTCCTTCAACAGGGCCAGGAAGGCGAGGGCCGCGCCGTTTGCCCGATTCGCCCGTTCCATTTCGTGCAGGGCCGTCCGTGTCGTCCGGTATGCCTGGAGGACAGGTCTTATCTCCTGCACGACCTGCTGCCCCCGTGCAAGGATTTCGGCCTTGGCCTTTTCCGCCCGGCTGAGGAAGTCGTCCTCGCTTCTCACGGAGGCGTCAAAGAAGTCGTACATGATCCTCCTGTAGAGGGTCTTCTCGAGTTCCTCTTCACCGCCGAAATAGACCGTCGCGGGCCTCATCTCCTTCGGGATAGAGAGGTGTCTCCTGAGGGTCTTGAGTTCCTTGGCGAACTGGAGGGTGAAAAGGGCTATGACCCCCTCCCGGTGGGCGGCCTGCGCCTCCCTGAGCGACCTGAACAGCCGGAGGTTCACGCCTTCTTTCCCCGCCTCGAGGGCCGGGAAGGCAACCCCTTCCGACCCCGCCTTGCCGAGGGTGACGACCTCCGGGAGGTAACCATGCTCCCAGCGGGTGATGTTCGTCTTCTCCCACTCGGACCGGGCCTTCTCAAAGGCGTTCGTCTCGATCTCCTCACCGATGTCTTCTTTGAGGACATGGATGTCCCTTCCCGCAACGAGCTCTTTTCCCTTGTTGTCGACTACGGCGAAACGCATCTTGAGGTGGTCGGGCAGGGCCTCGGGGTTCCATGCCGACGCGGGGATATCGACCCCGAAGCGCCTGTGCAGGAAGTCCCCCAACGTGGATAGAAGCGGTCCTTCGCCCTGCGGCATCTCCCGGAGGACCGTCTCCACGGTGGCTGCGAGGGGAAGGAGCTTCTTGCGGTATGCCTTCGGCAGGCCCTTCAGGAGCAGCGTTATCTTTTCCCGCAGGAGGCCGGGGACAAGCCAGTCGGCGGACCGGGCCGGCACGAGGGGAACGAGGCGCCGGGGGACCTGCAGGGTCACGCCGTCGTCGGGGGCCGTGGGCTCGAAGCGGTACTTCAGCCGAAACTTCAACTTCCCGAGACGGACCGCGTCGGGATAGCGGCCGAGGTCGTCATCGTCGGGACTATAGCGCATCAGGTCTTCTTCCTTCATCCGGAGGAAATCGTCGGAGCCCTTTTCCTTGATCATTTTCGCGAGTGTCCGGACGTCGTAAACACCCCCGAGGCGCCGTTCGTAGAAGTCCGCTATTGCCTCTTCGTCGGCGAGGAGGTCACGGCGGCGGAACTTGTCCTCCAGGGCAGATACCTTTGTGATTAAATCCAGATTGTGGCGCAGGAACGGCAGCGGCCTCTCCATGTCCCCTTCGACGAGGGCATGGCGGATGAATATGGAAGACGCCTCGGCGGGGTCGATAGGGCCATACGAGACGGGACGGCCGGCGACGACGGGAAGGCCGTAGAGAGTCACCTGCTCGAGGGCGACCACCTCGCCGCGCTTGCGCTCCCAGTGCGGGTCCGAATAGGTCCTGCGACAGAGGTCACCGGCAAGAGCCTCGACCCACTCGCTCTCGATATGGGCGGCCGTCCGTGCGAAGGGCCTTGTCGTTTCAACCATCTCGGCCGCCACGACCCAATCGCTCCCCCTGTTGAAGAGCCCGGAACCGGGGAAGAGCATCACCTCGCGCCCCCGTGCCGCCGTGTAGAGGTTCTTCTCCTTCTTCCTGGCGATGTGGGACAGGTATCCACTCAGGATAGAGCGGTGGATCCCGTCGTAGAGGGCGCGGTAATCGGAGTCCTTTTTCCCCGCTCCTTGTTTCAATAGGCCGATTTCTCCGAGGATTTCCCTGATCTGTCCGTGCAGGTCGACCCACTCCCGCATCCGCCGGTAGGAGAGAAAATGCTCGCGACAGAATTTGCGCATCTTGCCCTGGGTCTTGAAGGAGCTCCATGTCTCGTGGTAGCGGTCCCAGAGGTTGAGCAGGGTCATGAAATCCGACGCAGGGTGGTTGAACGCACCGTGGGCGCGGCGTGCCTCTTCCAGCCTGCCTGCGGGCCATTCCCGTGGGTCCTGGATGCTCAGGGCCGAGGCGATGACGGCGACTTCCTCCAGGCAGTTTTCCTTCGCGGCCTCCAGGAGCATCCTCGATATACGGGGGTCGATGGGCATCCGCGCCATCAGACGCCCCCGCTCCGTCAGCTCGAACCCCTGCCCGCCTCCCTTTTGTCTGATGGCCCCCAGTTCCTTCAGGATCTCGAATCCGTCGCGTATGCTCTTGCCGTCGGGGGGGTCGATGAAGGGAAAGGTGGAGGGGTCGCCGATGTTGAGGGCAAGCATCCTCAGTATAACCTCGGCCAGGTTGGAGCGCAGGATCTCAGGGGGTGTGTAGAGGGGACGCCCTTCGTAATCTTCCTCGGAGAACAGGCGGATGCAGACACCGTTCTGCACGCGGCCGCACCGGCCCTTACGCTGGTCCGCACTGCTCCGGGAGACCGGTGCAACGGGGAGGTTGAGAGTGCGGGTGCGCGGGTTGTAACGGGAGATACGCGCAAGACCGGTGTCGATGACGTAGCGGATGCCGGGTATGGTGACCGACGTCTCGGCGACATTCGTGGCCACAATGACCTTCCGCCGCCGGGCGGGCTGGAAGACGCGCCGCTGCTCTTCCCAGGTAAGCCGTGAGAAAAGGGGCAGGACGACGTCGTCTCCGTCGCCTTTAGCTTGCAGGAGGTCGCAGGCCTCGCGGATGTCCGCCTCCGTGGGCATGAAGATGAGGACGTCGCCCGCGTCGTCGTTCTTCAGCTCTACGGTGGCCTCAACCGCCGCGTCTACATAAGTCCAGTCCCCGCCCTCTTCGAGGTCGGAGTCGACGGGCGCGTAGCGGACTTCGACGGGATAAAGACGCCCCGAGACCTCGATGACGGGGGCGTCGTCGAAGGCACGGGAGAACTTTTCTGTGTCGATCGTCGCGGAGGTGATCACCACCTTGAGGTCCCGGCGCTTCTTCAGCAGGTTTCTCAGTATGCCGAGGATGAAGTCGATGTTGAGGCTGCGTTCATGGGCCTCGTCCACGATGATCGTGTCGTATCTCCTCAGGAGCGGGTCGGACTGGATTTCCGCGAGGAGGATGCCGTCGGTCATGACCTTTACGCAAACGCCGGGCCCCGTCCGTTCGTCGAACCTGATCTTGTACCCCACCGACCGGCCCAGGGGCTCGCCCAGTTCCTCGGCAAGCCGGCGTGCCGCGGCGACGGCGGCGATTCTTCTCGGCTGGGTGTGGCCGATGATCCCCCTGACGCCCCGTCCCGCCTCAAGGCATATCTTCGGGATCTGGGTGGTCTTTCCCGACCCCGTCTCACCGGTGACGACGATCACGGGATGCCGACGGACGGCCGCGACTATCTCTTCTCTTTTTGCGGTGATCGGCAGGACTTCGGGATAGGTGATTCGGGGTATGCAGACCCTGCGGCGTCGGTGTAGGTCTCTCAAAAATAGCCTCTAACCATAGATTTAGAGGAATTTTATGGGATACGATTGTCGGTGTCAAGGCGAACGCCGGGTCCGACCGCAACCGGGAGCCGATGAGCGGTAGATGACCCGGGATTCGTCGTCGGAGCGCCGTCGCACAAGCCGGCTTGAACCCGGCAAGATTCATGCGGTTTCTCAGATTTGGCTTGATTTAGTTGGTGGAATTGTCTACGGTTCTCAGCGATTGCTTTGCATAAACACACTTATGATGTAAAAGTCGTCACCCGGCGAAAGCCGGGGTCCAGTGATGTCGTAAAAAGCTGATATTCCTGGATGCCGGCTTTTGCCGGCATGACGTCGAAGTCGGATTTGGTACTTCCGAAATTACCGCTCGGGAGCAACCATTACCCCTCGGCGGAAAGAAGTTTGTATGACGTTTTCACTAGACCAGTTTTTCGGAAAACTCGGCCACAATACCATCCGGCGCATGAATCACCTTCTCGACCTCTGCGCCTTCGCCTGCCGGATCATCGGCCTTCTTATCCGAAGACCGACCACGGGCCGACGGTTGTTGAACCAGATAATCGTCGAACAGATGTACTTCACGGCAGTCCAGGCCCTTTACGTGGTAGTCCCCGTGGCGCTGATCATCGGTACCATGATCATCATCCAGTTTGCCCAGGTCTCGAGTCAGTACGAACTTGGAAAGATCACTGTTATCCTTGTAGTAAGGGAATTCGGTCCACTTATTACCGCTCTCGTGGTCATACTTCGGTCGGCCACGGCCGTGACCATCGAAACGGGCTACATGAAGGTGCTGAATGAGATAGAATCGATCGAACTGGTCGGAATCGACCCGGTTCATATAATCTGTCCGCCGCGTCTCATCGGCATAACATCAGCGATTCTGTGCCTTTTTGTCATCTTCGACCTAGTGGCAATATTTGGCGGCTATGCCGTCGTCTGGGTGATCACCAGCATCCCCCTGGGCGACTTCATGGACCAGATCGCGAAGGCGATGACGGAGGCCGACCTGTTCGTCGGCATAGCAAAAGGAATCTTCTTTGGAGTTGCCATCACTGTTGCGACTATCTACAGAGGTTTCTCGGTCCAACGTTCGGTCACCGACATCCCTGTGGCGACGTCCCGGGCGGCTATTGATTGCCTGTTTTACTGTCTGGTCATCAACATCTTCATTTCCGCCGTATTCTACTTGTAACGAAGAGGCGCGGTGAAACTCATAGAATTGACGGATTATTCATTACGTCCTCTTGGGAACGGGCAAGGAATTTACCGATTCGACTTTTCTTTGTCCGAAGGCGACGTATGCTATATCAACGCCGGCGACGACGTTGGGCAGCTCTTTCTGAGGGCCCTCGCAACGTTCGAGACACCGCTGCAGGGCGTTTACCGGTACAGAGGCGAGGTACTGGATTTTTCCGATTATCGTCATCTCTTGCCCATTAAGCGAAGAATCGGGTACATATCGTCCGACGTCGCATTGATCAGCAACAGGACTCTCCTGGACAACCTGCTTCTCTCTAAGACGTATTTCGAAAATACGCTTTCAAAGGAGCTTCCCGATGATATGGCTGAACTCTGTCGGCACTTTCAACTGGTAGATAAATTGCGTCTGCGACCGGCGCAGGTCTCCCAGGGTGACAGGCGTATTGCCGCCGTAATCCGCGAGCTGGGGAAAAAACCGGAGGTCCTTTTACTCGAGCGCCCCCGGGATTTTATGGGATTCCGAATTTTCGAGCTTTTTCAGGAAATTCTGACCGACATCATCCACGGCGGAACACCGGTGGTCTTCCAGGCGGCGGATGAAGAGTTTGTGTGGGAGGTCGCCAACAGGGAGATAAGGATCGCAGGGGGAAAATTGGAATCTCTCCCTTTTATGACGGGAAATTTCAACAATAAAACACCCGTCACGAAACGATGACGATAGGGGACGTATGGAGTTAACCTTCAAAAGGCAGGAAAAGATCGTGGGCGTTTTTGTTTTGACCATCATAATCCTGATGCTCGCCTCGGTGGTTATCGTAGGGCGCGGCAAGGACTGGTTCAAGACTTACGTTACTTACTACACCTTCTTCAAGGAGACTTACAACCTGAAGCAGGGTGCCCCGGTCAAGATGTCGAAGGCCGACATCGGCAAGGTGGAGCAAATTACACTATACGAGGACAGGGTTCGGGTAAAACTCTTGATCTTGGAGGAATACGCCTCCCGCATCAAGGCTGACTCCATAGCCATGGTGGAAAGCCCTACGTTCATCGGGTCCGAGTACGTTTCCATCAAGGCCGGGTCGCCCGAAGCACCTCATCTAAAGGAATACGATGAGATTCCGTCTCAGGCCAAGAAGTCCATCGACGACATTCTCGCTGAATTCAAGATAGAGGAAACTGCCAAGAAGGTGGTTGCGGCCGTACAGGATCTCTCCGCCTTGGCCTCGAGTCTAAGCGATCCCAAAGGTCCTCTCTACACGGCTTTGAACAACATCAACAGCATCCTCGCACATGTTGAAGGCGTGACTCGCGACATCAACGAAGGCAAGGGTAACGTGGGTGAGCTCCTGAAGACCAGGTCATTGCTCGAAAAGGTTTACGCTGAGCTCGACAGGGTTGACAAGATACTTGCAAACATCGAGGACGGGAGCCGGAAAGTTGGCACTGAGATTGACAGGGTCGACAGGATACTTGCAAACATCGAAGACGGGAGCCGAGATGTGCCGCAGATTACTACGTCAGTCAAGCGCGGCGTCAGTGAGATCCGCCAGGGAGTGAAGAGGATCGACAGCGTCGTCCAGGCCGTTCAGCAGAATCCCCTCATAAAACCCAGCCTGCCCCCGGAACCCAAGGGCGAGGCGACGGACGCGGGCTTGAGAAAGTGAGCCGCCGATGAGAAGCACCTCCTTTATCTTCATAGCGATTCTGGGCGCAGCCGCCGCCGTGACGGCGTGCGGCGGGAAGCCGGTAAAAGTGACCCCACCCCATCTTGAGGCGGGCACCGAACAGATAATCAAGGGAAGCGCCTATTACAAAAAGGGCTGCTATAAGCAGGCCTTCGAACATTTCTTCAGGTCTCATGAACTCTACACCGCCTCCAACCAGATGGAAGGTGTCGCCATGAGCCTCAACAACCTCGGCACGGTATACAGGGCTACGGGAGACCTGGAAAGCGCATTGGCCTGCTTCGACAAAACGATCGAGATCTACCGAGACATCGGAAACGAGGCGGGGGAGCGACAGGCGCTCTGCAACAAGGCGGCGGTTTTGGTCGACCTGGGCCGGCTGGACCAGGCGGAAGCGATCCTCGACGAGGTCGCCGGCAAACCCGGCGGTTCTTCTTTCCTCCCCTTGTTGAACAACAGGGGGGTTCTGCTGACCAAAAAGAAGGCCTATGCAGATGCCGAAAGGGTGTTGACAGAGGCCCTGAAGGCGGCGGGCCCGCATGGTTCGGCGCTAGCGACGGTCAATTCCGCCCTGGGCAACCTCATGCTCGAAACGAAACGCTTCAAGGAAGCGGCGGCATACTTCGATGCGGCGCTCAGCGCCGACCGGGAAGAGGGTTTTTACCGGGGGATGGCCGACGACCTGAGGGGTATCGGCCGGGCCTGTTTCGAAATGGGAGAACGGGCAAAGGCGGTCAAGTACTGGGAACAGAGCGCCAAAATTTACGCCGTTCTCGGGCTGGGCGCGGAGGCCGGAAGAACCATGACAGACATCAGGGCGGCGGTTCCGGGCACGGGCGTCGACACCCGCATCACAGAGCTCTTCGTCAAACGATGGCTGGAAGGTAAACTCTACGAGAAACCTTGCGAAGATTAGGCGAGTTTAATCGCCGGCGCTACGGGTACCGGGTGATTCGTGCGCCGATGTGCGACGTCTTCCGCAAGTAATCATCGAGCAGCACCTTCCTGACGACTCCGCCCTTCTTCTTCGTCCCATTTGCGTGGATGAGGTATACCTTATCGCCCCGTCCGCCGTCTCCATGCTCCACTTTCACTATCCCGATGTGACCCACAAGCTCATGTTGGGTCCTCTTTTTCGGGTTTCTGATAAAAAAGATGAAATCTCCGCTCCTAAGCCGGCCGGTCCTGCGACAGAGTTCTTCCGTCGAAAGTATCTCGACAGGCCCTTTACCCCGCGTACCTTTGACCGTCATCGTTTTGCCCACGGAAGCGGTAACCTCCTTGCCCCATTTCCCGCTGTCGATCATGTCTTCGCCGTACTGAAACCGGTCTTCGTAATTCACCACGACGCCCCTTTCCAGGACTCCCTGCGTGTGGAAACGTTTGTCCAACGCCACCTTAACTGCATCTACGGGCGTATCGGCAAGGGCGAGCTCCAGCGACCGGAAGACATGGTACATACAGTCCACCCGCTCGTCGGAAACAATCACCCGCCTTGACACATATTCTCCCTGTGGGTCTCGGTCATAAGGAGTCCCGACGAATTGCTCAGCCCAGAAAGCGATCCTCTCTCCGATGTCTCGATTGCGAACGACGGACTGGAGGTGCGCCATTTCGGCATCCGTAAAGGCATGAATAAGGGATGGAATGAGGAAAATAAAACTAAAAACGATAATCGATACGACGACTGCCGGCGAGCGGCGCACACCAGCATGACGAAAATGGTGATTGTCGACTTTTCGCGAGTCCATCAATGATTACTGCATCTCTTTCGTCGACGGAAACGTTCCATAAAGACGAGATTTGACAGGCAAACGTTATTCCCTCAGTTCAGGTTATCAAAGGAGATGTGAAACAAAAAGGGTTTTTTAAACCAAAAGGGGTACCGATTTCTCAGCACCCCTTTTAGATCAACATCTTGAAGAGAAAAAAGTCGCTTACTTCTTCTCCGGAGCTGCTGGAGGAGCCGCTTCTTCCTTCATCTCCTTGTCCTTCTTCTCTTTCTTTACTTTCTTTGCCTTCTTCTCTTTCTTATCCTTCTTGTCTACCTTCTTGTCAGCCTTCTTGTCGTCAGCCTTCTTGTCGTCAGCCTTCTTCTCGACTGCCTTGGTGTCCTTTGCAGGAGCAGGAGCGCCAGCCTGAGCGAAGCAGAGACCCGTCACAGAAAGAACGAAGAGAATGGAAACGATGATTGCTAATACCTTCTTCACGATATCACCTCCTTTATGATGGACTCAATAACGAATTGCCCTTTATGCAAGCATTAATGATGCCAAAATGGCGCCTTAACGAATGATGAATAATATCAACTTGTTGTTCTTTTGCAACCTCATAATCAATCAACTGCATCTACCTTTTCGGGAACCTCTCTTACCTTTTGGGAAATTTAACTTCCTTTTCGGGAATTTTATGTCCCTTTTAAGAAGAATAGATTCCATTTTGAGGATTGTGTGCGAGTTATCGCATAATAACCTAAAACTACTGCGAAGAATCCAGGCCGAATTTTTCCCACCTCAGCCTGAAGGCCTTGTCGCTTAGGCCAAGCAAACGGGACGCCCTCGCAACGACATAATTAGCCTTCGTCATAGCCTTCTTCAGCAGTTCTTTTTCGAACTCCTCGAAGACCAAACCACCCTCGGGAATGTCGAAATCCTCCGGAAGGAAACGGCTGCCTTCTTGTAAATCCGTTTCCAGCCCAAATTTTTCCCATCGGTACCAAAAAGTCTTGTAGCTCATACCGAGCAGCCTGGCCGCCTTCGCCGCAACGCCGTCGCATTTGACCATGGCCCTTTTGAGCAATTCCTTTTCTATCTCCTCGAAGTTCAAGCCGTTTTCCGGGATGTCGATGTCGAAAACGCTGCGCCGTTTCGGCGAGACGAGCTCTCCGGCTATGTCGCCCGTCGTGATGACGTCCTTGTCGCACATCAAAACAGCTTTCTCTATGACGGACTCGAGCTGCCTGATATTCCCCGGCCAGTGATACTCCTGGAGTGCTCGCAGGGCTGATTCGTCTATCTTCCTTATACGCTTGCCGAATTCACGGTTGTACCTTTCCAAGAAATAACCGGCGAGCTCCGGTATGTCCTCTCTCCTTTCCCTCAACGGCGGAAGCTGGATCGTCACTACTTTCAACCTGTAGAAGAGGTCCTCCCTGAACCTGCCCTTTTCCATCTCTTCTTCCAAGTCCTTGTTCGTTGCCGTGATGACCCGAACATCAACTTTGATAGATTCTCTGCCTCCGAGTCTCCTCACCTCGCGCTCCTGGAGCACCCTTAGCATCTTCGATTGCGTGAGGGCGGGCAGGTCTCCGATTTCGTCGAGAAAAATTGTTCCCCCGTTCGAGGCTTCGAAGAGGCCGACCTTCCGGGTTGTCGCCCCGGTGAAGGCACCGGGCTCGTAGCCGAAGAGTTCGCTTTCGAGCAGGGTTTCCGGGATGGCGGCGCAGTTGATGGCCGTGAATGGTTTCCCGCTCCGCGGGCTGTTGTAATGAATGGCCCTGGCGACGAGCTCCTTGCCGGTACCGCTCTCCCCCAAGATCAGGACGGTGACCGGGCTGGCGGCGACTTTTTTGACCACCGTGATCACTTCGCTTATAGCCCGGGAACGGCCGACTATCCCTTCGAGGCTGAACTTGTCGTACAGCGCCTTCTGGAGCATAGCCGACCTCTTCAGGAGCTCCGTCCTCTCGACCGCCCTCTTTATCGTGAGCAGGACTACGTCCTTGTCTAGCGGTTTTGTTAGGAAGTCGAAGGCCCCCTTCTTCATCGCCTCCACCGCCGTCGGTACGTCCCCGAAGGCGGTCATGAGGACGACCGCGGGTTCGGGTTCGATAGTCTTCACCCGACTCATCAGGCTGATGCCGTCCATCCCTTTCATCTTGAGGTCGGTGAGCACCACGTCGGGGTTGTAAGAACGGGCGATTCTCGCCGCCTCCTCGCCGGACGAGGCGGTGAAGGTCTCGTATCCCTCGTCGGCGAGGATAATCTTGAGTATCTCGCGCTGCTTGGGTTCGTCATCTACGATGAGTACGACGGCCATGATCAGTCTGCTGTTCTCCTGGTTTCTACTGAGGATTGGTCAACGGCAGGTGAATGACGAAATCGCTTCCCTTATTTTCGACGCTGAAAAATTCGACCGACCCGCCATGTTCCTCGATTATCCGTTTGGTTATAGCAAGGCCGAGGCCGAGGCCGTTTGCCTTCGTGGTGAAGAAGGGCTCGAATACCTTGCCGATATTTTCCCTCGGTATGCCCGCGCCGGTGTCGCTGATGTCCAGGCGAAGGTTGCCGTTTTCCGTTGTCGTGCGGACAGTGAGAGTCCCACCCTCGGGCATGGCATGGAAGGCGTTTGTCACGATGTTGAAGATGCAGGTCTTCATCAGTTCGATGTCGAGCATAACTTCCGGCAGGGCCTCGTATTCCTCGACGATGGCGACCTTTTCCGAATCGGCCTTCGTCTTCACGATGTCCAGTACGTCCTTCAAGACCTGCTCGATGCCGGCGCAGCGGATGTTCATCTTCAGCGGCTTTCCGTAATCGAGAAATTCCGTAACGAGCTTGTCGAGCCTGTGAATCTCCTGCTTGATGCCGGATACCAGGGTTTCGAAGCTCGCCGCCTGAGCGCCCTTTTCAGGGGAGTATTTGGCCTTGATGTGGTCGATGCAAAGGCTGATGTAATTCAAGGGGTTCCTTATCTCGTGAGCGATCGTCCTTGCCAGTTGCCCCAGTGCGGAAAGATGCTCCGCTTCCCGGAGTCGCTCCTCAAGCTGTTTCTTCTCCCTCAACCTCTGGACCATGTTGTTAAAATTCTCTGTGAGGTCACCGAGTTCGTCTTTGCGGTCGACGGGAAGCTTCACGTCCAGGTCCCCTGCCGCGACCCTCTTCGAGGCCTCGACCACCTGGCGAATCGGCTCCGTGTACCAGAGGGCAAGGATAATGGATATGAAGATACCGAAAGCAATGACAAGCAGTGTTGCGACGATCATCTTGATGGTGTTGCGTTTCTGCATACCGGAGATGTCTTCGGCGTTGATCTGGAGGTGGATGTAGCCGTAATGGGTCCGGCCGGCGATGACGGGGATCATGACGTTGTAAGTCTTGCCCTCCTCGGATATCTGCGTCCCGAGCGCCGCCTTGATGATCAACTCCTTTCTCTTTGGTCCCACCGGAAGTCCGACTTTCGTGGGGTTGGAGCTGGCGATTATGTGTTCGGTAGCGCTGATGACTGAAATCTCTTCGATTCCTTTTGACTTCAAGGTCTTCAGGTAGGATTCCAGCCCTGACTCCTTGGTAGAATAATTGCCCGTAACCTTCTCGACACCGACCTGGATGGCCTTTGTCAATTCCGCCGTCTGATTTTCGAACTCACGCACGAGCGCCCGCTCCGTCTGCCAGTGGAGAATCAAAAGGATCGAGAGAAGGAGGGCACTGAGACAGAGCATCATGAGGATGAGTTTTTTGTTCAGGGAAAGGCCGAGGAAGAAATTTTTCAAGATGTCTATTTTCAAGTGATTGTCCATAAACACTCACCACGCTTCACCCGGCACGGAACGGCAAGAATGCGAAAACAACAACGTCTCGTAGCTGCGTTATTTTAAGAAAATCTACCACCGGCCGGAATGACTTGTCAACCGTTCACGGGCGCCTTTTATCCTTGACTTTTTCCCCTCCATGACTCAAAAAGCAGGGGCGACCGGAGGAGAGGATGGACTGTCTTTTTGATTTTGTCGATATCGTACTGCACCTCGACCGCTATCTGGACCTCATCATCAGGGATTACGGAACCTGGACGTACGGCGTCTTGATCCTAGTGGTCTTTTGTGAGACGGGTCTTGTGGTCACACCTTTTTTGCCCGGGGACTCGCTGCTCTTCGCGGCGGGCACCTTTGCGGCCCTCGGTTCGCTCGAGGTAGAATGGATTGCCCTGTCCCTCGGCCTCGCCGCCGTGATGGGGGATTCGTCCAATTACTGGGTCGGTCGTTACGTAGGCCCGAGGGTTTTTACCCGGGAAAGGTCTCGCCTCTTCAACAAGGATCACCTCATGAGGACGCAGCGGTTCTACGAAAGGTACGGCCGCAAGACTATAATCCTCTGCCGCTTCATCCCCATCATCCGCACTTTCGCCCCCTTCGTGGCCGGAATCGGGCGCATGCCCTACGGGGTCTTTCTCTCCTTCAGCATCATCGGCACGACCTGCTGGATATCGGTGTTTGTGTTCGGCGGTTATTTCTTCGGTAACATCCCGATAGTGAAAGGAAACTTTACGGCTGTCATCCTGGGGATAATTTTCGTCTCCATCATGCCCGGCGTATTGGAATTCATCCGCCACAGATACGGCAATAAGGTGAAGAGTGGGAATCGGACACTCAACGACGAACTTTAAAACAGGGAGAGCAATGGACATGCGAATAACATTCCTTGGAGCGACAAGAGAAGTGACCGGCTCCTGTTGTCATATCTCGGTAGACAGCATGGATATCCTGGTCGACTGCGGGATGCATCAGGGAAAGGATGGCGACTACAAGAATCGGAGGGCTTTCCCCTTCGAACCGCGAAACATAGGTTGCGTGTTCCTCACCCATGCCCACATCGACCATTCGGGCCTCCTGCCCCGCCTCGTGAAGCAGGGGTTTGAGGGCCGTATCATTGCCACCCCGGCGACGGCCGACCTTGCGGAAATCATGCTCTACGACTCGGCCCATATCCAGGAAAAGGACGCGGAGTGGTTGACGCGGAAGTCCCGGCGCTCGGGGAAGGACGAGGTCATGGAACCGCTTTACACAGTAAATGACGTAGAGGCGATGCTACCGCTTTTCGACCGTAAGGATTACGGGGAGACGAGGAAACTCGACGGCGGGGTCAGGTACCGCTTTACCGACGCAGGCCACATACTCGGGTCGGCAACCCTGGAGTTGTGGTATTCGGGACGGGACGGCGATCGAAAGATCGTTCTTTCCGGCGACATCGGCAAGAAAGACAACCCCATCCTCAGAGACCCGTCGCACACGGACCAGACGGATTATGTCGTCGTCGAGTCGACGTACGGCAACCGGTTGCACAGGAGGATGGAGGAGAGTATCGAAGAACTTGTCGAGGCGATCGAGACCACCTTCGCAAGGGGTGGGAATGTCCTGATACCCGCCTTCGCCGTGGGGAGAACCCAGGACATCCTGTACATCCTAAACAAACTCGTGCGGGAAAGAAGGATAAGGCCGCTCGACGTGTATGTCGACAGCCCCCTCGCCGAAGAGGCAACGAAGATATACCTGTCCTATCCCGACTATTACGACGAAGAGGCGACGGAGCTATTCCGCGCCAGGCGCAGCAAGGCCTTGAGGCTTCACTTCACGAAGACCGTTGATGAGTCGCAGAGGATCAACAAGATCCTGTCGGGGGCGGTGATCATCGCCGGGAGCGGCATGTGCGAGGGAGGACGCATCAGGCACCACCTGAAGCACAATATCTGGCGCTCGGAGTGCAGTATCATTTTCGTCGGCTTTCAGGCGGAAGGCACCCTCGGGAGGCAGATCGTCGAGGGGGCGCAGAGGGTGCACTTTCTGGGTGAGGATTTTGCCGTGAGGGCCAGGGTCTATACGATCGGCGGCTTTTCCGCCCATGGAGACCAGAGGGAACTCCTGGAATGGCTCGGCCTCTTCAAGGCCAAGCCGGAGATCTTTATCGTCCACGGCGAAGAAAAGAGCGCCCTCGAGTTCGAAAGGGCCGTGAAGAAAAAACTGGGCCTCGTGACTCACGTGCCTTATCTTGGAAACTCATTCGACATCTGATTTTTGCCGTCAGCGACAGCCCGTCCTTCCGGCCATGTCGAGATAGAACCTCGCTCCGTCATGAAGGGCGCCCCCGAGGCCGACGGTGAAGCCGTTTTCATCCTTAACGACCGCCTTTCCGTCCCTGACGTCCCTATAAAGGGCATAGTCGAGGGAGATCAGGGCGTGCTTCACTGTCATGCCCCGGAAAACGGTGACGGGTTTACCGTTCACGAAAACGGTCAGCCGCTCCTCCATCACTTCACGAACACTATCCGGCCCTCTATTTCAGGGCGGACTGGCGAATGCCTTTTTAAGTAAGCGACTAAGGCGTCACGCATGTCGTCGCCGTAGCGCACGTTCTTACCTTCCCTGAAGGCCGCGAATTTCTCCCCCCCGGCGGCCACGAAATCGGTCGTCACGACCCTGTAGGATTTACCCGGGCGCAAGGGCCTCCCCCCCACTTCCACGTCCACGACCCGCTCGCCGACGGGCCTCGTCATGTCGTATTTTACCTTCAGTCCGGAAACCTGGAGGATGCCGCGCTCCACCGCGGCGTTCTGCTCGAGGATTAGGAGAATCTGCTTACCCGTAAGGTCCATGCTCACGAGGACATCGTCGAAGGGAAGCACGGCGTATAATTGCTCCAAGGTTATCTTGCCCGCCGGCACATTTCCGCGGATGCCACCGCTGTTGTGAAAGGCGATATCAGCCTTCTCCGCCTCCCTCATGGCGTCGCCGATAAGGTTGCCGATGTTTGATTCTCCTCCGTAATTCCTGACCAGGTCTACCGCCGTTTCACCCACGACAACAGAGAAACGGTCTTTGATCCGGTCATGGTAACGCTTCACGATCCCGGCGATATTGGGGTCGAAAGGGTCGTTGGGGCCGGAATAGACCTTCTTCAGCACCCTTGTCTTCATGAACTCTACGACTCTCCCGCTTTCGGGGTCTATCTTCAGTCTTAGGACGCCGAGAAAATGTCCGCAGCATCCAGCTTGCACTATTATCGTTCTTCCGGCGACGACGGGTGTAGTGACCGCAGTATGACTGTGGCCGCCG
The DNA here is from genome assembly GCA_964597995.1 of uncultured Syntrophaceae bacterium. GTDB lineage: Bacteria > Desulfobacterota > Syntrophia > Syntrophales > UBA4778 > UBA2207. Next base: position 16,878 of record CAZRAC010000011.1, on the reverse strand, counting down.
ACAATGACGTCGATGCCGGGAATTTCCTGCGCTATTTGTTTGTCGGCGTCGAGGCCCGCATGGGAGAGGACAACGATCGTTTTCGCCCCCTGCGATTTTGCTTCCTTGATGGCCGGTGGCAGGGCGTCGCCCGCCTCAAGAAAGCTCAACCCCTTCACATTTTCCGGTTTTACAATGTATCTGGTTAATTCCGTCGTCATCCCGATGACGGCTATCTTCAGCCGCTTGCGCTCCAGTATTACATAGGGCTTTAGCCACGGTGGGCGCTTTCCGTCACCATCCCTTATGTTGGCCGAAAGGAAAGGAAAACGGGCGGCTCGGGAGAGGTCGGCAAGGACATTCTTTCCCCAGTCGAACTCATGGTTCCCGACGGCCATGGCGTCGAACTTCATGGCGTTCATGACATCGAGAACCGGCTTCCCGTTGAACTCCCTCGATACCGCCGTCCCCTGGAACATATCCCCCGCCGAGAGCAGCAACGTCCCCCCCGGGTTTTTCTCTCTTTCCTTCTCGACCATTTTGGCCAGCCAGGCTGCGCCCCCCACCGGCCTTTTCTTGTTCACACCTTTCTCGACCTCCGGCAGGATTCGTCCATGGGTGTCGTTGACATGGAGGATCGTGATTCCGACCGGCGCTCCCGCCGCCTCGGCAGAGAGGAACGTAAGGGGAAAGACGACCAGGAATAGAAGCAGGAGGGATGCTGTAAGTTTCTTTCCGTTGCGGAGCATATTCGTTCCTTTCGAGCGAGCTGTCGGCCATTTTACCTAAGTTACGGTCGATTTCAAGTCACAACCCGACAGCCCTTTTCTGGAACCCTTCTTCTTGTTGATCGGGCTCGGGCCTTAATCTCTGCCCCCAGCAGGTCCATCTTCACAAAAAGGTGACGGCATGTTGTTACTTGTTTTTTCTATCCGCTGACAGAAGCTGCCGAACCGGCGAGACACGCAGGCCATGATGGTAGGTATGTGTGCAGCAGGGAAGAGGAGGAGGACAGAAATCCAGCACACATTGAAAACACCGGATGTATCACCCAGAATCTCATCGGGGTGATACATCCAGGGGCAGTATTATACGCTTTCGATTTTCTATCGAGGTGTCACTTTAAGAACGATATAATGATCACTTACCCTCTTTCGTTACCTTGCCGTCCTTTACTAATACCTTGTCACCGATCTGTAGATCCTTCAAGTCAGCCGGATCTTCGACCTTTACTGTTGTCTGTTTACCCATTTCGTCCTGAATGGTCAGTTGGATCCCTTCTATCTTAGAAACTGTGCCTTTTACCTCCTGCGCCGAAAAGCCCAGGCCAACCATACCAAAAGTAAATGCCGCAACCATCAACAACACAATCAACTTCTTGGTCTTCATAGGACCTACCTCCTTTATTAGTTTTGAACCCTGCACCCAGGGGTATTTCACACGATAACCGTTACGTTTCTGACCATTCATCATCGAGAACCGCATTTGATTTGATTAGATTTAATTACAACAGCGAAAGTTGTGCCAAGGAGAGATCAAATCTACTAACAGTTGATGTTCAAAGACAAATATCGGTGAAGACTTTGAAGCCCTCCTTTTTCAAGGGAGCCATTTTGTATGGAATCTCCTACACCAGGAATATGCTGAAGTGTATGGTTTTTTGTGCGGTGATTTTGTTGATTACTTCTTCTTATCGGGGTCCTTGAAATCTTCCGGCTTGAGGTCGTGCTTTTTGATGAGATTGTAAAGGTCGGCCCGGTATTTTCCTGCCAGTTCCGCCGCCTTGCTTACATTACCCTTGGTGAACGCAAGGAGGCGAACCAGGTAGCCCCTTTTAAATTCTTCTACCGCCTCTTTAAACGGTTTTAACGGTTCGGCAGGTAAGTCTTTGGTGGGGAGAATAATCTCTTCACTTATGACGTCATGCTGTGTTACGGCCACCGCGTGCTCGATCGTATTCTCCAGTTCCCGCACATTCCCCGGCCAGTCGTAGAGCATGAGCTTCTGCATGGCCATGGCCGAAATACCCTTTATATCTTTTTTCATCCTCTGGCATACCTTTTTCAGGAAATGCTCCGCCAGAGGGGGTATATCCTCTTTCCTCTCCCGTAACGGCGGAAGATGGATGGGTACGATATAGATCCTGTAGAAGAGGTCCTCACGGAACGAACCGTTTTTCACCTCGGCCCCCAGGTCCTTATTGGTGGCCACGATCACCCTCACATCCACGTCAACCGGCTTCCCACTTCCTAACGGATAGAATCGCTTCTCCTGAAGAACCCTGAGTAGTTTTGCCTGGACAGCAAGGGACATGTCTCCGATCTCGTCCAGAAAGATCGTTCCCTGATGGGACTGGGCAAAAAGTCCTTCATAACTCCTCTTGGCATCGGTAAATGCCCCTTTTTCATGGCCGAAGAGTTCACTTTCTAAAAGAGTTTCAGGGATAGCAGCGCAGTTTATCGCCACAAAGGGTTTATCTCTTCTTCCACTGGCAAAATGGATGGCCTTCGCGATCACCTCCTTGCCCGTGCCGGTCTCTCCAGAGATGTAGATGGTGGAATCGGTCCCGGCGACACGGGATACGAGCTCCAACACCCTCCGCATCTTTTCACTTCTCGCAACAATGTTTTGAAAATCATATTTCTCTTTCAGAAGCCCTTCAAGTCTTCTCACTTCGGAGATGAGCCTCTGATTCTCTATTGCCTTCTCTACTTGTAGCAACAACTCCTGAGGATCGAAGGGTTTATTGAGAAAGTTGAAAGCCCCCTTCTTCATGGCCTCCACGGCACTTTCGATACTTCCGTGGGCAGTAAGTATGATGATCGGCATGTAAGGATTGATCGCATGCATCTCCTCCATCAAAGATATCCCATCCTTGTGGATGAGCTTGAGGTCAACGATGGCAAGGGCGAATGCCTCTTCTCTCATTTTCGTTATTGCGTCGTCTTCGTTCAATGCCGTGGCTACTTCATAGCCTGCCAGCTCTAGCCTCATCCTGATTATCTTCAAAAAATTACTATCGTCATCCACCACGAATATCCTCTTTCGAGATGGTGGGGTCATTTCGAAATCTCCTTCTTTTTTTCGTCTATCTCTATGTCTACTTGCTTCGATTTCCTGATGGTCTTATTTAACTCATCGATTTCCTTCATTAATATCTCATTCTCCTGCTGTGATTTTCTTAGTGACTCGTTCGCCTTCTCAATTTCTCTGCTCAGCCTCTCATTGTCCTGAAGTATCCCTATCCATATTTTAGCCTGATAAGCAAAGGGACTCTGCGGGAAGGCCATAACCAGTCTTTCGAAGTGATCGAGGGATTTCCGTAAGTCCCTTCCTCGGTACTCATGATGGGCGTAAATGAGAGCCATGTTGAAGAGGGCTTCGTCTCCAGGAGGGAGGTTATCGCATAACGACAAGACCGCCTGGTTTTCCTTAAGAGACCCCTCGTAATCCCCCTGTTCAAAAAGATTCTGGGCCGCCACCAGGTGTTCACGGCTCTCCATTCTTGTTTCCAACTCTTTGAGAGTGGCACAACCGGTGAAAGACAGGAAGATCACGCAGGCAATGAAAAGATGAAGGTGCTCCCATGTCCTACTTCGCTTTCTACCCAAACCTTACCTCCATGAGCATTTATGATATGTTTAACCCAGATTTTCCATTGGATCGTGAATAGAGTCACGTTACCCACCGTAGACGATCAAGAAAGCTATTCCCATTAAGCGATCGCGCCATCTTGTCCCACATAACATGCTGAAATCGAAAGTGTATTTCTAATGGAAACCATTAGAATATGTTCAAACAAATCATGCAACCATAATCGCTGACGGCTATTTAGAATGGCCAAAACATGCTAATGGAAAATCTGGGTTTAACGATAGCCAAGCCCAAGCCCGTTCCCTTGACCTTACTGTAGCTCGTCATGTTGGCTTGCTTGAATTTATCGAAGATTCCGCTTAGGTCTTCTTTCGGTATGCCGGGCCCCGTGTCTGTCACAGAAACCCTCAACCCTCCGTCCATGGGTTGGGCGGTTATCGTCACATGACCGCCTACCGGTGAGAATTTAACGGCATTCCCGGTCAAATTTCTGAGGGCCTGAAGGATCCTTTCCTTATCAATCCTGACGTAAGGTAAATCCAGGGGGACTTCCACATCGACTGCCACATTTTTAGCCATCGCCAGAGGTTCCATACCGGAAGCAACTTTGTGTATGAGGGGTTTGATATCCGATACTTCAAAGTTCAAAGTCATCATTCCCGCTTCCATTTTCGAGAGGTCGAGCAGGGAATTAACCAGATCCACCATACGGTTGCTCTCCTCGGCCAAGATTATGAGAAGTTCTTTCCGCTTTTCTTCAAACTCATCTCCTATGCCTTTCGACAGAAGGTCGATTCCTTCTTTGATCGAGGCAAGGGGCATGCGTAATTCATGGGCCATCAATGAGAAAAAGTCGGATTTCATCTTATCCATCTCCCTCAACTTGCTGCACATAAGATTGAAATCTTGTGCCATATCTCGTATTTCGGGCGGAGAGGAGAGGTCGAGGTTGCACTCAAAATCCCCTCCGGCAACTTGCCTCGTCTTTTTTCTCATCAAAGAAAGGGGCCTGGTAATGCCCCTGGTGATGAAGATCGAAATGATCATTCCCAGAAGGATAAAGCCGCCACTCATGATCATTGCAACCTTACTTGCCTTTGCCCCAGACTCTCCAATCTGTTTTATCCTTTCATAGGTGTCTTGCTCTGTGTAAATTTTCAGATTTCTCAGTTCCCGTAATATCTCGTCGACTGCTTTATTTTTTTTATCCCGGTAGGTACTCCGGGGATATAGTTGATTTTTGCGTACGAATTTCACTTCCTTATTGAACGTTGCCTTATAACGAGCATGGTGAGCCTTTATCCTCTTTAACGTCTCCCTTTTATGCGCGGTATCTGCTTCGGATATTGCCTCATCGATATGTTTGCTGACTTCCCTGGCGGCGAGCATGTACTGACTGTAGAGTTCTTTGTCCTTTGTGAGGAGATATTTTTTTTCGTAGCGTGTTTGAGTGAGGACAGAATCGACGAGTTTTTGCTGAAGATCCTTCATACGATTGTCAACCCGCAAGATATCATCCGTCACTTTGCGGAAGAGGGAAAGCTGCGAAATGGCATAGGCACTGACTGCCGCCACGGGAATGAATATGGCGAGATAGCCGATAACCATGCGGACGAGAATTGTAGACCTCATTTTTGCCGTCCTCGCAAGAAGTCCAAAAACGTCATGCCGGACTCGATCCGGCATCCAGAACACATCGAATATACTGGTTTCCGGCTTTCGCCGGAATGACGAAAGTAGTAATTCTCGACTTTTTGCGAGCCCATCATTTCTCAACCGGCCCAAGAAATACCCAGCAATGAATTTCCCAAGCTCCTCGATTTTTCATGTCTTGAATTCTGCCACTAGCACGGTGTGGTCAGAAGGCTTTTCCGCCCGCCTCGCCTCCATGTCGATATAAGCATTCACTGCCTTCTCCGCCATAATCGGTGTGGCCAGAATATGATCGACCCTCCAACCCAGGCCCCTCTCCACCGACCGGGGAACGCGGTAATCAAAAAACGTATAGTGACCGGGCTCTCCGGCATGAAATTTCCTAAAGACGTCTACAAACCCCCAGGCCTTCAGGCTATCGAAGGCCTCCCATACCTCGGGATTAAAGTCCACGTGTCCAAGGAGTCTTTTAGGGTTGTGGACGTCTATCTCCTCCCGCGCCACGTTGAGGTCCCCGCAGCAGACCAAGGGCTGTTTGCTGGAGTAAAACCTGTTGAGCAGCGCGAGCAGGCGGCGGAACCACTCGAGTTTGTACTGAAACCGCGGGTCCTCCCTGCTCGTCCCCTGGGGTACGTAAGCGTTCAAAATCGGTATCCCCGAGAAAACACCACGGATCAACCTGTCTCTATCCGGCGGTCCCCCGTCTTCAAAACCGAAGCAGACATCCCGTGGCTCCTCGAGAGAAGCCACGGCAACGCCGTTGTAACGGCTTCCGCCGCTGAATACTACATGGTAGCCAGCCTCATGAAATTCCTTGGCCGGGAAACTGTCGTTTTCCACTTTGGTTTCCTGCATACATAGAACGGCTGGCCGGTTTTTCTTCAGCCATGCGATCACAAGGGGTATGCGAGAACGGATAGAATTCACATTGTATGTGGCGACTTTGAAAGGGTTCATCTTACATCCTCTTCTGTATAGGCAACGGGATAAAGCGACCCGTGCTTTCTAATATCACGGCTCGCAACACCCCACAAGGTACTCTTACCGATAGAATAAAAAGCTGACAATTCCGGCTTGATTAATCCGGCTCTTTAGCATAAGAAAAATATCATAAGCGGCTCTCGTGGGCAGTCTTTTGGCATAAATTTGAATAAAGGTTTCATTTTGACGGACAGGTTAGTACTATGACAGGAGAAAAAGACAGCTCCCGGCATCCTTTCTATATCACGGTAAAGGGTTGTCGTCTTGCAGCCGAGGTCATCAAGCCCGTCGGATTCTCCCCAGACAACCGGTTACCCACCCTGCTTTTTCTCCACGAGGGCTTAGGTAGCATCGGCCAATGGAAGGATTTCCCCCTTGTTCTCAGCAAGGCGGCTCATCTCCAGGCCCTCATCTATGACCGCCGGGGTCACGGCAAATCCGACCCGCTCGGGGGGAAAAGAGAAGTAAACTATCTCCACGAGGAAGCACTGGAATATCTTCCGCAGGTCATGAAAGAGATGGGGATCAAAAAGGCCATACTGGTCGGGCACAGTGACGGCGGATCCATTGCGCTGATCTATGCTGCCACCCATCCTGGGAATGTCCTCGGCGTGATCACCGAGGCGGCTCACGTCTTCGTCGAGGACATAACGCTCAGAGGTATCAGGAAGGCGGTACGCGTCTATGAGACGTCGGACCTCCGCGAACGCCTGGCCCGTTACCACGGAAACAACACGGACCGGGTGTTTAGGGGATGGGCCGACACCTGGCTGGCGCCGGAGTTCCGCAACTGGAATATCGTCGAATACCTAAAAAAAGTCACGGCACCCGTCCTTGCCATCCAAGGATTCGACGATGAATACGGAACGCCCGCCCAGGTGCAAACGATCGTGCAAAAAGTTTCCGGCCGAGCGGAAGGCAAGGTCATTTTCGATTGCGGTCATACCCCCCATGATCAGGCCCGCGAGCGGGTCCTCTCCGAAATGTCACGGTTCGTCGCCTCTCTCGTGAAGAGAAAAATCCGTTGATAATCATAACCCTGTGAGATAGCATGTTGCCATGAAGAGATGCTTTGCAGGATTCTCTCTCCTGCTGATCCTCGTCATCATACCGTTTATGGGTTGTTCCGGGTCGAAGGGCGTCGATGAAGAGAGGGGCCCAACGGCGGATACGGGCCCGGCTTACGGCGACGTCCTCGTGGAAGGTTCCATCGGAGACGCGAGCAACCTCATACCCATCCTTGCCTCCGATAACACATCGCACTCAATCGCGGCCCTTATATACAACGGCCTCGTCAAATACGACAAAGACCTGAACGTGGTCGGCGACCTGGCCGAATCGTGGGAGGTATCGCAGGGAGGGCTCGTCATCAATTTCCACCTGAGAAAGGGCATAAGATGGCAAGACGGTAAGCCTTTTACGGCCGACGATGTGCTTTACACGTACAGGGTCACCATCGACCCGAAGACCCCGACCGCATATTCGGGAGACTTCCTCAAGGTGAAAAAGGCCGAGGTGATAGACCCGTACACCTTCCGGGCGACTTACGATAGACCCTTCGCGCCGGCCCTCACGAGCTGGAGCACAGCGATTCTACCTAAACATCTCCTCGAAGGCGCGGACATCACCCGGACACCTCTTTCCCGACGTCCCGTAGGAACCGGCCCTTACATGATCAAGGAGTGGGTTACGGGGCAGAAAATCGTCCTTGTCTCCAACCCGGACTACTGGGAAGGAAGGCCTTACATCGACGGCTACATCATGCGGATAATCCCCGACATGGCCACTATGTTTCTCGAACTTAGGGCGGGGGGTATAGACCGGATGGACCTAACGCCGCTGCAATTCACACGGCAGACGGAAACAGGATTCTTCAGGAAGAACTTCCGAAAGTACCGATATCTGTCGTTCTCCTACACCTATCTGGGTTATAACCTGAAAAATCCCCTCTTCGCCGATAAGCGCGTCAGACAGGCCATCGCTTACGCCATCGACAAGGACGAGATCGTACAAGGCGTCCTTCTTGGATTAGGGAAGGAGGCGACGGGACCTTACAAACCCGGCACCTGGGCCTACAACCCCCATGTCAGGCGATACCCCTACGACCCAGCCAAGGCCCGGGAGCTTCTTGCCGAAGCTGGCTGGACCGACCGGAACGGAGACGGGTTCCTGGAAAAGGACGGAAAGGCCTTCTCGTTCGAAATCATCACCAATCAGGGAAACGAGGTCAGGAAAAAGACAGCAGAGATCATCCAACGCCGCCTCGCCGACGTCGGGATCGAGGCCAAGATCCGCATCATCGAATGGGCGGCCTTCGTCAAGGAGTTCATCAATAAGCGGAAGTTCGATGTCACCATCCTCGGCTGGACGATCCCCCTCGACCCGGATATTTACGATGTGTGGCACTCGAGCAAAACGGGACCAGACGAACTGAACTTTATCTCTTACAAGAACGCGGAAGTAGACCGTCTCTTGGAAAGGGGACGGAGCACCTTCGACATGAAGTTACGGAAGAAATGCTACTATAGGGTTCAGGAGATCCTTGCCGAGGAGCAACCTTATACCTTTCTGTACTGCCCGGATGCGCTCCCGATCATAAGCGCAAGATTCCGAGGGATAGAACCAGCCCCCATCGGAATCGGCCACAACTTCATCAAGTGGTATGTCCCCCGGGAGGAGCAGAAACTGGTCATGACCAGGTAGATGAGGGGGGAGTACTTCATGGAGGCAAAACGCACGATCTTTTTCGTATCGGAAAGTACGACCGTCGCGGCGGAAACACTGGGACACAGCCTGCTCGTTCACTTCGAGCACATCAAGTTCGACCCGGTTACCGTCCCTTTCGTGGACACCGTTGAAAAAGCGGACGAAACGGCCGCGCAGATCGACGCCGACGCCCGGGATAAGGGGTTGCCGCCCATCATCTTCAGTACACTCCTCAACAAGGAAGTCCGAACGATCATCATGAAGAGTGAGGGAGTTGTGTTCGACCTTTACGACGCCTTCATGGGCCGCCTCGAGGATGCGCTCCACATGCGGTCGACCTCCGGAATCAGTCGCGCCCATGGGCTGCTCGACGACAGCATGTACAACATCCGCATCGACGCAGTCAATTACGCCCTCCGTAACGACGACGGCGTTTCGACGAAAGACTACGACAAGGCCGACGTGATCCTCATCGGCGTGTCGCGCACGGGGAAAACCCCCACCTGTCTTTACCTCGGTCTTCAATTCGGCATCTACGCGGCAAACTACCCGCTCACCGAAGAAGACCTCTACATCGAATACAAGAAGGTCCCCGGCGTCCTGCAACCTTACCGCGACAAACTCTTCGGACTCACCATCAACCCCGAACGACTGCAAAAAATCCGCTCCGAGCGTATGCCCGACAGCCGCTATTCCTCTTTTGTCCAATGTCAACGGGAGCTGGCCATGGCCGAGTATCTTTTCGTCTCGAAGAATATCCCCTTCCTCAACATAACGAGCATGTCGGTGGAGGAAATTGCCGCGACGATCATGCACAAATCGAGGCTTCCGCGGCGAGCGCTATGAACATTCGCAAGCCCCGGTGCAAAGGCCTCATTCACGGGTCTTCAAGTTTTTCCACAGAAAATATCTGAATTCCTCATAATCCGCCGGGAGCTCGATCGGCTCACCTTTCCGCATGTCTATGTCCATCATACCGGACGGCAACTCCGGTGCGACCCCGATAAGTTCGACTATTTCGTCGGGAAATTTGGCCGGATGGGCCGTCTCGAGACAAACGCAGAGCGGAAAATCACCGCGGGCGGCGAGGTAATCTTCCAGTCCCTTCCAACCGACCGCACCATGAGGTTCAAGCACCACCCCGTAGCTCGCATAAACCCGCTTGATCGTCTGCCTCGTCTCTTCATCGGTCACGCTCACGGAAAATATCCGCCGTTTCATCTCCTCGATGTCGGGGTATCGGTGTACCGTCCCGTTGCGGTCGACCGTGCCGCCGTACAGGTCGAAGAACCGTGCGAGGTTGCTCGGATGACCCACGTTCATGGCATTCGAGATGCAAGCTTTCGAAGGAGACAATTTCGTGTAGCGGCCTGTCTTGAGAAAGCGGGGGAATTCGTCGTTCTCGTTAGTGGGCATGACGAGTTTCCTGACGGGTAGTCCCATACGGCGGGCGTATTCGCACCCGAGCGCGTTGCCGAAATTCCCCGACGGCACGGAAAAGACGATTTCCTCCCCCGGCCCCGCAAGCTGGGCGTATGCATAGACATAATAGACAATCTGGGGAAGGATCCTTCCGAAGTTTATCGAATTTGCCGAGGTCAAGTTCAGACCTTCAAGGGCGCGGTCAGAAAAGGCCTGTTTTACCAGGTTTTGGCAATCGTCAAACTTTCCGTCAACGGAGATCGCAAGGACATTGCCGCCGATGGTGTCCAGCTGCTTTTTCTGCCTTCCGCTTACCTCCGCCCGGGGATAAAGAATGTAGACATCGATCCCTTCCACCCCTTTGAAGGCCTCGCCCACGGCGCTCCCCGTATCACCGGAAGTCGCCACAAGGACGTTCAATCTGCTCCCCTCGACCCGAAAGTGACTCATCAGACGGGCCATCATCCGGGCGGCGAAATCTTTAAAAGAAGCGGTCGGCCCCCGGTCCAATCGCATGATGTACTTCCTGTCCATGACGCGCTCAAGCGGCACCCCGAAAGGGTATGAATCGACAACGACCTTCTCCAGAACATCACCGGACACCTCTGCCTCGAGAAAAGCCCTCGAAACGAGCATGGCAGCCTCAATGTACGGCTTTCCCTTCAAGGCATAAATGTCGTCCAGGTCGAGCGTCGGGACGGGGTCGGGCATGAAAAGTCCCTCGTCCGGCGCTTGACCTTGAAGCAGCGCCTCCCGGAAAGAAACCGTCTCTTTGAATGGAACGACCCCGGGAACGGAGTCGAGGTTCCTGTTTGTGCTGTAATACCTTATTTTATTGGCCATGTCACAAAACTCCTCTGCTGTAGAAGATCTACGTCCGCCGGTATCGGTTGCCGCCTTGCGTAGTCGATAAACAACCGGTGATACTGCATTAAATCCAATCGGCGCCTGTAAATCAAATAAAAAGACCTTGCGAACGGACACCCTTTGACGGTTAGACCGGATAGGAGACCCTGCCGTATCTCCCTTGCGACCGCATGGATCGAGATGACGGATGCCCCGACGCCCGCGACCACCGCCTCCTTCACCGCCTCCGAGCTGCCGAGTTCGGCGGCAACGTTTAAGTCTGCAGGATTCAACCCACCATTTTGCTTCAAACAGGACTCCACGACTTCTCTCGTTGCGGAACCCCTTTCTCTGGTCACAAAAGGTTCCTTCACAAGTTTCTTCGCCGAAACCGATTTTCTCTTTGCCCAGGGATGTCCGGCGGGGACTACGAGAATCAACCGGTCGGGCCAGAAGACCTCGGCGTATATCCTCCGGCCGGGCGGCGATTTTCCTACGAACCCTATGTCCGCTTCGCCGTTCAAGATGCTGTCGAGGGCCTTTTCGCTGTCCATCGACTCGATGCGCACCTGGATACCGGGACAAACCTCCTGGAAACCCTTCAGGATGCGGGGCAGTATGTACGTCGCCGGGATAGTGCTTGCAGCCACAGTCACAACACCGCCTGCGTTTCCCCTCGCATTTTCTATCTTTTCCTTCACCTCATCTCTCAACCTGAGGATCCGCCCCGCATAATCATGCAGGATATTTCCTTCCGGCGTCAGGGAGAGCCCCGCCCCACCCCGGTTTACGACCTTCGCGCCCAGCACCTCCTCGATGTTTTTGATGTGCTTCGTCAAAGCCGGCTGGGTGAGGAGCATCTTCTTCGCCGCCCGGCTGAAGCTCCGCTCCTCGACCAGGTGAACGAGGGCCTCCATCTGCTGGAAGGTGATGTTCTTGAATCCGTCGTATTTCACGGCCGATTCATACCATAAGTCCCGGCTATACACAAACGCAGTCGATAACTTTTATTGATTTGACATATTCCTTTTATTCAACATAGAAAGCGTGCGAAGCAAATTTTGCTAAAAATATCTCGATCAAAAGAGGTGGCAAGGCGATGAAAGATTTTCTGTCATCCAGCACAGGAATCGTCACGGCGGGAGGAATCATAGGGGCGATCGCGGCTTATCTCGTCTATCTCGGCAACCCACCGAACATGGGCGTCTGTGTGGCCTGTTTCACCCGTGACACGGCGGGCGCGATCGGCCTTCATCGGGCGGGTGCCGTGCAGTACATCCGCCCCGAGCTTATCGGTTTCGTCTTCGGTTCTCTATTGTCAGCCCTCGCCTTCCGGGAATTCAGGCCCAGGGGAGGGTCGGCACCGCTGATCCGTTTCGTCCTCGGCTTCTTCGCCATGGTGGGGGCACTCGCGTTCCTCGGTTGTCCCTGGCGCGCCCTTGCCCGGCTGGCAGGCGGGGACCTGAACGCCGTCGTCGGTATCGCGGGTCTTGCGGCGGGAATCACCGTCGGCGTATGGTTTCTTAAAACCGGTTACAGCCTCGGCCGCTCGGCACCGAACCGTACCGCTGTGGGATTGGTCATGCCTGCCTTCATGCTTTTTCTTTTCCTTCTCGTCGCTCTCGAAGTCAAATTCACGTCCGACGGGCCTGTCTTCTTCAGTAGTGCAGGCCCCGGCTCCATGCACGCGCCACTCTTCCTTTCCCTCGGCGCCGGATTGCTCGTAGGAGTCCTTGCCCAAAGGACAAGATTCTGCACGATGGGTGCCCTTCGCGACGTCATCCTGATAAAAGATTTTCACTTATTGAGCGGGGTCATTGCATTCGTTGTGGCCGCCTTCGCCGTCAACTTTCTGATCGGGAAGGTCAACATCGGTTTCGCACAGCAACCCATTGCACATTCTAATCACCTTTGGAATTTCCTCGGGATGTGCTTATCGGGCTTGTGTTTCGCCCTTGCCGGCGGCTGCCCGGGACGACAATTCTTCATGTCCGGCGAAGGAGACGCCGACGCGACTGTTTTCATCTTCGGAATGCTGATGGGAGCGGCCTTCGCCCACAATCTCGATTTTGCGGCCGCCCCGGACAAGTTTGACAGGGCGGCGCAGCTTCTCGTGATCGGCGGTCCTTCCGCATGGGGTCAATCGGCCGTCCTCATCGGCCTTGTCATCACCCTTGCTATCGGTTTCTCCATGAGAGAGCGGATTCGGTAAAATAGGAGGTATTCCATGTCCGAGACGATCGACACACGCGGTCTTTCCTGCCCGGAGCCCGTCATCCTTGTAAAGAGGGCCATCGACAGGGGCAGTTTTCCGATAGAAGTAACCGCAGACTCGCAAACGGCAAAAGAAAATGTGACGAGGATGGCGGTCCATTCCGGCTGTACCGTCACATGTGAAACGCATGGCGACACGTTCCTGCTCAGGATCGATAGGGGTGTTTAATGGTCTTTGATTTCAAAAAGAAAGGGCAGTCGGAAGGCGGCATAATCCTCTTCAACAATGTCGAAGAGGCCATCGCAGCAGAAAGGCTCTTGATGGCGGCCGGTTACGAGGCCAGGCTCGTCGCGCCGCCGCCCGCCCTCCGCAAGGGTTGCGACCTGGCCGTGGAGATCAACTTAGTCGAGCAGACGGGTATCGAGCGGTTGTTTGCCGAAAAGAAGGCCGGCTATCTGGAAATACTACCCGTGAAAGGCAAAGGCGCTCTGCTTGGCGTCGTCAAGGTAACCGATTTCGGCGAGGCCGTGATGGTCAAGGCAGGAAACATGAAACTTACCTTCGAAAAAGAATCCGGCAGGGTCGTGAACGTCTCGGGAGGCGGCTGCCCCGACATCCCTTACCTGCACGCCTGTCTCATCGACAAAAAGTTGACGGAAGCCCGGCGGCCGAAGGAATACGGCTATACCCTGTGTTCTCTCATGCTCGACAGGGCCTTTATCGAGTCTCTGGACATCTGGAAAGGTAACGGAGGGAGAAGTTGATATGCTGCTCATCTGCGGGACCATACCGGATGAGGATTTCCCCTTGACCATCGGACCAGTCGCTTTCGACGAAGAGTCGTTGTTTCTCGACGGGAAAGCCCTCTCCTGCACGCAGGGAACGGCGGCCCTGGTCGGCGCCGCCTGCAAGGTGACAGCCTATCTGGGAACGGAGGCACCCCGGGCGCTCCTCGTGGGCGACAGGGGCATGGGTAAGGGAAGTCGCTCTCTCTATGAATACCTGATCCGTAACCTGCCGTCCCTCTCTCCCCGCGTCCTCGTCCTCCATTACATGCTCCCGGTCATGGGCCTGATGAAAAGGGTCGTCGAATCCTCCGAAAGGTGCCCGAGGAAGCCCGTCTTGGTCGCCGATGCCGCGGCCATGTATGCCGCAAAGGCCGCCGGACTCGCCCCCCGGTTCGACATATTCACCCCCGACCACTCCGAGATGGCCTTCCTCGCCGACCCCGAGGCATCCCATCCGGCCTATGTCAGCCGTCACCTTTTCGAGTCAGATAGCGCCATGATCCCGGAGCTTGCCTTAGCCGCCCACCGGCATGGGGGCGCCGCGAAAATGCTGGTGGTCAAGGGAGCCACGGACTACATCGTGGAGGACGGACGGGTTGTCGGCTGCGTCTCGACGCCGGATATCCCTGCCCTCGAAGCGATCGGCGGGACAGGCGACACCATCACCGGGATGTTGGGCGCCTTCATCCATGCCGGGTTTGGATTCCGGGAGGCGGCAAACCTGGCGGCAAAGATAAATCGGCTTTCCGGCCTGCATGCGGCGGCAACACCTTTCACCAAGATCAGGCATATCATTGCCGCCATCCCTGCCGCGATCGAAGAATGCTTTCCGTCAAATTTTGTAACGCAACAAGGCCCCGATGTGGGAGATCTCTCCTAAGCGAGGGTGGTCGGTGGTGATGTATTTAATCTCTCCTCTTTGCAAAAGAACTTCCTGCATGGCTTCTTCTACCACATCTTCCACCGAAAGGGCCTCCTTTCCGCAAAAGGAACAATCTCCCTCCCTCAAAGATAAGTAAGAACAATCCTTGCAGATATATCCCGGCATGGAGTAATCATCATCTACTACCAAAATCTGGCATGCCCCCAAAGGAATAGCACGTAAAACATTGTCTATCCCCTTAGTAGCCAACCCCCCCTTGTTTACTGTCTCCACGACATGCTCTAAAATTTTGCTGTCTTCCTCTTCTTCTATTTTTCTCTCCGCCTTCAGCGCCGCTTCAGTGATATCGTTGATATGGTCTTTAGGGCTAATATCTAACCTACCTTTTACCCTCGGTTGCAAATAGCTATGGAGGACGGGGAAGAAAAGCGAATAATCTTCTGCTCTTATGCCTATAAAAAGATACTCAAAATGACCCTTCCTAAAGTGTTCCAACACATTATCAGCTACCCTTTGATAATGGCGGATGATTTTATTCTCGATACTTCTTTCGATCCGGCGCTCCTCTAAACCATACCAGCCACCCTCTTTTACTTTTCCTCGAACACCGGATTGATACGTCTCATGCTCCAATATTTCCCCCATGTACACTTCCAATAGGCGAGCTTCCCGATGATCCAATAAAACCAACATCAGTCGATGGTACTCGTCCAAGATCGCTACCAATGGACGTATATAAGGGTCAGGGTCCACCACGACCTGAGACTTCACCGGCTGAGCAACCCGGTAGACCTGGAAAAAATCGCGTGCTGCATCGGCAATCACCACTAACCCTCTTACCCTTCCCTTCAACTCGAAGCGATTAGCCACAACGTCTTCGATCCTCTTGAAATCCTCTTTTACCTTGTTCAGCAGTTCCTTTGGCCTATCCTCTTTCTCTAAAGATTGCTGCTTCTCGCGAAGTAAATTTCGGGCTATCGCCTTGTATTTAAGGGGGGAAATACGGCGAGCATCTACATTAAGATAAAAAGAGGTGACCAAAGTTCCTGCTGGCTCAATTTCTAAAAGTCTTTTGATATCGCTTATTGTGATTATATTTCCGTTCACTTCTATCCTATCCTCCATCTTTTTATTTATCTCCGAGCGTCGATTTGCCTCTTTAAACGATAAGTTGCTGTTTCATCTGTAAATATATTGGTGGAAGGTCTCGAAGCGAGAAAGACCTATTAATCCACAACGCCGTACTGATACAGTATATGCATATTACATTTTTCCGGTATATTCAACACCAACAATGCTTGCACATTTATTTTGCAATCTTTTTATCTTGACAGCACAGTCATATTCCTGTATGAGATACAAGTTTAGTTCAGCATTAGGGGCGCACCAACCATACATATTCTGTTAAAAAATGACCAAGTCGGTACGTCGGTTTTCCAGCGGCGTTCGCTATAGTTGTCATTTTCGCAACCACACAAAGAAAGGGAGGTATAGGTTTATGGCGTTAGACTTTAGTTTTACCGAAGAGCAAAGGATGCTCGAAGACAGCGTATACAAGTGGGCTACATCATGGTTGGAGCCCCAGATGGAACACGCCTATGAAGTTGACGAGATGCCGAAAGATCTGTTCAAGGAACTTGGTAATCTCGGTGTGAACGGCATCGTTTTTGAGGAAAAATACGGCGGAGCCGGCCTTGGTTACGTTGAAACACTGCTGGTTTATGAGACGATTGCACGCGTCAGCAACGCCCTGTCGATGACGGTGGGAGCAAGCCAGACCCTTTGCTTCGACAATTTCCGCCGCAATGCCC